>DATKNQ010000022.1:0-36458 GCA_035541265.1 Bryobacteraceae bacterium
GTTTCTGGCCGCGCCCACCAGCACCGAGCGGCGCTTGCGGCTGGTGGCGCATTACTCGACGGGCTTTGTCTATCTTGTCTCACGCACGGGCGTCACGGGCGCGCGCGAGTCGCTTTCTGACGCCGTCGCGCCGCTGGTGAGTGCGATGCGCGCGGTCACCGATTTGCCGCTGGCGGTGGGTTTCGGCGTCTCGCGGCCTGAGCACGTGGCGGAGCTCGGCAGCCAGGTGGAAGCCGTGGTGGTGGGCAGCGCCATCGTCCGGCTGATCGAGCAGAACGCGGAGAATGCCTCGCTCGAAATCCAGCTCGAATCCTTCGCGCGCGAATTGAAGCACGGCTTCGGCCTGCGCGCGGCCCGCACGTCATGACGCGCGAAGAGGCAATCAAAGCGCTCGAGGAATATCGCACGTCGATCGACGCGCTCGACCTGCGCCTGCTCGATCTGCTCAACCAGCGCACGCGCGTGGTCGAGGATATCGGCCGCGTCAAGCGCGCGGCCAAGCTGCCGATCTACGAGCCCCGCCGCGAGGATCAGGTTTTCGAAAACATCACCAGTCACAACGGCGGGCCGCTCACCCCGGATGCCGTCAAGCGCATCTTCGAGCGCATCATCGACGAGATGCGCACCATTCAAAGAATCCGCATGGAAACGAATGCGGACGGAGATTCCTAAATGTTAGTCGTGATGCAGCAGGGGGCCACGGAGCCCCAGATTCAAGCCGTCATCGACCGCATGATCAGCGAAGGCTACGACGTCCACCGCTCGACCGGCGTGATACACACCGTGCTCGGCGGCGTGGGCGGCAAGGTGGATGTGGACCTCGAAATCTTCGAGGTGATGGAAGGCGTGAAAGAGGCGCACCGCATCGCCTCGCCCTACAAGCTGGCCAGCCGCAACTTCAATCCCGGCGGCACGGTCGTCAAGATCGGCGGCGTGGAGATCGGCGGCGAGCGGGTCGTCGTGATGGCCGGGCCGTGCAGCGTCGAAAGCCGCGAGCAAATCGAGTGTGTGGCCGGGCAGGTGGCGCGCGCGGGCGCCCGTGTGATTCGCGGCGGAGCGTTCAAGCCGCGCTCCTCGCCCTATAGTTTCCAGGGTCTCGGCACGGAAGGTCTGCAGATGCTGCGCGCAGCGGCCGATCGCAACGGTCTGCTGGTCGTGAGCGAGGTGATGGATCAGACGCAAATCCCGCTGGTGGCCGAATACTCCGACATCCTGCAAGTCGGCGCGCGCAATATGCAGAACTTCAACCTGCTGCGCGAGCTCGGCAAGCAGCGCAAGCCGGTGCTGCTGAAACGCGGCATCTCGGCGACCATCGAAGAACTGCTGCTCTCCGCGGAGTACATCATGGCGGGCGGCAACTACGAAGTGATCCTGTGCGAGCGCGGCATCCGCACGTTCGAGACCTACACGCGCAACACCATGGATATTTCCGCGATCCCGGTGGTGAAGAAGCTGTCGCACCTGCCCATGGTGGCCGATCCGTCGCACGGCACCGGGCGTCGCGACAAAGTAGCGCCTATGGCGCGCGCCGCCGTGGCCGCCGGCGCCGATGGCTTGCTGATCGAAGTCCATCCGGATCCCGATCGTGCGTTGAGCGATGGCGCGCAATCGCTGCGGCCGGAACAGTTCGAAGATCTGATGAAGCAGCTACGCATGATCGCGCCTGCGGTCGGCCGGAGCATTTGATGGATACGGTCGCCATCGTCGGCGTCGGGCTGATCGGCGGATCGTTTGGACTCGCGCTGAAACAGGCCGGCTTTCGCGGCACGATATTGGGCGTCAGCTCCGATGCTTCCGTGCGCGCGGCCCTGGACCGGGGCGCCATCGATCGCGGCGTCACGCTCGAGGAAGCGGCCCGCGCGGCCGATCTGATCTATCTCGCGCAGCCCATCGGACGCATTCTCGACACGCTGCATCACCTCGGCCCGCTGGTGCGTCCGGACGCTCTGGTCACCGATGCCGGCAGCACCAAGCACGTCATCGTGACCGAAGCGCACAAGCTGCTGCGGCGCTGCCAGTTTCTGGGAGGTCATCCGCTGGCGGGCAAGGAAAAACGCGGCGCGGCGGAAGCGGATGCGGATTTGTTTCGCGGCCGCACTTATGTGCTCACGCCGGGCGCTCCGGAAGAACTAGAAACGCCCGCGGCGCGGGAGTTCATCGAATGGCTGTCGCGCATCGGCGCCAAGGTCATCGTGGTTGGGGCAGCCGAGCACGACCGGCTGGTCTCGTTCACCTCGCACCTGCCGCAGCTTGCTTCAACCGCGCTCGCCGCGACGGTTGCGGAAAATCTCGCCGCGCCAGAAGATCTGCGAGTCGCCGGGCCGGGGTTGATCGACAGCACACGACTGGCACTCAGTTCCTATGATCTGTGGCGCGACATTCTGGCCACCAACGCGCGATCCATCGAAGAGGCTTTGACGGCGTACATCAACGAGCTCGAGCAGCTTCGCGAGAATCTGCGCACGCGCGGCGCGCAGGCCGAATTCGTGCGCGGCGCGGAACTGGCAACCAGGCTGCGAAAACTCTAAAGCCAGTCGAGCTGCGCGTAACGCTCGCCGGTCAGATGCAGGAACAGTTCTTCGAGCGTGCGGAATTCGCGGCCGTCGTGCGAGATTGTCTCGTTGCGGTCGAGTGCCGTGATATCGCCCTGCCACACGAGCTTGCCGGGACTGCGGATGATGGCCACCTGCTGGCACAGGCGCTCCACGGTCTCGAGCACGTGCGTGGTCAGGAAGATGGTGCGGCCCTGCGCGGTGATCTTATGCAGCCACTGTTTGATGGACGCGACGCCGGCCGGATCGATGCTCTCGAACGGTTCATCGAGAAACAGCAACTCCGGCGCGTGAATCACGGCCGCGGCGAATGCCACGCGCTTGCGCATGCCGGCGCTGAACTCCGACAGGCGCTTCTTGCCGGTGCCGTCGAGTTCCATGGCCGCGAGCAACTCGTCCACACGGCGGCGGGCGGTCACTTCGTCCAGGCCGAACATGCGCGCCTGGAAGAACAGAAATTCGTGCGCATAGAGCGCATCGAACAGTCCCAGCGATTCGGGCATCACGCCCATGCGTCGCTTCAGTGAGACGGAGCCGTCGTGAAACGGTTCGCCCAGGATGCGGATCTCGCCTCCGGTCGGGTCGAGCAGGCCGGTGAGGCAGCCGATGGTGGTGCTCTTGCCGGAGCCGTTCGGCCCGAGGAATCCGAAGAGCGTGCCGGCCGGCACGGTCAGCGAGAGATTCTCGACGGCGAGTGTCTCGCCGTATTTCTTGGTGAGGTTCGAAATCTGAATAGCGGCAGCCACGATTAGTTGCGCCCTTCGAGCGTGTTCAAAATCATTTCGCGGCGGCCGACAAATATGCGCGCGCCTCGCCGCAGGGAATACAGATAGAAAGCGACGGCCAACACAGCAAACAGGACCGCCATCCACCAGTTATGCAACACCACTTCCTGGCTGACCGAGTTGTTCAACAGCATGCCCCCGAAGATTGCCGCAAGCACTCCGCCGATGAGCAACACGTTCGCGGGGAGCGATAGTTGGTTGCCGAAGGTGGTTTCGAAATTGGTGCGCCGCGGCGAGAGCAGCGAAGTCCAGATGGCCAACCCGTTGAACAGATAAAGACCTCCCACGCCAGCCGCCAGAAGCATGCACTCGATGCGCGGGTCGAAGGGCACGGGCGCGAACAGGGTCCACAGCAGTATAGCGGCGGCGACTAGGAGGCCACCCAGGGAAAGCGCCGTGTAGCTGCTGGCGCGCAGAATCTCACCGGGTGGCACGGGTAGCAGGAAGTAGCGCCGGAAACCCGAAGAATCGAATCCAAACTGGTTCGTGGCCATCACCGCGGTTCCCAGAAATCCCGCGATGGTGAATGTGCCCAAAGCGCGCAGGAAGTAGTGCGGATGGCCCGGCCCTTGATTGGGTCCGAACGTCAAGAACGCGAGGATGGGAAGGGCGGCGATGTAGTTGAACCGCACCTTGTTGGAGCGCACGTAGTAGCGCAAGGTACGGCCGGCCAGGGGCGCCATCGCCGGACCGAAGATCGAGGCGGCGCGCTCGTAGTTGTCGTTCCAGGTGACCGCCGCGGCTGCCGCGGTGCGGGGCAGGGCGGCTTGCCGCTCGAGCCAGGCGAGCAAAACGACGAGCGCCACGATCCATCCGGCCAGGATGCCTAATTGCTGAAGCAGTCCGGCGGATTCGGCCCTGACGGTGAGGGCCGCTGCGGCGAAAGGCGGCGAGTAGGCCAGCCATGCCATAACTGCCTGCTTCGCGCCATGTGCGCGCGCCAGCCGCGGGATGACTAATCCCGGTGTGAGGCAGATGGTCATCAACAACACAAACAGGATGGCGGTGCCGCCGCGCACATGCGACAGCCACTCGATCAGAGTAGCCAGCACGCGCGCCAATAAGTAGTCAGCCGCAACCATCAGGACTACGGCGATCGCACCCAGCCAGAAACTGCCCGCGCCAAAGACGTACATGCCGGTGGAAAGGCCGAGACCCAGACCCAACAGAAAAATCCAGACCGGCTCCAGGATGCCGGTCAAGTGGCGCGCCGCGAGACGTTCTCCGGCGCGCAAAGCGAAACGGCGAAGAGCAACGTCGCTGAAGGCGCTGTTGATGCCAAACCCGGTGACCACCGAGATAATCAGCGCATTCAGGAACAGGCCGCCCAGCACGGCCTGCGCGACGGCCTCGGCATGGCCGGAGTGCACAGAGACGAGCGCGGCCCCGTATCCGCCGGCTGTAAGAAGAATGATGACCAGGATAGCGATGCTATAACCGGCGAAGAACAGCGCGATCCGCCCGTTGCGCGTGCGGGTCTGCGCCCAGAGCAACTGGTAGCGCAGGCCCACCAGGCGGAGGATCAGTTGGGAACTCATGCCTGAACTCCTATCTTACGCGAGTCGAGGCGGGGCGCGTACGCTACTTGCCGGGCACCGGGAGCCAGCCGCGCGTGCCGAAGTCGGCCAGACTGAAAAGCAGCAGAATGCCTAGCCACATCAGTCCGCCGCCGATCACCACCTTCATTAAGATCGTGCTGTGGCGTAGGTGCATGAAGAACAGCACTACCAGCATCATCTTGACGACGGCGATGGCAAGCGCTACTACCACGTTAAACGGCCCCAGATCAATGGTAGCCACGAAGGTAGTGGTCCACGTCAAGAACAGGAGCGCCACAAATACGACGGCGTATGTCTTTATCGAATCGATGTGTTCGTGCATATTAGTGATGGTGACGGCCGATGAGATAGAGCAGCGGGAATAGAAAGATCCAGACAATATCGACAAAGTGCCAATACAGCCCGGCGATATCGATGGGCGTGTTGTACTCCGCGGTGTACCGTCCGGCGAATGCCTGAATCAAGAGAGTCAGCAGGATGCCGACTCCCACGACCATGTGCAAGGCGTGCACGCCGGTCATAGCGAAATAGAGCGAAAAGAACAGTTGCGCCTGGCCCTGCTGAGTGGTGCCGTCCAGATGGAACGTGGGGCCGGGCACGTGATGCTCCTCAAACTTCTGGTTCCACTCGTAAGCCTTCACGCCCAGAAAGACTCCGCCCAGGAGCATCGTCAAAATCAAAAAGAGGATCAGCAGTTTGCGGCTGCCGATTTGGGCCGCATGCACGGCCAGCACCATGGTGAAGCTACTGCAAATCAGCACGCTGGTGTTCACCGCGCCGATGACGACATTGAGCGTGTTACTGGCGACGGAAAAGACCTGCGAAAATGCGGCGCGGTAGACGGTGTACGCCAGAAACATGCCGCTGAAGAACATGACTTCAGTCACCAGAAAGATCCACATCCCCAGCGAGGACGCTTCCTTCTGCTGCGCGGGTGTCTCGAATTGCTCGCGAAGAGCGAGAGTCTCAGTGTGACTAGCCAACATTAGCCGCCTCCAGCGCGGCGTAGTCATACGCTTCAGTAGTAACAACCGGTGTTTCGTCGAAGTTATGCGCCGGCGGGGGGGAGGCCGTCTTCCACTCCAAGCCGGTGGCGCCCCAGGGATTCGGCCCGGCGATTTCACCGTAACGCAGCGACCAGATGAAATAGATCAGCGGCATCACGTATCCGACAGCCAGCACGGAAGCGCCCGCCGTGGACATCACGTGCAGGACTTGAAACTCGTCCGGATAAGTCCAGTAGCGCCGCGGCATGCCGAGATATCCGAGAATGAACTGCGGGAAGAAGGTCAAGTTGAAGCCCAGATAAATCGTCAAGGCAGAAAGCTTGGCGAAGCCTTCCGGATACATACGGCCGGTCATCTTCGGCCACCAATAATGCAGGCCGCCCAGGTAAGCCATGAGCGCACCGCCGACCATGATGTAGTGGAAGTGCGCGACGACGAAATAAGTATCGTGTACGTGGATATCCACGCCGAGACACGCGAGAAACAGGCCGGTCAGGCCGCCGATGGTGAATAGGCCGATGAATCCGAAGGCGTAAAGCATCGGCGTGGCGTAACTGATGGAGCCTTTATGCAGCGTCGCGGTCCAGTTGAACACCTTGATCGCCGATGGGATGGCCACAAAGTAACTGAGAAACGAAAACGCCAGGCCAGCATAGACTGACTGCCCGGAAACGAACATGTGGTGTCCCCAGACCAGGAAGCCCAGTACGGCGATGGCGACGCTCGAGAAAGCCACAAACTTATAACCGAAGATGGGCTTCTTTGAAAATGTGGATACCAGCTCGCTGACGACGCCGAGGCCGGGGAGAACCATGATGTAAACGGCCGGGTGCGAGTAGAACCAGAACAGGTGCTGAAACAGAATGGGATCGCCGCCGCGCGCGGGGTCGAAGATGCCGATGTGCAGGCTGCGCTCGCAGATCAGCAGCACCAGAGTGATCGCCAGGACCGGCGTGCCCAGGACCTGAATCAGGGCGGTCGCGTAGTTCGCCCACACAAAGAGCGGCATGCGGAACCAGGTCATGCCCGGCGCGCGCATGCGATGTACCGTCACGATGAAGTTCAGACCGGTCAGGATTGAGGAGAAGCCGGCGATAAAGATTCCCAGGCCGGTGGCGACCACATAAGTGTTCGAGTAAGTGCTACTGTAGGGGACGTAGAAGGTCCAGCCCGTGTCGACGCCGCCGGCCAGCATGGCATAGATGCCGAAGCAGCCGCCGATCACCAGCAGATACCAACTGAGCAGGTTGATCCTGGGGAAAGCCAGATCCTTGGCCCCGATCATCATGGGCAGAAAGAAGTTGCCCAAGGTGGCGGGGATCGAAGGGATGAGGAAGAAGAAGATCATGATCACGCCGTGCAGCGTGAAGAGCTTGTTGTATATGTCGGCGGAAACCAGGTCGCCCTTTGGGGTCAGTAATTCGAGCCGGATGAGCGTCGCGAAAATGCCACCAAGAAAAAAGAAGAAGGTGATGGTGCCGAGATACAACAGACCGATGCGTTTGTGGTCCTTGGTGAGGAGCCAGGACTTGAGACCATAGCTCGCATTCAGGTAAGTTTCTCGTTCTTGGACAGCTTCGGTAATCATATACTTATTGTTTGGATATCTTTCGTGGCGAGACAGCCGTCGTTGTTCCGGGCGCCGCCGGGACGGGCTTGGGCGTCAGCGACTTGATGTACTCGATGAGCTGCAACACCCCCTCCTCAGTGACTAACCCCTGAAATGTCGGCATGATCGGTTGATAGCCGGCGACGATCTTGGCCGATGGATTCAAAATCGACTCGCGGATGTAGCCCTCGTCCGCTTTGATCGTGCGGCCGTCGGAGAGCAGCACGTTGCTGCCGAACACATTGCGCAGGTTGGGGCAACGCCCCTGGTCGTTGAGATGATGGCAATTGGAACAGGCTAGGTCTTGAAACAGCTTCTCGCCCGTGGATGCCAGCGAACCAGTCGCTCCGCCACTAAGCCACGTCTGATAGTCCTGCGGCTCCATCACATAGATCCACCCGATCATGGCCGAATGCTTGGTACCGCAGTATTGCGCGCAGAACAGATGATACTTACCGACTTTGGTCGGCTGAAACCAGGTAGTGGTGTACCTGCCGGGCAGGACATCGGCCTTGGTGCGGAAGGCGGGAACAAAGAAACTGTGAATCACATCCTCCGACGTCATAGTCAGCTTGACGGGACGGCCAACCGGAATGTGGAGTTCATTGATTTCGCGCTGCCCTTCCATATGCTGCAGTTTCCACATCCAGCGCTTGCCGACCACATAGATCTGTTGCGCGCCGTCGGGAGGACGGGAGGCACGGAAGAACACGCTCGCGCCCCAAGCGAACATGACCATGGTGAGACCAAACGGAATCACACTCCAGGTGATCTCGAGCGCCATCACGCCGTGGACCGGGACGGGCATCTCCGATTCCGAGCGCCGGCGGTACCGGATCGCGAAATAGAAGATCGTGACAAAGATGGCGGCGGTGAAGAAGGCCGCCACGGCCAGCAGGAAAAAGAATAGATGATCCACCTGAGGGGCAACGGTGGATGCTTCAACCGGAAATAGAGGTAGTTCTGTACCCATGAATTTATCTAGCCCGCCTCAACGCCTCTCGGTCTTTACGCCAGTCGCGACGCCACATTACGAATAGAAATGTGCTGCCCAGCAGGACGAAAGTGGCGCCGCCGAAACGCACCATGTTCATAGCGATGGCGCCGTACTTACCCGTGGCCGGATCGTAGTGGTAGCAAAATAACAAAATCTGGTCGACCGGATTGCCGATCTTTTCCTGGGAGGCTTCCACCAGGCCCAGGCGCAGATCTCGCGGGGAATACTCCACGCCGTAGAAATAACGCGACAGCTTGCCTTGCGGGGTCAAAATCATGATGGCACTCGCGTGGGCGAACTGGCCGGTCTTGGCGTCGTACTTATAGCGGAAGCCCACCGACGAAGTCAGTGCCTGGATGGATGCCTGGTCTCCAGTGAGAAAGTGCCAGCCATTGTCCGTCCCCGGACGCCGGTAACGTTGCAGGATGCTGGTTCTCTTGGCCGCGGCGGTCTCGGGCGTATCCCGCGGATCGAAGCTTACGGCCACGACTTCAAAGTCCTTGCCCGGATCGAGAGAGATCACGCGGAGGCTGCTGGCAACGCCGTCCAGGATCATGTTACAAAGCATCGGGCAAGTGTAGTAGACCAAGGCGAGGATTACCGGCTTTTGGCCGCTGAAGTAAGTCAAAAGCGGCTGGGAGCGGCCGAATTCGTCATGGAAGACCAGATTGAGCGGAACCTGCTGGTTCAGCTTCTGTTCGAGAGAGACTCCCTGCAAGGCTCCCGGCAGAGGCGTAGGCTTCGAATTGGGGTCCCGCAGAGCGGACGGCTGAGCCGGCGCGAGCTGGCCGGGCTGCGCCCAGGCAGTAACACTGAGGACGGCAGCCAGCGTGGCAATCCACGTGGTGACTTTCAACAAACTCATTGCGGCTTTCTCCCGGGTAACACCGGCAGTCCCCGTTGGGCAATCAAATCCATGGCCCGGGCGACCGGTATCCGGACGATACCTTTGTCCGGATCGACCCAGGCGTATTGATTCAGAAGCTGATCCTCCGCCGCGCGCATGGCCCGCATGTCACGTGGCGGATTGGGTTGCAAGCGCGGTTCGGGCGGCAGTTTCTGAGCAGTCACACCTACTCCCTCAGAGGGGGGCGGGCCCAGCTCTGCCTCACGTTTCACGAAGTACTCAAAAAGTCCCCACAACCCGAATAAGATCACGACGATCAGGAAGGCCATCCCGATGCCGAACTTAGTAAGAAAAACAGCATTGACGTCGCCCGGTTCGTGACGGACATGTGGGTTGCGCGGCTCTTCGCCGATTTCCGGCTTAGTCTCGTCCATGTTCCAGAGCCTCCTCCAAATGCGGATCTCCCAGCGGGATCAGCGGGCGCCGCTCCAACTGCCACAGGAACGTGGCCAACCAGATACCGCCCAAACCAATCGGCAGCAGGAAATCCATCCAGCTTATGGTGAAGTGCGCTTTATGGAAGTCCGGTGCGACCACCCAGTAGAGGTCCACAAAGCGCATCACCAGCACCATGATCGCGACCGATCGCAGTAAGTTGAAGTTACGCTTCAGGTCGCGCGATAACAGCAACGCGAAGGGCAGAGCAAAGTGCAGCAGCACCAGTCCCACGCCGATGTACTGCCAACCGCCGGTAAAGCGGCTGAGGTACCAGGGGATCTCTTCCGGCAGATTGCCCGACCAGATAACCACCAGTTGCGAGAACGAAAAATAGGCCCACACCATCACGAAGGCCAGCAGCAGCTTGCCCACATCATGCAGGTGACGGGGCGTCAGCACATCGGAGAGCGGCGGACGGCTGCTGAAGATCACCAGCAGGCAGATCAGGAAGGCGACTGCCGAAAGTCCCTCGCCGGCGATGAACAACAGGCCGTAGATGGTGGAGAACCAGTGCGGAGTGATCGACAGCGCCCAGTCGATGGACATGAACGTGACGCTGAATCCGTAGAACACCAGGCCCGGGCCGCTGAGCGCGCCCAGACGCGAGGCGGCCCGCTGGTCGCCGCGATCCTGTTCGCCCGACCACTTATACAACAAGTGGGCGATCAAGTTCCAACCGATGAAGTAGACGGCCGCGCGAATGAGGAAAAAGGGCACGTTCAAATAGGCGCTCTTGTGCCGCAGGACGGCGTCGCGGGCGACGATGTCCGCATGCGACCACTCATACAGGTGCGGGATACCGAAGACGATCGGGATGAACAGGATCACCAGCAGCGGCAGTGTGCGGGACGCAGCCTCGCATTGGCGCCGGATCACGACACCCCAGGCGCCCCCGGTGAGGTATTGCAGCATCAGCAGCGCCGTCGCTCCCAGCGGCACGCCGATGAAAAACATGTAGCACCAGATGTAAGAGCGATAGAACTGATCGGCGTTAAAGAAGCCGCCTACGGCGCACAGCGCCAACGCCACGATTCCTGCCAGCAGGAGCCGCGTGCGCCAGCCGCGCATGTCCTGCAGAAGATCGGCGGGGATGTCGAAGGAATGCTGTTCGACTGCGGATGGCATCTACTTCGATCCTCCTTTCGACAAAGCCGCGCGTTCCGCGGGCGGGACGTCGTCCACGGGGGCATGCTGGCTGTATTGCAGTACGCGAATGTAGGCGACGATGGCCCAGCGGTCGCGCGGTTCTACTTGGGCCGCGTAGTCCGGCATCGCGCCCAGACCGTTGGTGATGACGTCGAACAAATATCCTACTGGGACCTGCCGCAGGCGGTCGATGTGGTACGACGGCGGATGGCGGTATCCGCGCCGCACGATCATACCGTCGCCGGTGCCCAACCGGTCGTGACAGGGCGAACAGTAGATATTGAAGCGCTGCTGGCCGCGGGCCAGCACTTCGCGCGTAATAGGGAAGGGAAAGGCATCGATGGGTTTGCCATCGATCTTGCCGGTGTAGAAGGCGGTGTCGTCGTCCAAATGGCCGCGCGCTACGGTGCCTTCCACCAGCGGCCGTTCCGAGCGCCCGTCGGAGAAAAAGGAGCTGGGGCGCAACGGGATGTACTTGGGCTGATCCTGCATATCCTGGCGGCAGCCGGCCAGCAGCCCCGCCAGCAGCAGGAGCGGCGCCAGGGAAATGGTCCGGATGCTAGTGCGCAACTTCGCAAACCTCCCGCGCATCGAGACTGTCTAGAAACGCTTCCGTAGCCTTGCGATCGAACAGGGGATCGGTCGCTTCGATGCATAAGAAAAACCGGTTGCGCGAGGCCAGCGCGAACCTCGGCACATTAAATGCCGGGTGATACGGCATGGGCAGTCCGCAGAGAGCCAGCAGGCCGAAGACAGCCGACAACGCCGCGAACAGTACGGTCAGCTCGAAAGTGATCACGATGTACATCGGCCAACTGTGCAGCGGCCGGCCTCCGATATTGATGGGGAAGTAGATCACGGTTATGTAATACTGCAACAGGTAACCGGTCAGTCCACCCAGGATGCCGCCGATCAGCACGATCAAAGGCAGCTTGCTTTTCGGCAGATGCAACGCTTCGCTTAGAGCTTCGATGGGGAACGGCGTGTACGCATCCATTTTGCGATAGCCGCGGCTGCGCGCCTCCCGCGCGGCATTCACCAGCGAATTGGGATTGTCGAACTCGGCCATGACGCCGTAAATAGGCGGCTTCATCCTTGCGACTCCTCTTCGATTTTGGCTTGCGGCAACAGCGTACGAACCTCGAAAATCGAGATCATCGGCAGCAGCCGTATGAACAGGAAGAACAGGAAGGTGAACAAGCCAATGGTGCCCACATAGGTGGCCCAATCCCAACGGGTGGGATGGAAGACGCGCCAGGATGAGACCAGGAAATCCTGCGCCAGGCTCGAAACGATGATCACGTAGCGTTCCAGCCACATTCCTGTCAACACCACCAGCGAGGCGATGAATAGGAGGGTGGGCGTACTGCGCACCTTCTTGAACCAGAGCGCCTGGGGCGCCACGATATTGCAGGTGATCAGGAACCAATAGACCGAGGCATAAGGTCCGGTCATGCGATGCCAGATGGCGGCATTCTCGTAGACGTTGCCGCTGAACCAGGCGGTAAAGGTCTCGAGCATGTACGCATAACCCACGATCAAACCAGTGGCCAGCATGACCTTTGCCGAGTTCTCCAGGTGCCGGTCCGTAATGAGGCCTTCGAGACCGTAGACCTTGCGTAATGGAATCGCCAGCACCAGCACCATGGCGAATCCGGAATAGATCGCGCCCGCGACGAAATACGGCGGGAAGAAGGTACTGTGCCAGCCGGGAACGATGGCGATGGTGAAATCGAAGCTCACCACCGTGTGCACTGATAGCACCAGGGGCGTCGCCAGACCGGCCAGGAGAAGCGAGGCCATTTCATGATTGGACCAGTGTTTCGCGGATCCGCGCCAGCCCATGGCCAGGATACCGTAGACGCCGCGCGCCAATCGATTGTTGGTGCGGTCCCGCAGGGTGGCGAGATCCGGGATCAGGCCGACGAACCAGAACAGCAGCGAAACCGTGGCATATGTCGATACCGCAAAGACGTCCCACACCAGCGGGCTGCGGAACTGCGGCTGCACGCCCATCGAATTGGGATAAGGGAACATCCAGTAGAACAGCCATGGACGGCCCATGTGCAGCAACGGAAACATGCCGGCGCAAGCCACCGCGAACAGCGTCATGGCCTCGGCGAAGCGGTTGATGGAGTTGCGCCAGGATTGATTCAGCAACAGCAGGATGGCGGAAATCAGCGTGCCGGCGTGTCCGATTCCGATCCACCAGACAAAGTTCGTGATGGCGAATCCCCAGCCGACCGGGATCTTGATGCCCCAAATGCCGACACCTTTGGCGAGCAGCAACACCAGGGACCAAAGGAAGAGCAGCAGCAAGGCAAAGCCGGAGGCGAAGCACGCGAGCCAGAACACCGGCGTCCGGCGGGTCAGCACGACCGCGGCAATCTGGTCGGTAACCCTGCCAAATGTGTAGCCTGGAGCGATCACCGGCGAGGGATGCAGGTCATCTACGATTTGTTTTTCGTCAGGCATAGTGAGCTAAAAAGCGGCATTCGTTGGAGCGCGCATCTAAACTTCTATCTCCGGATTCGGATTTCGCAAGGCCGCCAGATAAGTCGTGCGCGGCCGCGTATTCAGATCCGCCAGCAGGCCGTAGTTGGTCTTTTCGGACTTCATCTTTGCTACCCGGCTGTTCGGATCGTTGATATTGCCGAAAATAATCGCCTCGGTGGGGCAGGTGGCCTGGCAGGCGGTCTGGATCTCGCCATCGCGCACCACGCGGTTTGCTTCCTCGGCGTCGATCTTGGCGCGGTTGATACGCTGCACGCAGTACGTGCACTTTTCCATCACCCCGCGGCTGCGCACGCTGACATCGGGATTGCGCTGCAGCTTCAGGCTGGGAGTGGTCCAATCCGAGAACAGGAAGAAGTTGAAGCGGCGCACCTTGTAGGGGCAGTTGTTCGAGCAATAGCGCGTGCCCACGCAGCGGTTGTAAACCATGTCGTTCAGGCCTTCGCTCGAGTGATTGGTGGCTTGCACCGGACAGACCAGCTCGCAGGGCGCGTTCTCACACTGCATGCACGGGACCGGCTGATTGTAAATCTCGGGAGCGTCGATAGCGCCGTGGAAGTAGCTGTCGACGCGCAGCCAGTGCATGTGGCGGCCGTGATGCACCTCTTCCTTGCCGACCACCGCGATATTGTTTTCCGCCTGGCAGGCTACCACGCAGGCTCCGCATCCCATGCAAGCCGTCAGGTCGATGGCCATGCCCCAGGCGTACTTGTCGTATTTGAAGCCAGGGTAAAGAGTGAGGCCGGGCGCGGGCTGCTCGTAGTCTTCCTGAATGACGTCCGGATTCTTGCGGTATTCCGCGATGTCCGCCTTCTCGATCGTGTGACGCTCCGTATCGAGTGCGTGATAGTCCTGGATGGAGACGAGCAGATAGTCACTGCCGGCCTTGCGCACTTCCAGGCCGTAATCCTGCCAGAGCGCGTGAGAGGTGCGCATGCCATATGCGTTGAAACCGATGCGCGTGCCGACGTGGCCGGCGCGCGTGCGGCCATAGCCCAGGTGCACCGTGACAGAGCCATCCGCGTGTCCGGGTTGAATGAAAACGGGAGCGCGCATCTTGTAGCCGCGATAGGCGATCTCGATCAGATCGCTGGTGACCACGCCTTTTTCCTGCGCGGTGCGCGGGCTCATGATGGCGGCGTTGTCCCAGGTCAATTGAGTGATCGGCCGCGGAAACTCCTGCAGCCAGCCGTTGTTGGCGAACCGGCCGTCATAGACCGCTGGATCGGGCCTGAAGATGACCTCCAGGCCTTGCGGTTGCGCGGGTTGCGGCGAGGGTGATGCCCATCCCGCGCGCAGGGAAGCGGCCTTTGCGGGCAATGCCGTGTCCGGCACTACGCCATCATGCACGGCTTTGCGCCACCAGGCTTCGAAATCCGCTCCTTTGTGCTGTGCCGCCCAGTAGGCCTTCACGATCTCATACGAAGACTGTTCCGGCTTATTGGTAACCATGGCCAGAACCTCGTGCGCGGACTTGCCGGCATAGAGCGGCGCAATCAGCGGCTGCATGATCGTCACTGTGCCGTCGTGCGCCCGACAGTCGCTCCATGTCTCCAGGTAGTGAGTCATGGGCAGGTGCCACTGGCAGTAGTGGCTGGTCTCGTCTTCCTGCAGGCTGAGATGCACGCGCAGTTGCGCCTTCTTCAGCCGGTCCCGGAAGCCCAGTTCGACCGGGGCATCGTAGACAAAATTGCCGCCGAGAACCAATAGCAGGTCCACCGCGCCGGCATCCAGATCCTTGACCAGATCGTAGAGCGAAGCTACCTGGTCGGCGGGCTCGGCTTCCACCGGATCGGTATAGAAAACGGTCTTGCCCACGTTGCCCAGCGAGGCATTCATGGCATGGGCCAGAGCGTGGACCGCCGGGGATTGGTACTCGCCAGCGATAATCAAGCTCGCGCCTTTGTGATTCTGCAGGTCACGCACCAGCGGCCCGATCCATTTGTCCGCCGCAGTCGGTGTGCCCCTGCGCCCAGCCGTCTCTGCGCCGAGCGCGGACGCTAGGCTCCAGGCGAACTGCTCGACATCGGCCGCGCGCAGCGGCATCCGGTGGTCGGCCTTCGAACCGGTGGGTGTCGGCATCGGCTCGACCACATAGAGCCGGTTCATCTCCGTTTGGTTGCCGCGCACGCGCCGCTTGGCGGCGAATTGGCGCGCATAGCGCAGGCTTCCCGGGCCCGAGGAGAGGAAGTCCGCATCGAGCGAGACGATCACACCGGCGGCGCTGAAATCGTAAGTTGTATTGAGCGGCTGCCCGAATGCCAGACGGGCTCCCGCCGTCGCGGAGTGCCGGGCGACTGGCTCCCACTGGTGCCACTTCGCCAACGGGAAGTCCGCCAGCATTTGCTTGATTTGCGCGGCGAGCGTGGGAGAGGTCACCGTCTCGGTGAGCAGGCGCAGGCCGGCTCCCCGTTTGGCACGCTGCAGATTGATGGCCTGTTGGATGGCACCGAGGAAAGCGCCCCACGACCGAATCTCGCCATCGAGGGTCAGCGCCTGCGAGCGGTCCGGGTCGTATAAGCCAAGCACGGACGCCTGCGTGTAGACATCCGCGGCGCCTAAGCTGGCGGGGTGATCGGGATTGCCTTCGATCTTGGTGGGCCGGCCTTCGTGACTCTCGACCAGAACACCCGTGGAGCCGGAACCAAGCGGCATCGCGGTCGCAAAGAACAAAGGACGCCCGGGGACGAGTTCTTCCGGCTGGCGTATGTACGGCGCGATATGCTCGGTCGGTTGCCGGGTGCAGGCCGTCAGACCCGCTAGGGCCAGCGATGCGCCCATCAACTTAATGAAATTGCGGCGGCTGTCGCCGTCTTCCCATTCCGAGGCGTAACGCGGGAACTCGCGATGCATCAAATCCTGGAAGGCGTCGGTCTCAGCCAGATCCTCCAGGCTGCGCCAATATTCGCGCCCGTGGGACTTTTCGAGCAACGCGCGCACGGCGGGCAGGTCGAGCTTGCGCTCGGTATGGGCCGCGTCATCCGCGCCGTGGTGGTCGTGATGCTCGATTTCCTCGCGGGACTTTCCCGCAGCTTGCGGTTGATTAGGTTCGTTCATCTTTACTTAGCGGTGGCAAGTTGAACAACTGGTTAACGCGCGGGCGTCCTGGATCTTGTACTCCGCTACCAGGCGGCGCCCCATAGTCTCCTGGTCTTCAGGCGGCTGATATCCCATGGTGAACACTTCCGCGCGCGGCCGCACGTACTTCTCCGGATTGCGGTGGCAGTTGAGGCACCACTGCATCTGGAGCGAGTTCTGCTGATACATCAGCGGCATGCGATCCACACGGCCATGGCATGTTTCGCAGCCGACTCCCTTATTCACGTGAATGCTGTGATTGAAGTACACGTAATCCGGCAGGTCGTGCACGCGCGTCCACAGAATGGATGTTCCGTCGCGAAAGCTCGCACGCACCGGCTCCAGCATTGGAGCGCGGTTCCAGATCTCCGAATGGCAGTTCATGCAGATCTTGGTAGGCGGAATGTTGGCTGTGTTGGAGGTTTCGACGGAAGTGTGGCAATAGCGGCAGTCGATGCCGTCATCGGCCACATGGTGCGCGTGGCTGAATGGAACGGGCTGATCGCGGACTTGTCCCTCGCGCGTCTCATATCCCGACCGGTCGAGTGTGGCGAAACACCAGGTCAGAAACGCGAGGACGAATATCGCGCCATAGATCGTGATTCGCGAAAACGTGTTTGTACTGTGATGAAAGATCTGGGCCATGCGTCAGAGTGCTTCTGTCTAATCGCGCACCGACATTCTATCCAATCGTTCGCGATCCTCAGGCGTTTTTTCGTTCGAATAAATACGCTGCGGTCTCCAGACGGCTGGCTGCTCCGTCGTTGACCGCGAAGCGCGCGGGCCGGAGTTGGCCGGCGCGTATTTCCCCATTCCACAGCGAGGCGGAAGCGTACTCCCCATCCTTACGCAGCGCGTAGAAATGCAAATCCACCTTTTCCAAACGCGCCATGTCGTTGTCGAAATTCCTCGCGACGCGCTTCAAAGCGTCCAGACAAGCTTCCCGCGGCGGCATCCCATGCCGCATATTCTCCACGACGGTGTGGCCGCCGGCGATCCTGATATTCTCCTCGCCCCGGCCCGTCGATCCAGCTCCCCCTACATCCTGATCCAAATACAATCCCGCGCCGATGATCGGCGAATCCCCCACGCGGCCGGCGATCTTCCATGCCAGGCCGCTAGTCGTCGTGACACCGGACATCTCCCCTTTGGCGTTCCGCGACATGCAATTGATGGTTCCCGTGGTCGGATGCACCGCCATATCCCAAGCCCAGGCCAGGTCGGCCTCGCCGGCCTGCGGAAACATTTCCTTCAGCCGCGCCATGGTCTTTGGCTTCGGCGCGTCCAGACCTGGCCCCCAGTTGCTGTGCCCGTCCGGGTCGTGCATCGACGTTTTCCAGGTGAGCCACGCCATGCGCGACTTCTCGGTGAGCAGATCCTGCAGCGGGTAACCCATCTCCTCGGCAAACTTGGAAGCGCCCATGCCCACCAGCATGATATGGTCCGTGCGCTCCATCACCAGCTTGGCGATCTTCGAAGGCGTCTTGATGCCGCGAATCGCGCCGACCGATCCGCAGCGCCGCGAAGGCCCGTGCATGACGCAGGAGTCGAGTTCCACCACACCTTCTTCATTGGGCAAGCCGCCGTAGCCCACGGAAGTGTCTTCGGGATCCTCTTCGTTGATGTTGACGCCAGCGATGACGGCGTCCAGAGTGTCGCCGCCGGCCTTCAGAATCTCCATGGCCCGGGCGCAGGCGCGCTCGCCGTTGGCGCTCGAGATGACAATGTTCCCCGAGTTCTGGGCGCGCGCCGTCCCCAAGGCGGGCAGCATCGCCGTGCCGAGCATGACAGCTCTCCGGCTGATCCCATGATTGCTGATCATTTTTTCCGTCTCACCTGGAACCCGTTGTGAATGAGACATTATGGCACAGGTGGTGGGGGATGATGTACTCCTTTTTTCGAGCCGGTACTCTGGCCTACCGGGATGCGATTGTAGTGGGGCGGGGCCGTGCCCCGCGCGGGGCTCGCAGCCCCGCACTGCCGGCGGGCCCAGGGTCCGCCGCAGGCCAAATGGGCCTGCCCCACACCGTCAAATACTATCTTCTTCGCATGCAAGTCGCCTATGACGTGGCCAAGACGCGCGCGCGGTCGCGAAACATCGCCGTCGATCGCTATGTCCCCGCCTGAAATTCGGCCGGTTTACACCTTTTACAAAACTTTTACAAGACCCAAACGACCCCCTTCCGGGCGCGCCGTAGCATCGATATAGCACGCAAACGCAAAGGAGGGTTCCCAAATGGGACCGATTTCGATCAGCCCAACGCACGAGCAACGTTACCGCGACCAGCATCTGGACCTGGATTTCGAACACAAGACTGCATCTCTGGATGCCCGGCCGCTCGGACTGACACGCAAGGAATACGATCTGCTGGCGCTCCTCATTCAGAACGTGGGCGACGTGGTCACGCGGGAGGCGCTGTTGCTGCGGGTTTGGGGCTATAGCAACCAGATCCGCACCCGCACGCTCGACGTGCATATCCGCCGCCTGCGCAAGAAACTGGGCGCGTATAGCGGGGTCTATATCGAGACGATTTTCAGCGTCGGATATCGCTTCCAGCCGTTCCGCGCGCCGAAGAACGTGCAACATCTGCCATCCGTGATGGCGATCGGCGCCTAACGCGTCAGGCGCGCGCGCCGCTGGGCGCCGCGCGGTAGAGGCGCACCACGTTTTTCATCAACTGCAGGCCGTAGTCTCCTTCGGAGGTCAGGATCGACTCCGGGTGGAATTGTACGGCCTCGACAGGAAGGTCGCGGTGGCGCAGTGCCATGATGACGCCGTCGTCGGACATGGCCGTCACCTCCAGGCACTTGGGCAGCGCATCGGGGATCGCAAACAGCGAGTGATAGCGGCCCACCTGAAACCGCTCCGGCAGCCCTTCGAAGATGCCCGTGCCCTGATGCTTCACCCACGATGGCTTGCCGTGCACCGGATAGCCCAACACGCCTAGCGTTCCGCCAAAAGCCTCGACTATACCCTGCAAGCCGAGACACACTCCGAACACCGGAACGCCCAGGTGCACCGCCTGTTTCACCAACTCGGGCACGCCGAAATCCGCGGGGCGGCCGGGTCCCGGCGAAACCAGGATCAGGTGCGGCGCAATTTTAGCGATCAGCTCGGGCGGGAATCCGGCGCGATAAGTGACTACGTTGGCGCCCGTCTGGCGGGCATAGTTCGCCAGCGTGTGGATGAAGCAATCGTCGTTATCCACCAGCAGCAGCCGGGCTCCCGTGCCCAGGGTCTCCTCGACGGAAACAGGCACAGTCGCTTCGCCCGGACCGAGCGTGCGGAAGAAGCCGCTGGCCTTCAAGTGGCACTCGCGATTCTCCATCTCGGGCTTTGAATCGTAGAGCAGAGTGGCGCCCGCCGGATAACGCGCGATACCTTCGCGCAGGTAAGTCGTGCGGATCAGGATGCCGGTGTTCATGTCGCCGTTCAGGTGGATCATCCCAACCGCGCCGCCGTACCAGCCGCGCGCATCTTTCTCGATGCTCTCGATGGCCTGCGCCGCGGCCTTCTTGGGCGCGCCGATCAGCGTCACCGCCCACATGTGGCTGAGGAACGCATCGAGCGAGTCGAAGCCTTCCTTCAAGATGCCTTCCACGTGGTCGACCGTATGGAACAGGCCGGAATACGCCTCGATCAGGCGCCGCCCGATCAGCTTCACGGATCCCGGCTCGCAGACGCGCGACTTGTCGTTGCGGTCCACGTCCGTGCACATGGTCAGTTCCGATTCTTCTTTGGCCGACTTCAGCAGCTCGCGGATATTCTCCGCGTCGCGCATGGGATCGCCGCTGCGCTGCGTGGTCCCCGCGATCGGGCACGTCTCCACGCGCTGGCCCTCCACGCGTACGAACATCTCGGGCGACGCGCCCACCAGTTGCTCATCGCCGAGCTGCAGCAGGAATTCGTACGGGCTGGGATTGGCGCGCTGCACGCGCTCGAACAATGCGGATGCCTTACCGGAGTAGGGCGTGCTGAAGGTCTGCCGCAGCACGACCTCGTAAAAATCGCCGCAGCGCATGCCCTCGCGCACGCGCTCGACGCCCGCCATGTATTCCTCGGCAGTGTGATCGGAAACGATCGGACCGGGTTCCCGCGCGGGCGGCGGCGGGACGGGCTCCGCCGTGCGCTCCAACCCCAGCGTGGACAGGCTCTCGCGTTCGAAATCGTATTGGAAGCGCTCGACCTGTTCCTTCTTGCGGTCCATCAAGTGGATGTCGTCGCACAGATACAGGTGCAGATCCTTGTGGCCGTCGCGCGGCAGCTTCTTTTCGATCGGCTCGAATTGGAACAACAGGTCGTAGCCGAAAGCGCCGGCCAGCGCCAGGTGGCCGTCTTCCTCGTCGCGAAACTCTTCAATCAACGCGCGGAGAATGGAGAACGCCGAGGGCTGCTTGCTGCGCTCTTCTTCCGGGAACAGCGCGGGCAGTGGTTTCAGACGTCCGCACAGGGTGCCATTGACGCACGCGAAAGACTCCCAGTGCGGATGACTTTCGATCACCGGCAGCAGAATCTGGTTCAGAATTTCCCCGCGAATGCTCAGCGGACGGAATTCCACGCGGCGGTCGTAGGAGACAATCTCGAGCGGCGGGCGAGTCGAGGCGATGTCCCAGCGTGAATAACGTCCCGGATATTCATATCCGGAACACAGATAAATGCCGCGATACTTGTCCAACTCGCGCAATAAATGCCGCAGACCTCTGCGGAACGGGAGCTTGCTGGCCTTACGGGTAACAACAATGCCCTGCGGAGTTGTAAATCTGTATTCACGCATGTTCAACACCCAATGCGAGACTCTTGGCCCAGAATAACATGCGGCAGCGGGGGCCTGATGTGCGTGGTATTCTGGCATTCATCCTGATGCAACGTCGAGAAATGTTGAAAGCCGGAGCCGCCTGGATGGCCGCGGCCGCGCTCGCCCGGCCGCAATCGAAGGAGCCGCGCGCCAAGATCACCAGCTCCGTCATGCTGTGGACGCTCGAAGGTTCGTTTGAAGAGAAGCTGGAGACCACCGCGCGTGCCGGCATCCAGTCCGTCGAGCTGATCGACGAGTACGCCGCGTGGACCGATGCCGACATCGCGCGCATCAAGAAACGGGCGCAGTCGTTCGGCTTGGGAATGGACGCGCTGCTGGGCTCGCCGAACTGGTCGAAGCGGCCCGTCTCGATGGTCGATCCGGCGCATCGCGAAGCTTTCCTGACCGACGTGCGCAACGCCATCACCTTCGCGCACAAACTGGAGATTCCCCAGATCATTCTGATGAGCGGCAACGCCGTCCCCGGCCGCACGCACGAGGAACAATACGCCAGCTTGCTCGAAGGCGCCAAACGGGCCGGCGATCTGGCGGCGGAAGCGAACGTCACCATGATTGTCGAGCCGCTGAATTCGCTCATCAATCACAAGGGATTTTTCTTGACCACGTGCACGGAGGGGCTAAAGCTGATCCGCGAGGTGGATCATCCGCATGTGCGCCTGCTGTTCGATATTTATCACGAGCAGGTGCAGGAAGGTAACGTGATCCGCACCATCACCGAAGCCGCGCCAGTTACGGCGGTTTTCCACGTGGCGGATAATCCCGGCCGCCACGATCCCGGCACCGGTGAGTTGAATTACACCAACATATATAAGGCGATTCAAAAGACGGGCTTCGCGGGTTACGTGGCCATGGAGTATCTGCCGTTAGGTAAGCAGGTCGATAGCCTGATTAAGTCGGTGGATGGTTTCCGCGCGGCCTTGGCAGGCTGATATGGATTTCACCAACAAGGTGATTGTGGTCACCGGTGGAGCTTCCGGGATTGGCCAGGCGGCCGCCCGCGAATTCGCAGCGCGCAATGGCGCGGTGGCCATCTTTGATCGCAACGAAGAGGGCGGGCGTGCGACCGCCGAAGCCTTGCGTGCCGGTGGCCGCGTGGCTGAGTATTTCTGCGTGGATCTGTCCGTGGCCGCGCGGGTGGAGCAGGCCGTGGCGCTTGCGGCCGCACGCTTCGGCGGCATCGATATACTGGCCAACGTCGCTGGCATTCAGCGCTACGGCACGGCACTCACGACATCCGAAGCGGAATGGAACGAAACCATGGATGCCAACGTGCGTAGCGCGTTCCTGGCATCCAAGTATGCAATCCCGCATATGCAGCGGCGCGGGGGCGGAGCCATCGTGATCGTCGGCTCTGTGCAATCGCTGACGGCGCAGCGCAACTCCATGGCGTACGTGGTAAGCAAACACGCACTGGTAGGCCTGGCGCGGTCGCTGGCGATCGATTTCGCGAAGGACCACATTCGCGTTAATTGCGTCTGCCCCGGCGCGATCGACACGCCCTTGCTGCGCTGGGCCGTGTCGCTCGATCCCGATCCCGATCGGGTACTCGACGCCTGCCATCGGCTGTCCATCCTCGGCCGCATGGGGCAGCCTGAGGAAATCGCGCGCGTGATCGCGTTCCTGGCGAGCGACCTGGCTTCGTACGTTACCGGAAGCCTGATGGTGGCCGATGGCGGCCTGCTGACGCCCACTGGCGGCACGGCGAATCAGGAATCGGGCACCGGCGGGGCGAAGTAACCGGGATGCTCAGCGGACGATCTGCCGCAGCGTGTTGAAGAATTCCGGGAACGAGACGGACGCGGCCTCCGCGCCGTGAATCACCGATTCGCCATCGGCGCACAGCGCGGCAACCGTGAACGCCATCGCGATGCGATGATCGCCGAACGAATCGAGTTCCGCTGCGTGAAAACGCTGGCCGCCGGGAATCGTAAGCCCATCCGGCAACTCCTCTACCGTGACCCTCATCCGGCGAAGATTCTCAACGATAGTCGCGATGCGGTCGGTTTCTTTGATGCGCAGTTCGCCGGCATCGCGGACGGTGAGTCCCTGTTCGCTCGCTGCGCCGATTATAGCCAGCACGGGGATCTCATCGATCAGCGCGGCTGTGGTGTCGCCTTCGATGGTTCCACCCTGCACGGGCGCATGCGTCACCACGAGTTCGCCGGCTAGCTCTCCATTGCGGCTCTCGATCTCGTTGATGCGGACCGGCGCGCCCATGCCCGCCAGAAAATCGAGCAGGGTAGAGCGTGTGGGATTCAAGCCGACGCCGCTAATCACCAAGTGCGAACCGGGCAGAAGCAGCGCCGCCACAATAAAGAAAGCCGCGGAGGAAAGGTCCGCGGGAACCAGCAGGTCGCGGCCGCTCAGTGTAGGACGTCCCGCCAGATGGATGCGCTTGCCTCTGACGCACAGATCCGCGCCGAACTCCCGGAGGGCGATTTCAGTGTGATCGCGCGAGCGCACCGGCTCGTGCACGATGGTCTCGCCATCGGCGTACAGGCCCGCGAAGAGCACGCACGTCTTCACCTGAGCACTGGGCACCGGCAACGGGTATTCGATCGCCTGCAGGTGCGCGCCACGGATTTCGAGCGGCGGAAAGCGGCCCTCGCGCGCGTTGATCGCGGCGCCCATGCGCCCGAGCGGCTCGATGATCCGTGCCATCGGCCGTTGCGAGAGCGATTCATCACCGCCGATGCGCGTCGTGAACGGCTGCGCCGCCAGGATGCCGGAAAGCATGCGGATGGTCGATCCGGAGTTGCCCGCATCCAGCTCGACGCCCGGCGCCCGCAAGCCATCCAGTCCCCGGCCATGAATCAGAACCTCGGTGCCCTGCTCCTCGATCGTTATGCCGAGCGCGCGCATCGCGTGCAACGTGGAATGGCAATCGGCTCCAGTGGCGTAGTTTTGAATGCGGCTATCGCCCTCGCTGATGGAGGCGATCATGGCATAACGGTGCGAGATCGACTTATCGCCGGGCAGCGTGATGGATCCGGAGATGGAGCGGGCGGTGGAAATTCTCTCGGGCATGCGGAACCTTCATTCTAGCGTGCCTCTATGATGTACTCTTCGAACGCCAGCCCTATCATCCGAATCCGCTCGGGCCGCACTTCGAGCATATTGACCCGCGGGATGTGAGTCTTCTCCAGCCAGGTTTGCGCCCGCACCCACTCGACGGGAATCGCGCCGTGGACCGCGGCGGTTTTCACGCGGCCTTGCGGCTGCCAATCCTGAGCCGGCCCGCAGCCGCGGGCGATTAAAGCGTCCAGCAGGGCGCACGCGACCTGAAAGCCCGCCTCTTCGACCCCCTGGCGCGGATTCAACTCCAGCCAGTCCGTGATCAGCCGGTACGTGAATCCCCACAACGGCGTGCCGTTCAAGTCGATCGCGGGGTAGAGAGCTTCCGGCGGCGGACCGTGGACCGGGCGTAGACTATGGCGGGCCGGATCGCATAACACACGTAACGGCACCCATACGGCCTCCGCCGCCTCGCGCGGATCCAGTTTCGCGGCGCACTCGCTCTGCACGCGAAAGACAAATGGGGCGACCTGCAGATATCGCCCGGCCCGGCGGCGCGCCATGGCCAGCGGCAGCGGCCGATCCAGTTGGTCCGCCCGCAGCCGTATGCCGCACTCTTCCTCCAACTCCCGCATGGCGGTGTGGATCGGGCCGGGATCGCGCGCATCGCGGCGGCCGCCGGGGAACGACCAATGCCCCGACCAGGAGTCCTCCGCGCGTTCGGAACGCCGCATGAGAAGTACCGAATCCGCCGGTTCGCGGGCATGCACGATGGCCACGGCCGCATCAGGCTCAGCCGTCATCTCATTTCTATTATTACCGGCTATCGCGACGCGCGCCGCGTGATAATGAGTACCATGAGACTCTGGCTGGCGTATCGTAGATTACTTTGCCGCCGTCAGTAATCCAAATGGACGAGAAACGCTCGTGAAAGCTCTGTGGCTCGCGCTCGTCTTCGCCTGCGCAGTCTCCGCACGGGCGGACGATATCCAGATTGCCGGCCGCTCCGTTGATGAAAATGACGCGGGCATCGCCGGGGTCGCGATCAGCGTCCACAACGCGGCCGGGCAGGAGTGGCTCGCCACTTCGGATGCGACCGGCGCTTTCAACGTCAGCGTGCCCGCCGAAGGCCGGTATTTGTTCGCCGCCTCACTCACCGGATATCTGCCGGTGAAGAATTTGCCGGTGGACGTGCGCACGGGCATGGGCGAGGTGTCGCTGATTCTGAACCACGTCAAGGAAGTATTGCAATCGGTGGATGTGAAAGCGTCGCCCGAAGCTGTAGGTGTAGAGCAAACGCAGTCCGAGCGCGTCCTCACCGGCATCCAGATCATGGACGTGCCCTATCCTTCGACGCACAGCCTGCGCGAGGCCATGAACCTGATCCCGGGCCAGGTGACGGACGTGAATGGTGGCCTGCACTTCGATGGCGGCCGCGAGAATCAGACGAACTACCTGCTGGATGGCTTCAACATCAGCGATCCGTTGACCGGCAACCTGGCCACCACGGTCAGCGTGGAAGCCGTCAGCTCGCTCGATTATGTGAACGGGCGCTATTCACCGGAGTTCGGCCACGGTTCGGCGGGGACCCTGCAGATCCGCACGCAGACCGGTGACGATCAGTTTCGCTACTCGGTAACCAATTTCATTCCGGGCATCGGCACACAACAAGGACTGCATCTGGGCGCTTGGACGCCGCGCTTCAACGTCTCGGGCCCGATCGTGAGAGGACGCGCCTGGTTCTCGGACAATCTGGACGCCGATTACAACGTAAACATCATTCCAGGCCTGCCAAGAAACGAGGACACGACTACCTCCCTGCAGTTCAGCAACATGCTGCACACGCAGGTGAACCTCACGCCATCGAACATTCTCTACACCGATTTCCTGATGAACTACCAGAGGGCCACCGAGTTCGGCCTGGGTGCGCTGAGCCCTCCATCCACCACGCTCGATCAGCGCGGCCGCACCTGGTTCGTGGGGCTGAAGGATCAGATCTACGTGGCGCGCGGAACTCTGCTTGAAGTGGGCTTCGCCGAAATGTTCACGCTGTTGCGCATGGTGCCGTTCGGCGAAGGCATCTACATCATCACCCCGAACGGCAAGCAGGGCTACAATTTCATTAACTCCACGCAGCACTCGCGCCGCGGCCAGTTCCTGACCAACTTGTTTCTGCCTGTCTGGCACCTGGCTGGAACACACCAGCTGAAGACCGGCGCCGACTTTGACCGCCTGGATTATTCGCAAGGCTTCAACCGCACTGGCTACGATCTCTATGGCGTCAACGGCAATCTTCTGCGTTCGGTTACTTTCCAGGGCAGCGGCTATCTGAGCCGGCCGAGCCTGACGGCATCGGCCTATGTGACCGATCATTGGCAGGCGCGGCGGAACCTGTTCTTCGAACTGGGTGTCCGCGAGGACTGGGACGAGATCCTGCGCCGCTGGTCATGGTCGCCGCGGGCGGCGGCTTCGTGGGCCCCGTTCGGCTCGAGCAGCACACGCCTCTCCGGCGGATTCGCCGTGGTGTATGACCCGACCATCGTTCAGCTTTTTACTCGCCCGCAGGATCAGTACACGATCAGCGATATTTACTCCAGCGGCGGAATGCTGCTGCTGCCGGATGCCTTGTCGATGTACACGATTCCGAATGAGCGGCTGAAAGCGCCCCTCTACCGCAATTGGAGCCTCGGGCTGGACCACGATTTTCCGCACCGCATTCGCGCCAGTGTGAGTCTGCACCGCAAGCGGGGCGGCGACGGATTCGCCTACATCAATACGCTCTCTTCGCCGATCGTGGCGCCGCCGGAGATCGCCAGCGTTTACCACGCCGCATACCTGGAGCAACTGTTCACGCTGACCAACGCCGCGCATTACGATTACGATGCCGCGCAGGTGATCGTGCACCAGAATATCGGGGGACGCTACGAATGGATGGCCAGCTATACCCGTTCGCGCGCGACTTCCAACGAAGTGCTCGATCCCTCTCTCGATCAACCGCTGCTGATCGGGCCGAACAACTCCGGACCGCTACCCTGGGATTCGCCGAACCGTTTCCTGAGCTGGGGCTATCTGCCCACGTGGCTAAAGAACTGGGCCGTGGCCTACCTTCTGGAGGACCGCACGGGTTTTCCTTTCTCCATCCAGAGAGATACTGGCGCAGTGGTCGGCGCCCCGGATAGCTACCGCTTTCCCTCGTATTTCAATTTGAACCTCTATCTGGAGTGGCGCTTCCATCTGAGGAAGTACCGGTTCGCCATACGCGGCGGTCTCGACAACCTGACCGATCACAAGAACTATACGGTAGTGAATAACACCGTCGAATCGCCGTTTTTCCTGAATTATTACGGTACGGACGGACGCCACTTTGTTGCGCGCTTGCGATGGCTAGGCAAAGAATAAGTGCCCGAGTTACCCGACATTGAAGCTTACATATCCGCCCTGGAGCCGCGCATTGTGGGGCGCACGCTAGAGCGCGTGCGACTCAGCAGTCCTTTTCTGCTGCGGACCATGCAGCCGCCCCTGGCCAGCGCCGATGGCCGCGAAGTTGCCGGACTACGCCGCGTGGGCAAGCGCATCGCGATCGGCCTGGCAGACGACCTGTGGCTGGTGCTGCACCTGATGATCGCGGGCCGCTTGCACTGGCGGCCGCCACACGTGAAACTGGCCGGCCGCCAGAATCTGGCGGCTTTCGATTTTGCGCACGGCACCCTGACCCTGACCGAAGCGGGCAGCAAGCGGCGCGCCTCGTTGCACGTGGTGCGGGGCGAAGACGCGCTGCGCGCTCTCGACCCCGGTGGCATCGACGTCTTTCAAGCGGACCTCGCCGCTTTCCGCGAAGCGCTCACATTTGAGAACCACACGCTGAAACGGGCGCTCACCGATCCACGCACGTTCAGCGGGATCGGCAACGCTTATTCGGACGAAATCCTGCACGCCGCGCAGCTTTCGCCTATCGCGCAGACCGGCAAGCTGACCGCGGAAGAAATCGCGCGGCTCTACACGGCCACGCGTGAGACGCTGGCCGCATGGCGCGACCGGTTGGGCGCCGCAGCCCGAGAGAAGTTTCCGGAGAAGGTGACAGCGTTCCGCGAAGGCATGGCCGTACACGGCCGTTATGGCCAGCCCTGTCCGCGTTGCGGCGAGGAAGTGTTACGTATCCGTTACGCGGACAACGAAACGAACTATTGCGCGCGCTGCCAGACGGGCGGAAAGGTGCTGGCGGACCGCGGCCTCTCACGCCTGCTCGGCAAAGACTGGCCGCGGACGCTCGAAGAACTGGAGGCCCTGAAGCGGCGCTAACCTTTTTGGCTATCGTCCAGCATTGGCCGCCAAACTTCGTTACTCTAGAAGCTCATGAAACTTGGCGCTTTTGGAACGTTGCTCGTGTGCCTGGCCTGTGCCCCGTTTTGCCTGAAGGCCGGGATGGACGACCCACCCGCGATCGCCAGCGCCACGGTGGACTATGCGGCGAACCAGGTGACCATCACTGGTTCCAACTTCAGCCCGCAAGGCGTGGCACCCAGCGTGGCGTTCGATAGCGCTGCTCTGACCTTAGTCTCGTTCACCAACCAAACCGCTGCAGTGACCCTTCCGGCCGCCTGGACGTCCGGATCGTACATGCTGGCGGTGACCAACAGCCGTCACCGTACCGGCGTGTACCGCGTGACGCTATTGCCGGGCCCGGCCGCGCAGCCTTTCAACAAGCTCCGGTATCACGCCCGGTCGATTTATGGGCCATGGCCGATCGCCGGTACCTTCGCCTACGCCGGGTTGCTCCAGGAATTGAACGCTCCCAAGGAGTGGGGCTATGGATGGGAGGCCTACGGCCGCCGCTTGGCCTCGACCGAGGGCTGCGCGGTTATCCACGGCGTGCTGGCCTTCGGTCTGGATCAGACGCTGCACCAGGATCCGCGCTATTTCCCGTCCAGCCGCAAGGGCCTTTGGCGGCGGATGGCGCACGCGGCGCGCGATACGGCCCTCACCCGCACCGACTCGGGCGGCGAGGCCTTTTCGGCGTGGCGCTTCGGCAGCGCTTACGGATCGGCGTTCCTCTCCAACCTCTGGTACCCGCCGCGGCTCGATACGGTGCGGCTCGGCTTCCTGCAGGGATCGCTGCGCATGGGCTTCGACTTGGTCAGCAATCTGACCGTCGAATTCTGGCCCGATCTCAAGAAAAAGCTACGGCGGCGCGGTTAAGCAGCCCAACCGCCGCTGCGGTCGTCCGTCTAAGCAACAGGAGGAAGTCGTGTATAGAATCCTGATTCTGGCGGTATGCCTGGCTCCCGCGGTGTTGCCGCAGGAAAAGAGCTTAAGCTGCGAGGACGGCAGCCACTGGCGCAAGGCCGATCACTATTGCGAGATGCGCGAAGTCACCATTCCCGCCACCGGGCGTCTGGATGTAGACGCCGGTACGAACGGCGGTATCTCCATCAAGGGCGCGAACCGCACCGACATCCTGGTGCGAAGCAAAGTGGAGGCCGGCTGGGACGATCGGGATGACGCGCGCCAAATCGTATCCCAAGTCCGCGTGGAGACGGCCGGCGGTCGCGTGCATGCGACCGGCCCCAGCATGGAGCGCCACGGCTGGAGCGCCAGCTACGAGATCTTCGTTCCGCTAAAGACGGATCTGGAACTGCGCACGCATAACGGTGGCATCGCCATTCTGGGCGTGCGGGGTCGCACCGAATTCGAAGCGGTGAACGGCGGCGTCTCGCTCAAGGAGCTGGCCGGATCGGTGGAAGGTCACACCGTCAACGGCGGGTTGCATCTGGAACTGGCGCCGGACCATTGGGACGGCGACCGTTGCGATGTCTCCACCACCAATGGCGGCGTGACCATCGAGGTCCCCTCCAACTATTCGGCGCGTCTTGAGACTGGTACGGTGAACGGCGGCATGAACATCGATTTTCCGGTGACGATGCAGGGTGAAATCGGCCGGCGGATCTCCGTCAATTTGGGTTCAGGCGGCAATTTAGTGCGTGCTACTACGACCAACGGCGGCGTGCGCGTCGAGCGTATGTAGCGGCAGCCGGTTGGCTATACTCGCGGAGCGGGATTTCAGATGCTCAGCGCTGGATGTTCAAACACCTGATGGATTCCAGGTCTGACGCCGGAAGGCAAGTCCCTCATGATGATCAAAAAGTCACCGAGCCCCCAAATGCCGGGGGCCGGGATGCCAGGCTGAGCCACCCACTCGCCGCCGGGCAACCCCTATAATGAAACCGGAGGATCTTACTTTTGGCAAGCACCACGTTGTCGCTCGAGCAGGAGAAGAATCCCTGGCTGGCGGCTGAAGCGCGCTTCGATGAGGCGGCTACGCGCCTCAACCTGGACGATGGACTGCGCAAAGTCCTGCGCACTTCCGCAAAGGAAATCACCGTCCACATTCCAGTCCAACTCGACGACGGCCGCCTGGAGGTTTTCACCGGCTATCGCGTGCAGCACTCCATCGCGCGTGGGCCGGGCAAGGGCGGCATCCGCTTCGCTCACGACGTCACGCTCGATGAAGTGCGCGCGCTGGCCTCCTGGATGACGTGGAAATGCGCGGTCGTCAACATCCCCTTCGGCGGCGCCAAAGGCGGCGTCATCTGCGATCCGAACCTGCTTTCGATGAGCGAGCTCGAAAGGCTGACACGGCGCTACACCGCGGAGATCATGGAGTTCCTGGGTCCCGAGCGCGACGTGCCCGCTCCCGACGTCAACACCAACGATCGCGTAATGGCGTGGATCATGGATACGTATTCGATGCACGCGCGCCACACCGAAACCGCTGTCGTCACCGGCAAGCCCATGGCGCTGGGCGGGTCGCGCGGGCGCCCGGAAGCCACCGGCCGCGGCTGCATGATCGTCTGCCTGGAAGCCCTGAAGCGCTTCAACAAGCCGCGCACTGCCACTACTGTCGTGATTCAGGGCTTCGGCAATGTGGGCGGTATGGCGTCGAAGCTCATGTCGCGCGAAGGATTCAAGATCATTTGCATCATCGAGTACGATGGCGCGGTGTACAACCCGAACGGCCTGGACACGCGCGCGCTTTTCGATCATCGCCAGGAGACCGGCTCCGTCCGCGATTTTCCCGGCGGCGAAAACATGGATCCCGCCGAGGCCATGTTTCTGCCTTGCGATATCCTGATACCGGCCGCGACCGAAAACGTGATCACCTCCGAGAATGCCGACAAGCTGCGCTGCCGCATCCTCTGCGAAGGCGCCAACGGTCCCACCACATCGGTCGCCGACCAGATCCTGGCCGACAAGAAGATCTTCGTCATCCCTGACATTCTGGCTAACGCCGGTGGTGTGACCGTGTCCTACTTCGAATGGGTGCAGGACCGCCAGGGTTTCTTCTGGAACGAAAAGCTGGTGAATTCGCGGCTGGAAGAGATCATGGTCGACAGCTTCGGGGCAGTGGTCGAGTATGCGCAAAAACACGGCGTCAACAACCGCACGGCTGCTTATATGCTCGCGCTCGACCGCGTGGCCGAAGCGATCCGGCTGCGCGGGATCTACGCCTAGTGGCTTCCGAAGCCTCCACGCCGCTGATGCGGCAGTACAACGCCATCAAGCAGCAAGTCCCCAACGCGCTGCTGCTGTTCCGCCTTGGTGACTTCTACGAGCTGTTTTATGAAGACGCCGTGGCGGCCGCGCGCGAGCTCGAAATCACGCTGACTTCGCGCAACAAGGAAAAGGGCGCCGCCATCCCCATGTGCGGCGTCCCGTATCACTCGGCCGAAGGCTACATCGCGCGCCTGATTCAAAAGGGCCATCGCGTGGCCATCTGCGACCAGATGGAGGATCCGGCGCTCGCCAAGAAACTGGTGAAGCGCGAAATCACGCGCGTGGTCACGCCCGGCACCGCCACCGATTCGCTGGCCCTCCGCTCGCACGAGAATAACTATCTGGCGGCCGTTGCGCGCCTGGGCGGCCGTGCCGGCGTGGCGCACGTGGATGTCTCGACGGGCGAGTTCCGCGTCACCGAAGTGGAAGCCGCGGAAGTGAATGCCGCGATCGAACAACTGGGCGCGCGCGAGGTCTTGTTCCCCGCGGACTTACCGCTGCTCGCGGGCGGTGAACAAACTCCGCGCTACCTGCGCACCGATCTCGAAGATTGGATCTTCAGCGTCGATTATGCCGATCGCACGCTGCGCGATCATTTCCAGCTTCTGTCGCTCGATGGCTGTGGCTTAGCCGGAAAGCAGGCGGCCGTGTGCGCGGCGGGCGCCATCCTGCACTACCTTCGGGACACGCAGCGCGCCGCGCTCGAACATCTCGACCGGCCCACATTTTACGATCGCGCCGAAAGCATGCTGCTCGATGCGGTCACCGTGCGCAACCTGGAACTGGTCGAGCCCCTGTTCGCAGGTGAGCGCATGGATGCGACCCTGCTGCACGTCCTCGATCAGACCCAGACCGGCATGGGCGGACGTTTGCTGCGGCAGCGGCTGCTGCGTCCGTCGCTCGATCGCCGGGAAATCGAAAGCCGTCTGGATGCCGCCGGGGAGTTGTTGCAGCAGACGATATTGCGCGGCGAACTGCGCCGCCAGCTGAGCAGCATTCTGGATATCGAGCGCCTGCTGGCCAAGGTGACCATGGGGATCGCCAATCCGCGCGACGTGCTGACGCTGGGCCGCTCGCTCGAGAAGATTCCGGCGCTCAAGGCCGCATTCCAAACCCAGCGCGCCGCCCGCCTGCGCGACCTGCACGATCGTCTCGACGAAGTGGCCGAAGTGCGCGAGGAGATTCTGCAGGCGATTGCGGACGAGCCGCCCATCAACCTCGCCGATGGCGGCACGATCCGCGCGGGTTTCAATGTAGAGCTCGACGAACTGCGCGACCTCAGCCGCAATGGCCGCCAAGTGATCGCGCAAATCGAATCGCGTGAGCGCACCCGCACCGGCATTCAGTCGCTGAAGGTGCGCTTCAACAATGTCTTCGGATACTACATCGAAATCTCGAAGGCCAACATGCACCTGGCGCCCGCCGATTACGAGCGTAAGCAGACACTGGTAAATGCCGAACGCTTCACCACGCCCGAGTTGAAGGATTACGAGCGCAAAGTGCTGGACGCCGAAGACAAGATTCTCACGCTCGAAAAAGAACTGTTCGCCGAAGTGCGTAAGTTCGGCGCGGCGCACGCCCAGCGCATTCGCGCCACTGCCGCGGCCATCGCCGAAATCGATGTGACCGCCACGCTCGCGCAAGTCGCCGCCGAGAATCGCTACGCGCGCCCCGCATTCTCCGAAAACGGCGAAATGCGCATCATGGCCGGACGGCATCCGGTGATCGAGCGCCTCGAACAGCAGTCGGGACGATTCATCCCCAACGATCTGTATCTCAACTCCGATACGGATCTGATCGCCATCATCACTGGACCTAACATGGGCGGTAAGTCGACTTACTTGCGGCAAGCTGCACTCATCGCCATCCTGGCGCAAATGGGTTCGTATGTTCCGGCCGATTCCGCCGTCCTGCCGCTGATGGATCGCATCTTCACGCGGATCGGGGCATCGGACAACCTGGCGCGGGGCCGCTCCACGTTCATGGTGGAGATGACCGAGACCGCCGTTATCCTGAATACGGCCACACCGCGCAGCTTCATCGTGCTCGATGAGATCGGCCGCGGCACTGCGACGTACGATGGTCTGGCGCTCGCCTGGGCCGTGGTCGAGCACATCCACGCGCGCACGCGCGCCAAGACGCTGTTCGCCACGCACTACCACGAGCTCACTGAGCTGGCCGATCTGGAAGGCATCCGCAATCTGAGCGTCTCGGTGAAAGAAGCGGGCGACCGCATCATCTTCCTGCACAAAGTCGAGCCGGGGAAAGCCGACCGTAGTTACGGCATCGAAGTCGCGCGCCTGGCCGGTCTGCCGCTTGCCGTGATCGAACGCGCGAAAGAAGTGCTGCGGCTGCATGAACGCAGCGAGCATGTGGTCACGGAGGAACTCTCCCCCGCGCCGGAGCGGCCGGTCCAGATCGAGTTGTTCGAGCCGCTGACTTACGGTATTGCAGAGCGGATTCGCAAGTTGCAGATCGACGAACTGCGGCCCGTCGAAGCCTTGCGCCTGCTCGCGGAATTGCAGGAAGAATTGAGGCGCGGATGAAAGTGGCCGGCGTGATGAGCGGTACGTCGCTCGATGGCATCGACGTCGTCATTGTCGAGATTCACGGCCGCCGCGTCTCGACCATCGGCTTCCAGTCCACGCCGTACTTGAGCGAGATGCGGCGCGCGATTCTGGCCGTTTCGAACACGACGACCGCCACGCACGAAATCTCACGGCTCAATTTTCTGCTCGGTGAGTTGTACGCGCGCGCCATCGTACGGGCTTGCCACCGTTTCGGTCCGGTCGAGTTGATTGGCTGCCACGGCCAGACGATTTACCATGAAGGCGGATCGAGCACGCTGCAGATTGGCGAAGCGGCCGTGATCGCCGAACGCACCGGTGTGCCGGTCGTCTCCGATTTCCGCACGCGCGATATCGCCGCAGGAGGCCAAGGCGCGCCGCTGGTGCCGTTCGTGGATTGCCTGCTGTTCCACCACCCGCGCCGCACACGGATCGTTTTGAACATCGGCGGCATCGCTAACATCACCGTTGTCCCGTCAGGCGTGGCGTTCGATACGGGTCCAGGTAACATGGTGATCGATGCTCTCGTCCGCGACTACACGCAGGGACGGCAGAACTTCGATCGCGGCGGACGCATCGCCGCGCAGGGCAATCTGAATCGTCCGCTGCTTACGCGCCTGTTGGGCGATCCTTATTATCGCCGCAAACCTCCCAAGAGCGCCGGCCGCGAACAATACGGCGCGGAGTTCGTCGCGCGTCTGAAGAGGACCGAACTGCTGCTCGTGGACCTGATCACTACCGCCACGGTGCTCACGGCTGCGACGATCGCACAGGCGGCCGCGCCGTACTCGCCCGACGAGCTGGTCGTATCGGGAGGCGGCGCGCACAATCCGCAAATCATGCATCACCTGGCGGCGTTTCTGCCGGGCGTTGCGATTGCCACTTCAGCGGATTACGGGATCGATGTGGATGCCAAAGAGGCGATCGCTTTCGCCGTATTGGCGTATCGCACCTGGCATCGGCAGCCTGCCAATCTGCCGGCGGCGACCGGCGCGCGCCGGCCAGTCATCCTTGGCAAAGTAACGTTCTAGTGTTCTGTCCTACGTGGAGTTCACCATGTATCGTGGGGCACCGTCGAAACCGCGGAACTGTTGCCCTACTGCGGCGGGATACAATGCGTCGGTGGTCCGTTTATGCTTCTCGGTTGCGATTGTATCTCTGACGCTGGTTCTGCCGGCACTCGCGCTGGATCTCAGCCGTGCGGTAGTGACCGTTCAAAAACAACTCAACGGGCCGGAATCGAGGGCCGTTGGGTGGTTGCTCGACGAGGTCGAGCGGCGATCGGGGATTCGGTGGGACGTCGGTCGCGCGGGCGATGGGCCGATGGTCGAGATCCGGCTGGGCAGCGGACCGGCGGAGGGTTACAGCATCCAGACATCCGCGGCGGGCGTCACGGTGTCGGGCAACGATGCGCGCGGCGTCCTGTTCGGCATCGGTCGGCTGCTGCGTGAACTGCGCTTCGCGCGCGAGTCGATCCAGCTTCCCGATGGATTCGCCGAGACCAGCGGACCTCGCTATGCGCTGCGCGGGCATCAGCTCGGCTATCGTCCGAAGACCAATACCTACGATGCCTGGAATCTGCGCGACTACGAGCAGTACATCCGCGACCTGGCAGTGTTCGGCACGAATGCCGTCGAGCTGATTCCGCCGCGCTCCGACGATGCCGCCGACAGCCCGCTGTTCCAGGTGGCGCCGATGCGAATGATGATCGAGCTTTCGCGGTTGCTCGATTCCTACGGACTCGATGTATGGATCTGGTACCCGGCAATGGATCGCGATTACTCCGATCCGGCGACCGTTGAATTCGCGCTACATGAATGGGGCGAAGTGTTCCGGCAATTGCCGCGCATCGATGCGGTGTTCGTGCCGGGTGGCGATCCGGGCCACACGCGGCCGCGGGACCTGATGGCGCTGCT
>DATKNQ010000023.1:0-4163 GCA_035541265.1 Bryobacteraceae bacterium
GCGGGTTCCAGCACGCTCGACCTCCGCCAGGTGGACCCGCGCGTCGAAATCACCATTACCTGGAGCACGCCGCATCCTGAAGTCGCCGGCCAGTCGCTGGCGCGCATCGCCGAAATCTGGAGTGTAACCCAACTCGAAGCAGCCCGGCGTCTTCAGCCCGCCGGAGCCATCTATCACAGCATCTCGGAGCAAGACATGAGGAAGATTCTTGCCCATCCGGCCACCATGATCGGGTCGGACGGATTGCCGAACGATCCGCGCCCGCATCCGCGCCTGTGGGGGACATTCCCGCGCGTGCTCGGACGCTACTGCCGCGAGGAGAATCTGTTTCCGCTCGTCGAAGCCATCTTCAAGATGACGGGCATGCCTGCGCAAAGGTTCCGCCTGCCGGAGCGCGGTCTCATACGCGAGGGCTTCGCCGCCGATCTTGTTCTCTTCGATCCGGCCAACGTCATCGACACCGCCACTTTTGCCGATCCGGTGCGCCCCGCCAAGGGCATTCTCAAGGTCTGGGTAAACGGAGTCCTCTCGTATACCGCCGCCGGGGCAACCGCACAACGCGCAGGACGCTTTCTGCCGCGTGGATCGACGCGCTGGGTGCAGTAGACCTGCGCCGGGCGTGGCATTCACCTACAATCCGATAACATCAGATCGCGAGCCGCATGATCGATCCTCACAGCCTGTTTCTGATTACGTCCACGGTGATCGCGGTCATCGTGCTGATCGCGCTGGTTTCCGTCGCCAAGCTCAACCCGTTTCTCACCTTGATTCTCGTTTCGTTATCACTGGCTATGGCGGCAGGCCTGCCGCTGAACACCGCTATCCATTCCTTCGAGACCGGAATGGGAAACACGCTGGGCCATATCGCCATCGTGGTTGCGCTGGGAACCATGCTGGGCAAGATGATGGCCGAGTCCGGCGGCGCAGACCAGGTGGCGCACACGCTCATCCGTCTCTTCGGCGAGAAGCGCGTGCCCTGGGCCATGATGGTGATCGGCCTCATTGTCGGTCTGCCCGCGTTCTTCGAAGTGGGCTTCGTGCTGCTCATTCCCATCGCGTTCACAGTGGCGCGCCGCACCGGCACATCGCTCATCCTCGTGGCCCTTCCCATGGTGGCGGGACTCTCGGTGGTGCATGGTCTCGTGCCGCCGCATCCGGCCGCGCTGCTCGCCGTGGCCATCTACAAGGCCAATGTGGGCCGCACCATCGGCTATGCGCTGCTCATTGGCGTGCCCATCGCCATTGTCGCCGGACCGCTCTACGCGAAGCTGATTGCGCCGCGCGTGGCCCTGCCGGTTGACAGCGGAATGGGCGCCGATTTCGTGGACCATGGAGCGGAGCGCAGTCTCCCCGGCTTCGGCCTCACGATTTTCACCATTCTGTTGCCCGTGTTCCTCATGGTGGCGGGAAGCTGGGCCGACGCCATTTCTCCTGCCGGCTCATGGCTCAACCAGGCTCTCCACTTCGCCGGCAACGATGACCTCGCGCTATTCATCGGCGTGCTGGTCAGCTTCTTTACGCTTGGCAAATTGCGGGGCTTTACGCGCGACACCATCCTGCGTTTCAGCAACGAATGCCTCGCGCCGACCGCGACCATTACGCTGCTCGTTGGCGCGGGCGGGGGATTCGGCCGCGTGCTGCAGGACAGTGGGGTCTCGCAGGCAATTATCGGCATTGCCCTTCGCTCGCACGTGCCGGTCCTGCTGATGGCGTGGCTGCTGGCCGCGCTCATGCGGCTCGCAACCGGTTCGGCCACGGTGGCCATGACCACCGCCGCCGGCATCGTTGCGCCCATCGCTTTGCACAGTGCCGGTGTGCATCCTGAACTGCTCGCCATCGCCACCGGCGCCGGCTCGCTGATCTTCTCGCACGTCAACGACGGCGGCTTCTGGCTGGTGAAGGAATACCTGGGGATGAGCGTGACCCAGACCATGAAGACGTGGTCCGTGTGCGAGACCATCATTGCAATCTCGGGGCTGGGCCTCGTTGGTGGACTCTCGTATGTGCTCTGACTAATGCGAAACAAAATGAAAGGAGCAAATCTATTGCTGGCACGAAACCGCCAACTCGCTAACTAACTCGCCACGTCGCGCAGCCGACGCCAACTCGCTGATTTAAGAAACTGAAAACCCACCCGTCGTTTCATCCTCAAGGTGGCAATCAGTCCGGTGGCCGCAGAACCTGGTGGCCGACTCACCGGGAATGATCAGATGTAATCGCGGAAGAGCTCTTCGCACGGCGCCGGGATTACGCAGCGCCCAACAAGCATTCCGTCTTTTGCGGCCACTTCAGACGCAGTAGTCACCGCCGACTGAACGCTGGAAACATCACCCGCCATCAGCAGAAATCCCTTGCCTCCCAGCGCCATCGCCAGGTGCACGCGCAAGAGCGTCACATTTGCCGACTTCACCGCGGCGTCGGCAACCTCGATGATGCTCGCGGCGGAAAAAGTCTCAATCACTCCGATCGACCGCAGCACTTTCGGATCCACGTCCACGGCCTGCGAAATGCCGGCGAGAACCGCCGGGTGCACCCGCGCGATCTGCCGCCGCTCGATCAGCGACGCTCCCGCCGCCGCGGCGCCCGCGTGCAGCGCCGCTTCCACCGACGTTACGTCGCCCGAGATCACGATAAGGAATTTGCCCGAGCAGATGCTGCGCGCCAGCAGCAGCCGAACCGCGCCCGCCTTGAGCATGGTGTCCTCCACCAGGTAGCCCACGGCCACGCTCGAGAGCTCGATCAGGCCGATCGAATTGATTTCAGATTCCACGTCGGCTCCTTCCGTTGCGTTCTACGCATCGATCGCGATCGCGTCTCCCATGACCGTGACCACCCCGTCGATGCTCGCGTGGATGCGCGCGCCGAGCTTTCCCGCTTCCGGAGCGGCCAACAGGTCGCCCACGCGCACACGGTCGCCGGATTTCACCACGGGCGCCGCAGCCGCGCCGGCGTGCTGCTTCAGCGGGATGTTCACCCGCCGCGGTGCAAACTCGTGTTCGATCAGCGGCCCGATGTTGTTAAATTCGCTCAGCCCAAGCTTGGCAATCAGCCGCCGCATTGGCACGCGGCGGAACTCCGCCATGGGGTGCGGCTGCACGGATTCGGGACTGCCTTTGAAGGTGAGTCCCCGCTCGCGCGCCGCCGGCTTCGACTGCACGCACACATTTTTTGGATCGAGATCCTCTGGGCACGCGAATAGGGTGCACAGGTTGCATTCGCAACAGTACAGCGTGCCGGCAATCATGGCGTCGGCGCCGCTCGAGAAACCCAGCGACTGCATAGCGCGATGCGGCTCGATGGGATGCCCCAGCAGGAAACGCGGGCAGAATTCAGTGCAGAACCGGCATTGATCGCAGGCCGACCGCCCAACGCGCTGGATCTGTGCCCAGGGGGCATTGTGGCGCTGGATGAGCGGATGCGCGGCCGGCAGAACAATGATGCCGCCCGTCGTCTTCGTCACCGGCACATCGAGTCCCGCAGCCGGCCTGGCCATCATCACACCGCCCAGCAGGATGCCGAGCTCCGGCGCAGTCGCTCCCCCGGCCGCCTCAAGCGCCTCGCCGATCCCGATTCCAACCGGAACGCGCAGCGTCACCGGGTTCGCCACCGCTCCGGCCACGGTGAGGTACTTGTGCGTCACCGGCCGGTCGAGGCCGATGTTCATCAGCGTCTCCACGTTCGAGACCACCGTGTCCACGTCCTTCGGCAGGCCGCCCGGCGGGATCACACGCCCCGTAACCATGTGCACCAGGATGAACTCATCTCCGGCGGGATAGACATCGGGCAGCGGCACCACGCGAATGCCCTGCGGCGACTGGCGCTCGATCGCATCGATGATCTCGTGGTACTTGTTCTTGATCCCGATCACGCCTTCGCGCGCGCCCACCATCTCCATCGCCATTCGCAGTCCGCGCAGAAACGGTTCGCAATGATGCAGCAGCAGTTCCTTGTCCTTGTGGAGGAGAGGCTCGCATTCGGCGGCGTTGGCGATCACCGTGGACACGCGCGCCTGGAGCTTGACTGCGGTCGGGAACCCGCCGCCGCCGGCGCCCACCACCCCAAGCTCTTCAACCCGGGCCAGCGACATCGCCGAAATACTTTGTCGTGCCATCATTTGAGGCAAATCCTCAAAGTCGGTCAAATTTGTGGTTGACTTTGACTGA
>DATKNQ010000024.1:0-5623 GCA_035541265.1 Bryobacteraceae bacterium
TTCTTCGGCTTTTCCCAGCGCCCTTCCGCGAGTTCCTCCGATTTCGCGCCGGGCGGTTTGCTCCAAACGTTCCACGCCGCCTCCGTGCCTCCCAGGTCCTGCCATAATGCGTGCGCTTCGTCCGTCAGATCGTCCTCAAGACGGCCGCGCCACCAGGATGGCGGCGAAACGCGAGTTTCGAAAGCCATCTGATAGTAAGTCAGACCATCCGCCTTGCGATTCTCCAGCACGGCCAGGCGCGCGCGATTCAGCCAGTAATCGGATACTCGCGTCTTTGCCTTCGGCGCCGGTCCTTCTATTGACGCCCGCAGCGCCTCGCCTTCCGCCGGCTTGCCCGCCAGCCGCGCCGCGCGCAGCATCAACCCCGCGAAGTTCTGCTCGGAATATACGGCATACTTATCGGCCTCCTCTTGCTTGTCGGCAGCCCGGTCGTCGTCTTTCGCTGCCTGATCGAGTTCCTTGGTTAGAAGCGGCCGGGCTTTGTGTAGCAACTCGAGCGCCCGTTTCGGTTCCCACTTATGAACGATCAGGTACTCGGCCACATCCGTGTAGGGATCCGATGCCGGCCGGTCGTAGTCGAGAGCGAGCTGCAGGTGACGCTCGGCGGCGGCGATCCCTTCCTTCTGCGGAATCGTATCGTCGTAGAAAATCGCGTAGAACCAGGAAGACCGCTCCAGATAAGTGACATCCGTGAAATCTCGAATCCAACTTTTCAGTGCCTCTCTATGAGCTTGCTCCCACGCCGCCCACGCCTTCACATCCTTCGCATCCTCCGGCTCCTTGTGCGCTTTCTTCCAGCGATCGTAGGCTACGTCATATGCCGCCTCCGAAGCAGGGAACTCCTTCAGGATGCGGTCGTCCAGCGCGGTAAGCGCCGCCTCGGAAGCGCCGCTCTGCTTATAGCCTGTCTTCAGGAACGCCAGCCACTCGCTGTCCGGCTTTGCATTCAGAGACTCCACCCTCTTCAAATCCGCGGCCACTTGTTGGCGGAGCGCGGCATGTTCCTGTGGCGGACGCGTGCGGAACTCGAGGCCCCACAGCGTCTCGTATTGCTTCAAATCATCCGGGTCGCTGGCACTAGCCAGCCGCTGGCGCAGATCGGCGGCCACCCGAACTCCCAGCGCCTTGTCGCCTACCATCGCCAGCAGCCAGTGCGCGCGCCGTTCCGCCGAACCCGGACAATCCGAAAAGAACGCCGCCAGGTATTCCGCCGACTTCTTCTTATCCTCACGCTTCTCGGCCGCGTAGACGTCGGCCAGTTCGAGGTTAGGCCACGCCCAATCCGGCGCCTTGGCCTTCGCCGCTTCGAGCAGGCTAATGCTCTCCGGAGTGTCTGTGTGGAACAGCACGGCCCCTGCCAGATACAGGGCCAGCGGATCGTCCGGGTGTTGCTTGGCCTGCTCCCGGTAACGCGCCTGCAGCGCCGGGAAGCCGTCCGTTTCGTAGTGTACGAAGTTGATGAAGCGCCGGTAAGGCTCCAGTTCCCGGGGATGCTTCGCAATCAGGTCGCCCAGAACTTCCCGCTCGCGGGCTACGCGCTCCACATACTTCAGCTTGTCAAGATCCTGTGGGCGAAGCTGCTCTTTGAGCGCCTGCCGCACCTCCGGGGTCGACTCGCAGCCGGGTAGCGGCCCCTGCGCCGCGCAAACGCCGGCCAGCGAAAACACTGCGATAAGAAACAACGGGACGCGCATCTCTGCCTCCATCTTTGGCCCGATTATACAACTGTTAGTGCGAGAACGCCCAGGTCCCGGCCACTTATCATGACTATATATGAGTGCCCCGCTCGATCCCTCCGACTGGCCGGCCTTCCGCGCCCAGGCCCACCGGATGCTCAACGACATCGTCGATTACCTCGAGAGCATATGCGCGAGCGCCCCGCCTGGCAGCCTGGAATTCGTCGGCTACGATCCCAAGGGCGGCGATGAGTGAGGTTTCGAGTACGCCAAGGTGAAGCCCGAGATCGTCAAGAAGAGCATGGAGAATTCTCCAAGCCACAATACTTCGTCGACGTGCTGAAAGTGGAAGTGCCCATCAACGCCGAGTTCGTGCAAATCCGCCACGCCCTGGTACGCCAAGCTCGGCGGGCCCGTCACCACGTAGTCCATCTTGTGACAGGCGCTGTCCCCGTGGGCGGCGCCTGTCCACTCGCTGTATGATTTGAAGGAATTCCCACCCGCCGCCAGTACCTCCTTGTGTCACTGGCTGCTACGTTCTCGATACAATTTTGACCGGAGGATGCGCATGACCGGTGCAACCACCAAAATCGGACAGACCCTGAATTCATACACCGTGAACAGTAAGCAGTGGACGGCGAACGGGCTCAGTGCCCGCCGCTCAAAATCCTGGTTCGGAGGGGACAGGGAGGAAGGCCGGCCTCATTTCACTGCCTGGCCGGACAGGGGAAAAGGCGACGACACCATCGAGATGGTCGAGGCCACGATTGATGTCGAGGGTACCTCCGCGCATTTGCAGTGCTTCACCAGCAACTGTTTTCTGAAACTCGACATAAAGCTGCCGTCGTACAAGGTTCCGGCTTTCCTGGCGCAAATGAACGATATGGAAGGCGCGCTTCGGGATTTCCTGGTTGTCAGCCAGATCATGGGACCAAACGACGAACCAGCCTACATGAAGCAACTCCGCAAGCTGGCCCGCTTCATGTTGGCGAACAAGTTGATCCTGCCAGGCGTCAGAACTTAGTTGGCGGAACGCGGGGCCTGTACGCTAACCATTACGATGACAGTATGAGCGCCCCTCCGCCCCCAGGCGCAGACCACTCGCTCGATCCCGCCGACTGGCCGGCCTTCCGCGCCCAGGCCCACCGCATGCTCGACGACATCGTCGATTACCTCGAGCACATCCGCGAGCGCCCCGTCTGGCAGCCCGCGCCCGGCGAAGTCCGCGCCCGCTTCCGCGCCGATCCCCCCGTCGCGCCCAGCGATCTCGCCGAAGTTCACCGCGAATTCCTGCGCGACGTTCTGCCCTACGTGTCCGGCGGCGTGCATCCCGGTTTCATGGGCTGGGTGCACGGCGGCGGTACGCCGGTGGGCATGCTGGCCGAAATGCTCGCCGGCGGCCTGAACGCCAACCTCGGCGGCCGCGACCACATCCCCATTGAAGTCGAGCGCCAGATCGTCCGCTGGATGCAGCAGATTTTCGGCTTCCCCGAAAGCGCCAGCGGCCTGTTTGTTACCGGCACCTCCATGGCCAACCTGATCGCCGTGCTCATCGCGCGCGATGCCGCGCTCGGCTTCGAGACGCGTTGCACGGGCGTCGCCGCCAATCCGAAGCGGCTCACGGCCTATGCCTCCGTAGAAGCGCATAACTGCATCGCCAAAGCCATGGACATCGCCGGCCTCGGCAGCGAAGCTCTGCGCCAGATCGATCTGCGCACGCTCGAAGACGCCATCGCCGCAGACCGCCGCGCCGGCTTCACGCCCTTCCTCGTCATCGGCACCGCGGGCACGGTTGATACCGGCGCCATCGACGACCTCGACACGCTCGCCGATATCTGCCGCCGCGAGCGCCTCTGGTTCCACGTCGATGGCGCATTCGGCGCGCTCGCTATCCTGGCTCCCGATCTCGCGCCGCGCCTGAAAGGCATCGAACATGCCGACTCCCTCGCCTTCGACTTCCACAAGTGGGGACAAGTCCCCTACGATGCCGGATTCGTCCTGGTGCGCGACGGCGACCTGCATCGCCAGGCCTTCGCTACCTCCGCGCCATACCTGCGCCGCGAAGAGCGCGGCCTTGCCGGAGCCGCGCCGTGGCCCTGCGATTTCGGCCCCGATCTTTCCCGCGGCTTTCGCGCCCTCAAGACGTGGCTCACGCTCAAGGTCTACGGCACTGCTGCGCTCGGCGCAGTCATCTCAAACACCTGCGCCCTGGCCCGCGCGCTCGCCGGCCGCATCACCGAAACGCCCGAGCTCGAACTGCTCGCCCCGGTCACCCTCAACATCGTCTGCTTCGGCTATCGCTCCGATGACGCGGACCGCATCAATTCCCGCATCGTCGTCGAGCTGCAGGAGTCCGGACTCGTGGCGCCCTCCACCACCACGATCGATGGCCGTATCGCCATCCGGGCCGCCATCGTCAGCCACCGCACCAGCCTCCGCGAAATCGAACTGCTCGTCGCAAAGACCGTGGCCACAGGCCTGTTCGAGAGCGCCTGCCGGCTCGCCGAAACGGGTCGCACCATCGAAGCCCGCGAAGCCTATATCGAGCTGCTCAAGCGCGACCCGTCGCACCGCCTGGCGTTGAACAATCTGGGCACGCTGCTCTACGGCACCGGCTATCGCACCGCCGCCCGCACCGCCTACGCGCAAGCCGTCGTCCGCCACCCCGGCGACCCCATGAGCCGCGTGAACCTGGCCAACGCGCTCTTCGAGAATCACGAATTCGCCGCCGCGCGCGAGCATTACGAAGCCGCCCTGCGCCTCGATCCCGGCCACGCCGAAGCGCATCAAGGCCTCGCCTACGTGCTGGCCGAACTCGGCGATCGCGCCGGCGCCGATGTGCATCGCCACAAAGGCTTCGCCGATCGCCCCGTCGTCACCCTCCCTTACCGTGGCGATGGTCCGCCCGTGTCCCTGCTCCTCCTGATTTCTTCCGTAGGCGGCAACATCCCCGTGCGCCATCTGCTCGACGATCGTGTCTTCCAAACCCACGTCGTGGTGCCCGAATTCTTCGATCTCCAAAACCCGCTGCCGCCGCACCAAATCGTCTTTAACTCCATCGGCGATGCCGATCTCGCCGCAGCCGCGCTCGCCGCCGCGCAGTCGCTCATCGCCCACACCGCAGCGCCCGCGCTGAATCCGCCCGACCGCGTGCTCGCCACCGGACGCGCCGGCCATGCCCGCCTCGCGCACCTGACCGGCGTGGTCATGCCGCTCACCGTCACGCTGCCCCGCGAACAGATCACCGCAGCCAACCTCGCCCGCCACGGCTTCCATTTCCCCCTGCTCATCCGCACCCCCGGTTTCCACACGGGCCGCCACTTCGAGCGCGTCGAAGCGCCCGAAGCACTAGCCGCCGCCATAACCCAACTCCCCGGCGCCGAGCTCACCCTCATCGAGTACCTGGACGCCCGCGGCCCCGGCGGCAAGTTCCGCAAATACCGCGTCATGATGATCGATGGCCGTCTCTACCCGCTGCACGTGGCGATATCGAGTCACTGGAAGATCCACTACTTCACCGCCGAAATGGCCGATAACTCCGAACACCGCGCCGAAGATGCCGAATTCCTCGAACACATGCCCGACGTGCTCGGCCCGCGGGCCATGGAAGCCCTCGCCGCCATCCAATCCACGCTCGGCCTCGACTATGCCGGCATCGACTTCGGCCTCAGCTCCGCCGGTGACGTGCTCGTGTTCGAGGCCAATGCCACCATGGTCGTGAACCCGCCCGAACCGGACGAGCGCTGGGCCTATCGCCGCCCCGCCGTCGAGCGAATTTTCGCCGCCGTCCGAATCATGCTGACCCGCGGCGATCGCCGGTAATTTCGGGTACACTGATCCTTTAGCCACTCAGAAAGGTGGATGTCAATGTCCGAAAACCAAGACTCCGTCAATCGTAGAGATTTCATGGTCAAGACCGTGGCCGTCGCCGGCGCGTTCGGGGCCGC
>DATKNQ010000025.1:0-2171 GCA_035541265.1 Bryobacteraceae bacterium
TTCGCGATGGCGTTCTCCATCCGGTGCACGATGAACTTGATGCGCTTCTGAATATCCGCCAAGTCGCTCGGCAGCGTGGTCTGCCGCAGCTTCACGCGCGCGCCGGCTTCATCGATCAGATCGATCGCCTTGTCCGGCAGGAAGCGGTCCGGAATGTAACGGCTCGACGTGAACACCGCCGTCTCGATCGCGTCATCGGTATACCCCACCGCATGGAACTTCTCGTAGCGGTCCTTGATGCCGAACAGGATCTTCACCGCATCCTGCTCGCTCGGCGGCGGCACCTTCACCGCCTGGAAGCGCCGCTCGAGCGAGCGGTCTTTCTCGATCGACTTCCGGAACTCGCCCGGCGTGGTCGCCCCGATGCACTGGATCTCGCCGCGCGAAAGCGCCGGCTTCAAAATGTTGGCCGCATCCAGCGATCCCTCCGCCGATCCCGCGCCCACCAGCGTGTGCAGCTCATCGATGAAGATGATGGCGTTCTGATTCTCCATCAGCTCTTTCATGATGGTCTTCAGCCGCTCTTCGAACTGCCCGCGATACTTGGTGCCGGCCACGATCAGTGAAAGGTCCAGCGCTAGAATCCGCTTGTCCGCCAGGAACGACGGCACGTCGCCTTCCGCGATGCGCTGCGCGAGGCCCTCCACAATCGCCGTCTTGCCCACGCCCGGCTCGCCGATCAGCACCGGGTTGTTCTTCGTCCGCCGGCACAGGATCTGCACCACGCGCTCGAGTTCGTAATCGCGCCCGATCAGCGGATCGAGCGAGTTGTCCATGGCCGCCTGCGTCAAATCCCTGCTGAACTCCGCCAGCAGCGAGCTTTCTTTCGGCCGGTTCGAGGCCACTTTCTCGGATTGCGAACGCGCCAGTTCTTCCCGGATCGTCGAAAGCCGCAGCCCGCGCTCGTGCAGAATCTCCGCGGCGAAGCACTTCTCCTCGCGCAGCAGCCCCAGCAGCAGGTGCTCCGTGCCGATGTGCTTGTGGTTCAGCCGCTCCGCCTCTTCCGCGCCGTACGCCAGCACACGCTTGCACTCGTGGCTCAGCGGCAGATCTACCGATGTCGACACTTTCTCGCGAATCTGCGTGTGCCCTTCGATCTGTTTCCGGATCGATTCCACGGCCGCATGCGACCGCAGGAAGCGGTTGGCCAGCGCCTTGTCCTCCCGCAACAAGCCCAACAGCAGATGCTCCGTCTCAATATAAGGACTGCCGAACTGGCTGGCTTCATAACGGGCGAAAAAGATGACCCGCCTAGCCTTCTCCGTATAACGTTCAAACATGCAGTGGCCCCCTAATACTAAAGATACTACCCATCGCCGCGAAGATGCGCGGCATCATCGGAACCCGTTACCAGGGTCCCCCCTTCCATCGTCAGAACACGATCGCATCTTCTGGCGAACGAGAGATTGTGCGTAACAAAAACGGAGGTGAGTGTGTGAGAGCGATGCAGGCGTTCCAAAAGCTCAAAGATCATTTCACCGGTCCTGAAGTCGAGGTTTCCCGTCGGCTCATCCGCCAGCAGGAACGAAGGTCTGCCCACCAGAGCCCGGGCCAGCACAACCCGCTGCTGCTCTCCTCCGGATAGTTCCCCCGCGCGATGTGTAGCCCGCGCCTGCAGCCCGACTTCATCCAGCCTCGCTAGCGAATCCGCAGCCGCCTCGCCCTGCGGCACCCCCCGGATCAGCAATGGCATCATCACGTTTTCCAGCGCCGTAAACTCAGGCAGCAGATAGTGAATCTGCCAAACAAATCCGATCTCCCGATTCCGGAAACTGGCCAGTTCCGAATCCGCGAGCCGTGAAATGTCTTTCGAACCGTAGTATATCGTACCGCTCGTAGGCCTGTCCAGACCGCCCAACAAATGCAGTAACGTGGACTTCCCCGCCCCCGACTCCCCCACCAGCGCCAGCATCTCGCCCCGCCGCACCTCCAGGTCGACACCGTCAAAAACCACCAGGTCCGACTCCCCCGACCGGTACACCTTCGAGAGCTTCTCCGTGCGCAGCGCCACATCTGCTGAGTGAGCCACCATCCTGCCAGCGTATCAGGTGCCGCACCGCGGCCGCGCCCAAGCCAAGTGTGGTATGGTCTCCGGTATGGCCACCGCCCAGATCACCATCACGCTCCACGACCGCCAACTTCAGGAAATCCGCGCCCTGGTGGCCGCCGGA
>DATKNQ010000026.1:0-4173 GCA_035541265.1 Bryobacteraceae bacterium
CGAGCGCCGGCGTGGTGAGCACGCAATCGCCGAGCGAGCGCAGCCGGATCACGGCCACGCGGCAGCCGTGGGGCAGTTCGATCACTCTTCGATCTTAGCCTCGTCGACCAGCATCACCGGGATATCTTCTCGAATCGGGTAAACGCGGTGGCATTGGACGCACTTCAGCCCGCTGTTGTCCGGCTTCAAATCCAGGTCCGCCTTACACAATGGGCAGACCAGGATCTCCAGCAAATCCTTGCTCAAGGCCATAATTGATTCTATAGCTTAGCAGGTGGAACGGCGCGGAAGACTAATCGGCGGGGACGCGTTCGGGCTTCGCGCCGGACCACGACAGGCGCCAGGTCGCCAGATACGCCCCGATGTCTTTGCGATAGGTCTTGACCACCGCCAGCAGCAGCATCAGCCCAATCAGAATTACCGCCGACAGCGCCGTCTGGCCGACATCCAGGTTATTCTTGCACCACGGCAGCCAGCGCCCGTAGACCAGTTCGACGTGCACCCAGTACACCAGCAGCGAAGTGGTGCCGAACTGCCGCACCCAGCTCCAGCCGGGCGCCGCGCCATACCGTGTCCAGACGTATGCTACCACCAGGATCAGCAGCGTCACGCCCTGCTTGATGAACACCTGCGCCGGACTATCCAGCCAGAATTCCGATTTCGGATAAATCGAAAACGGCAGATTCGCGAAATACCGCGACGCCAGAATTACGCCGACGCCCAGCAGCGCGACCCACTGCATGGTGCGATCCAGATGCTCGGGCTTCAGCACGCGCAGCAGGCTGCCAAAGCTCATGCCGAACGCCATGTAAGCTGCCCAAGGGAAGAAACTGAAGTAGTTGTAGTCGGGCGCGAAGTAAGCCTTCACCAGCCACGGGACGCCGGACCAGTTCATCTGCGTGACCAACGGTGAGAGGCCGGCGATCGCCAATCCCAAAAGCGCGCAGTACCGCGTGCGCTGCGCCGTGGTGAACAACGCCATCACGGACATCAGGGCGATGCCGAAGCCCATGCAATTCAGGATGTCCACCTTCAGCAGGTTCATCCACGGGCCGGGCCAACTGAACAGCCACAGTTGCACGCGGAACAGTATGGCAATGCCGAATAAATAGCGCGCGCGCAGCAGCGTGCCGATGATCCGGTCGTGCCGCGAAACGCCTTTGCGCTCAAAGGTGTGCATCAGAAAGGCGAGCGTCACGCCGGTCAGAAACAGAAAGATTGCGGGGGGCATGCCGCCCAGAAATTGCGACAGCATGTAAGCGGGAGTACCGCGCAGTTCGGGCTTGGTAAATGACTGGAACGCGTGGCCTTGGAGCATGATGATGCCCGCCACGCCGCGCAGCCAGTCCAAATACGTAAGCCTGCTTTTGTTGCCGTTCGTTGCCATGCGCCTGGTCTTCGCCTGGTCCGAATCTACTTTTGCGGGAATTCCCGTTTCACGTTCTTAGGTAAGTGCAATTTCAGGGCCGCGTCCTGCAGTTCCGGATTGATCTTCACATCCGAATAAGTAGCGAGCTGGTAATCCCCTCCCTTGAGGAAGAACTTCTGCTGCACCGGGTAACCGCTGCCGGCTACCCACAGCTCTACCTTGGTTAGATACTGCAGGACCTCTTTGGATTTCGGAATCATTTCGATCCGCTCCGTTTTGGCGTCAGCGACCGTTTCTTGACCCAGCAGCCGCAGATTGTACGAATTGAGCAGATCCGCGCGCGAAGTGCCGAATCCCAGCAGGAAGAACTGCTCCAGCAGATCCCGGCTCTTGCCCACGTCAAACTCCTGCACCGTTTGGATCTTCGGGTAGTAAACCTCCAGCTTGTGCCCTTGAAACGCGACCGTGCGGGCATCCGGATCGCTGACCTCGATCAGCATGCGTACGTCGCGCGAGTGTACGCGCTTCAGCAGGATCGTGCCATTATCTTCGTTGTCTTCGTTGATGGCCGCCGTGTGGGCGATCCGGCGCACATGCGCGGACAGCGCTTTGAATGCCGCACCGGCCTTATCGACGCGGTCGAGCACGGTATCCATCTGATTAGCCGCCGCGAGGAAGGGGGCCGCACTCGCGGCAATTCCCAATAAGACGATGGCGCAACGGTGCATCGGGTATGGCTCAGGGCTTGGCGAAGACCATGTAGCCCCGGGTCTCGCCATCGGAATCAGCAACAGGTTGAACCCTGGTCACGGTCAATTGTTTCTGGTGTGTGAGGTTCCGCAGGATTTCCGGCAGCTTTTGCGCCTGCTGCTCTTTGCTCAAACCGGCCAGCAGCTCGGGCTCGAGCCAGTAGACACTGCTGCCATGTTCGCCCGCCACGACGGCGATGGAACTGACCTGCGGATTGCGCGGCTGATCGCGGAACCAGCTTCGCGGCGTGAGCAGCACAAACACCACAATAATGCCGACCATCACGTCGTACTGCCAACTGGCGCGCGGATAGTCCCAGAAGATAAAACGCTTCAGCACCTGAAATCTCAGTCTAACAGATGGCGGTGGTGGAGGGCGCGTTGTGATGCGCCACGGCGAGGCGGTAGGCGTTCAGGCGAGGATGGGCTGCAGTTCCATCCCGGTCTTCTCCGCGGCCCGCCACATCTCCGGACGCGGCTCGCAGGTGAGGAATAGCGGGAGTCCCAATTTGTGATCGTAACGGGGCCGGTAGCGCTCGGTGTTGTAGAGCGTCTCCACGTCCACCTGGCGCGGACCGAGTCTGGAATCGGGTATGGGCACCGTGGTGTAGCAGCCGCCGGTTATGGCGGTCATGACTCCGTGGCTGCCGGTCTCCAGGCAGTCGATGGCCATACCGGCAAACGTGTTCGCGACCATCTTGTCGATGAAGTCCGGCGATCCGCTGCGCAAATCGTAAGTCAGGTCGCTGACGATAGCCTCCTCGCCGGTCTGCCGCCGGAGTGCCTCGCTGAGATCTTCCGCCACATTGAGCGGCTGCCGCGGGATGGTGTCTCCGGTCTGCACCCATTCGGCTCCCTCGGAGACGATCAGCAGGGCGTAGTTGCTTGGGTTGTTACGCTTGTCGGTTGCTACCAGGTCGATCAGGCGGTGCAGGTCGAACCGGTATTCCGGAATGCAGCAGCGCAGCGAGGTGACATAAGCCGTAAACAACGCCGTGTAGCCGGTGCGGCGGCCCAGAATGCGGAAGATGCCGATGCGCTCATGCGAGCCGATGGTGGTGCGCTGCCGTTCGATGGCCTCGGTGGCGCGGGTTACGGCGCTCGAAAAGCCGATGCAGTACTCGGTGTTACGGACGTTGTTGTCCATCGCTTTGGGAATGGCGATGACCTTCACGCCTTCCCGATGCAGGCGGCAGGCATAGCCGAGAGTCTCGTCGCCGCCGATCGCGATCAGGCACTCCAGGCCGAGCGCCTCGATCTTCCGCAGCACTTGGGGAGTCAGGTCGTAGGTGCCCTGGCAGTTTTCGAGCGGCGGAAACTCCCGGGCATGCAGGGCGGGGACTCTTTTCATCTTCGCCGGATTGGTGCGCGAACTGTGGAGGAAAGTCCCGCCCGTGCGGTCGATCGTGCGCGTGTTCTCGCGATTGAGCGGCGCCAGATACAGCGCGCGGCTGGACGGCTCCTCGAGATTCACATGCGTCAGGCCTTCCCAGCCACGCCGGATCCCAACCACGGCGGAGCCCATCTCACTCGCCCGGTAGACCACTGTTTTGATGACGGAATTCAGTCCGGGGACGTCGCCGCCGCCGGTCAGTATGCCAATACGTTTGCTCGCCATGGCTTGCTCCTTATTGCATTCCCAAACTACATCGGTCTGAAGAAATGTTTCATGTCCCTGTTCAACTCAGCCTCGATAGATCGCCGCTTCCGGATCCTGGTGATCCACTCGTCCAGCATGGCGATCACGGCCGTCAGCAGGATCAATACGACCGCTGCTCCCAGCACGATGTTGGTCACCGTCACGCCCGTGGTATTTGTGCCGTTCATGATGTATCGTTCCGCAGAAAAGCTCCGGCCAGTTCGAGCGCGCGCGGTATGGCGGCGGTGACCGCGGGATGCAGCGTGCCTCCAACTGTCGAACACTCGGCTGCCTCTACCGCGAGCACCGCCACCTCACGCGGCAAGGCCATCCCTAACGCCGCCGCGACGCAAAGAACTTCCGCCAGCCCCACGAAATGCGGCGATCCGCCGGCCATCGGTTCTATGCCGCGAGCC
>DATKNQ010000027.1:0-5402 GCA_035541265.1 Bryobacteraceae bacterium
GAGCGCGTGAAACGCTGCGTGATCCACTATGCCGCGCCTGACGGGCGGGTCTATCCGTTCTGCACGTATAACTCCGGCCCCGTGTTTCGCGAGAAGATCGAACGGCAGTTCTCGGTACCGCTGGAGGAGCCAGCCGAACTGGCCGAAATGAGCGCGCAATAGTGCCGGCGAAATCCGGGAGTCGCAGGCCGCTTACCGTGGTATGCTAGGAACTCCCGAATGGCGCAGACGAGGCCCCTCCCGCGCATTTGTATCGCGCTGGGTTTTCCGGATCTGGACCGGTTGCTAGAGCACGCACGGCGGGAAGCCGAGGCGGGTGAATCGTTCCTGGAGTTCCGCCTGGATTACCTGGAAAACCCCGAGCATGGCGCACGGGCAATCCGTGCACTGCTCGAGCAGTATCCGGACTGCATCGTGCTGGCTACTTGCCGGCGCCACCAGAACCACGGCAGGTTCAACGGCAGTATCGAAGAGGAGATCCGCATCCTCGACATGGCGGTGAGCGCCGGCGCCCAAGCGGTGGATGTCGAGGTTGAGAGCGCTGAGCCGGCCGCCGCCCGGCTCGGTATTTTCCGCGGACGGGCGCGGCTGGTCATTTCTTATCACAATTACGAAGCCACACCCCAGCTCGATACGCTGTTGAACCGCATGACGCGCATCCCGGCCGATGGGTATAAGGTAGTGACCACCGCGCGTAAGCCCTCTGATTATGGGCGCGTGCTGGCGCTCACCAAGAGTCACCCGCGCACGCCGCTGGTGCTGCTCGCCATGGGGGAACTCGGTTTTCCCAGCCGCGTGCTTTCGACCGCCTTCGGCGGCATGTACACTTATGCCGCACCCACGGCCACGCAGGGCACCGCTGCGGGACAGGTGTGCGCGCGCCAGTTGCGGCACCTATACCGGGTCGAGAAGCTGTCCCGCTCGAGCAAGATCTACGGCATCGTCGCGGATCCCGTGCGCCACTCCATCTCTCCGGCGGTGCACAACCGGGCGTTCCAGTTCCGGCGGATGGAAGCGGTGTATTTGCCCTTCCTGGTTCCGACGGCACAGATGCGCGACTTCTTCGGACTGGCCGAACGTCTGCCCATCGCCGGTTTCAGCGTGACCATTCCGCACAAACAGAAGATCGTGCGCTACCTCGACATCGTGGATCCCCTGGCGCGCCGCATCGGAGCCGTGAACACGGTCTGGCGCAAATCCGGAAAATGGCGGGGAGCCAACACCGATGCGGCGGGCGTCACGATACCCCTGGCGCGTGAGGTCCGGCTGCGCAACGCTTCCGTGCTCATCGTCGGCAACGGCGGCGCGGCGCGTAGCGCGGCTTGTGCACTTTCGGATGCAGGCGCACGTATCGCACTGGTCGGCCGCAACGCCGACCGCGTACGTTCACTGGCCAAGGTCTGCGGCGGCGAACCGCTGCTGATTGACCAACTCGCGCAAAAGCACTTTGATGCGCTGGTGCATGCCACACCGCTCGGAATGCATCCGCACGTGAACGAGTGCTTCTTCAACGGCAAGATCCCTGCCGACGTGGTGTTTGATATGGTTTACAATCCGCTTGAGACGGAATTGATCCGCCGCGCTCGCGAAGAGGGCAAGACTGTGATCCGCGGACTCGACATGTTCATCGAGCAGGCGGTGCGGCAGTTCGAGATCTGGACAGGTGAAACGGCTCCGCGCACGGTGATGGAAAAAGCGGCGCTCGAAGCATTGAATTGCGAGGTATGAAGAACCGGGGTTCCAAAGGGATGACCCGCCGCCAACTGGCGGGTGCGGTATTGGCTACCGCGGCGATGGCACAGACGCCGCCTGCCGCGCCGGCAAATCCGGAGGGTGAACTCGACGCTGCCCGGCAGCAGAATCAGCGCTGCAGCGAAGCGCTCGCCAAGGTGCAGGTCCCCATGGAAGCCGAACCGGCCTTCCATTTCAGCGCGTGACTTATGGCGGTGCCCGGCAGCGAAATCTTTTTCGCAAGCATCACCGAGTTGAACGGCATGCTGCGGGCGAAGCAGACCAGCGTGGTCGAACTGGCGCGCGCGTTCGGCCGTCGCCTGGAGACTCTCGGGCCGCGCTACAACGCGCTGGCATTGCCTCTCACTGAACGGGCCATACGGCAGGCGAAGGCCGTGGAGGGCGACATCAAGCGCGAGCGCTATCGCGGACCGTTGCAAGGCGTCCCGTACGGCGCGAAGGATCTGTTGAGCGTCGCGGGGCAGATCACCGCTTGGGGCGCGCGTCCTTACGCCGCGCAGGTTTTCGACTACGACGCCACTGTCGTGCATAAGCTCGAAGTGGTGGGTGCGCCGCTCGTCGGCAAGCTGGCCATGGTGGAACTGGCCGGCGGGCCGGGATACCGTTACGCATCCGCCTCGATGACCGGACCGGGGCTGAATCCGTGGGACCCCAGTCGCTGGTCGGGTGGATCGTCGAGCGGTTCGGCGATCGCTGTGGCTGCCGGGATGGTGCCGTTCGCGATCGGATCGGAAACTTCCGGTTCCATCCTCACACCGGCGGCTTTCTGCGGCGTGACCGCCCTGCGGCCGACCTACGGCATGGTGAGCCGGTACGGCGCGATGCCGCTTTCGTGGACACTGGACAAGCTGGGACCATTTTGCCATTCCGCCGAAGACTGCGGGCTGGTGCTGGAGACGATTGCCGGAGGCGACCGTCACGATCCCGGCTCGTCGGGCAAGAGCTTCTACTACGCGCCGCAGTACGCGCGTAAGATGAGCGACCTGCGTGTGGGCTATGCGCCGGCAGATTTCAGCGACTGGGCGGATGAAGCCGCGCGGCCCGCGTTCCAGCAGGCTCTCGATACAATCCGCGGCTTGGGCGTCCAGATGGTGGAGACCAAGCTGCCCGATTTCCCATATGGCCCGACGATCGGCACCATCATCGCCGCCGATGCAGCCTCGATCTTCGAGCCCCTGATCTCCAACGGCAAGGTCGAGGAACTAGCCGACCAGAAACAGATCGCCGGCTTGAAAGCCGGCCTGGAGATTCCCGCCCACGTCTACCTGACGGCGATGCGCGTTCGCCGTCTGGCGCAGCAGGCCATCTTCAAATTGTTCGTGGATGTGGATGTGCTGATCGCCCCCAACCGTCCCGGACCGGCGCCGAAGATCGACACGCCCCTCGACCAACATCCGCCCGGCGCGCCGGCGAAGAATCCGGGACTGAGCGCGCTGATTCCGGCCGGGAACCTGGCGGGCATGCCTGCCTTATCGCTGCCATGCGGCTTCGCCGGCAATTTGCCCGTGGCTGTACAACTGGTGGGCCTGCCATTCACCGAGAACACCCTGCTGGCGATCGGCAGGGAATATCAGAGCCGCACGGACTGGCATAAGCGCCGGCCGCCTATTCCCGATTGATCAGGCTGGCGACGTATCCTGCGCCAAATCCGTTGTCGATGTTGACGACCGCCACATTGCTGGCGCAACTGGTCAGCATGCCGAGCAGCGCGGCCAGGCCGTTAAAGCTGGCGCCGTAGCCGATGCTGGTGGGCACGGCAATGACGGGACCTGAGACCATGCCGCCTACCGCGCTGGGCAGCGCACCTTCCATGCCGGCGCACACCACCACCACGCGCGCCTTGGTCAGGCGCTCCTCATGGCTCAGCAGCCGGTGGATGCCGGCTACGCCGACGTCGTGGATGGCGTCCACTTGATTGCCCATGACCTCGGCAGTGACCTGCGCTTCTTCCGCCACGGGAATGTCGCTGGTCCCGGCACAGACCACTGCGATGGTTCCCTTGCCGCGGACGGACTTGTCGCGCCAGAAGCGAATTGCCCCGGAGAGCGGGAAATACTCGGCGGAGGGAAAACACTTCTGCACGCGTGCGGCGGTCTCCGTGTCGGCCCGCGTGATCAAGACATTCCGCGAGTTTTGAAGCAAGCTACCGGCGATCGCCACTACCTGGTCCGGGGTCTTGCCTTTGCCGAAGATCACTTCCGGCATGCCGTGGCGCAACGCGCGGTGGTGGTCCACCTTGGCGAAGCCCAGGTCCTCAAAAGGCATGTGGCGGAGGCGGTGGAGCGCCCCATCCACATCCACCGCGCCTTCGCGCACCTGTTCGAACAACTGCCGGAGCTGCTCCTCGTCCATAGGGCCAGAATAACAGCCGGGACGAGCAGCGTGCGTCAGAACAGGAATTTCAAGCCAAGCTGCAGGATGCGCGGATTGTGCGCGCCTCCCGGCCGCAGGAAGTTATTGTTGTCGTAACAGCTCGCGTCGCCCGCCGAGAAATTCGCCCCAAAGCAACTGGTGCCGCCGTTCACGCCATTCCACTGCGTGTGATTGAAGATGTTGAAAGCCTCGGCCCGGAACTCCACAGCCTTGGCTTCCGTGAAGGCGAAGTGCTTGAACAGCCCCATGTCGAAGTTCGTGCGGTTCGGATTGTTCAATGAATTGCGTCCCACCGTGCCGAAGCTCAGACCCTGCGGCGCGGCGAATGCCGCTGGATTGAACAGCAGCGGTCCCACCACGCCGGCGGGCGATGCCGTGAGGGCCGGCACCGCGTTTGGATTGCCGATCTGGTCCAGATACGAACCGATGCCGGTGCCGTTGCCGACGCCGGCGTTAAACAGACCGTCTGTAAGGCTGAACGGGGTGCCGGTCTGGAAGGTGGTGATTCCGGAGATCTCCCATCCGCCGAAAAGCGTATGCGCCAGACCGCGATTCGGGAAGAATGGCAAGTCGTAGACGTAGCCGACATTCAAGAGCTGGCGCTGGTCGAAGTTCGAGCTGGCACGAGTCAAGGCCAGATCGTAGGCGTTCACGAAGTTACCGTCATAGCGGTCGGAGGAGTCATCGAGTGAATGGCTCCACGTATATGCCAGATCGACACTCAAGCGTCCTACGTGGCGATGAGCCGAAACCTGCAGAGCATTGTAGATCGAATTGGCCTGCGGTTCGAGAGACGTAATAGAACCGTACCCCGTATAGGGCCGGTAAGGATCGGGATCCCCTCCGCAGGCTACGGCAAACTGGACACCGGCAGCGCCGGCGGGTGCCACGCCATTTACGGTACCGTTATTGCAATCGGCGGTAGTCATCGCCTGGCCCGCGGGATAAGGATTTTGCGAAGGACTGATCGGGTAGAGTTGGTTGATATCCCGCTGTAAGGAGAGATGTGTTCCCTTGCTCCCCACGTACGCGACCGTCAGCACGGTTCCCGTGGCGAGCTCGCGCTGAATGTTGAAGTTCCATTGCTGCACATAGGGCCAGATCGCCTGCGTCGGAATGGAGACCACGCCCAACGGATAGATCACCCCTTCACCGCCGATGCTGGTATAGCCGGCAACGTTATATTGCGTCGAATTCACCACCAGCGGAGCGCTGCCCTCCAGCGACTCGGTGTTGCCTTCGTTGCCGTTGGTGTGCTCGTAGAAGATGCCGTAGCC
>DATKNQ010000028.1:0-29455 GCA_035541265.1 Bryobacteraceae bacterium
AAGCTCGCCTCGTTGCTATACTCGTTTACTTTATCGTTGACATAAGGCATCTCAGGCCGATATAGTCGTATCGTCTTTGGCAACAGGAGAGATGCCGTGAATCGAAGAGAGTTCTGCAGGATCGCCGCCACCGCGGCGGCGATACCATCGATGGGTCCGGTGAGCAAAGCAGCGCCGCCGGGTGCCCCGGACGGTTTCGATAAATACACCGAAGACTACGCCGCCTTTTGCGCGACCCCGGCACCTGAGCGCGTATTCTATGCCCTCGAAAACGGCAAGATCGTCAGCGAAAAGCTGGACGAAAGCAACTGGAAGCCGACCGCGTGGGGCAGCGCGGGGGAGTTGCCTGTAACGGGCGGCTCTTGGGATGGCGTACCGATGGATTCGCCGATTCCAGGACTGGCCGGCGCGGGACCCTACAAACCCACCTGGGATTCTCTGCTCGAGTACGACGCGCCGGAGTGGTACCGGGACGCGAAATTCGGCATCTGGGCGCACTGGAGCCCGCAGTGCGTCCCCGAAGCGGGCGATTGGTACGCGCGGAATATGTACATCCAGGGCTCGCCCGACTATCGGTATCATCTGGCACATTACGGGCACCCCTCGAAGTTCGGGTACAAAGACCTTTGCGCGCAGTGGACGTTACTCAACTGGGAACCGGAGGAACTGATCCGGCGCTACAAAGACGCGGGCGCCCGATTGTTCATCGCGCTGGCCAACCATCACGACGGCTTGGATGCCTGGGACTCCAAACATCATCCCTGGAACGCGGTGAACATGGGGCCGCATCGCGATGTGGTGGGCACCTGGGCCGCGGCCGCGCGAAAGCATGGGCTGCGCTTCGGCGTCACCGTGCACCAGGCGCGTAACTGGTGGTGGTTTCAGACGGCCCACGGCGCGGACAAGAGCGGTCCTCTGGCCGGCGTGCCTTACGACGGCAGTTTGACCGCCGCCGGCGGCAAGGGCGCCTGGTGGGAGGGTTTCGATCCGCAACAGTTATACGCCCCCAAGCACCCCGATAATGCCCTGCCCGACATCTCCTACGTCAAGGATTTCTACGACCGGACGCGCGATCTGATCGACCAGCATGATCCCGACCTTCTCTATTTCGATAACGCGCTGTTCCCGCTGGGCTGGGGCGGCATGAATATCGCCTCGTACTTCTACAACCATAACCTGAAGACCCACGGCGGCCGGATGGAGGCCGTCGCCAACATCAAAGAGGTACCCGAGCGTCTGGCGAAGGCCGTTGTCGCGGACTACGAACGCGGGCTCACCAGCGGAGTCATGCCGTATGCCTGGCAATCGGAAACCTGTATCGGGCAATGGCACTACCGGCGCAGCCTTCTCGAACAGCCCGGAGAGTACGGCGGATACCTGGAACCGCGGGATGCCGTGCACTGGCTGATCGACACGGTGAGCAAGAATGGCACATTCATTCTGAACATCCCCGGAAAGCCCGACGGCACCATCGATCGCAAAGAGATAGCGGTCCTCGATCGCATCGCCGCCTGGATGCGGATCAATGGCGAAGCGATCTACGAGACGCGGCCCTGGAAGGTTTACGGCGAAGGACCGAACGCCGTCAAGAGCGGATCGTTCCAGGGCAATAGCGTGCACAACCTGGGCGCGAAGGATATCCGTTTCACGCGCAACAAGGCCAACACGGTGATCTATGCCATCGCGCTAGGCTGGCCGGCCGGCGCGCTCACGATCGAGTCCCTGGGTACCGCGGCTGCCACCAAGCCAGGGAAGATCGCACACGTGCAACTGCTGGGCAGCGGGGAAAAGCTGACCTGGGAGCAGACCGCCGCCGGCTTGCGGGTCGAACTGCCTGGAGAGGAAACTCCCGCCATGGATTATGCCGCCGCTTTGAAGGTGTTCCTCGCTCCAGGCGCATAAGCCACAATTCTCGCCAGGTTTGGCTCAGCCGCTGCGACCTCCCGGTTGTTGTGGCCATCTACAGGATGGTAGACTCTGCTATCCTGGAATCATACTTTGCGATCTGATCTAAGGCATTACCCGTTTTTTATCTTCGTTTTATGCGGTGCGGCTCTGCCTGCCGCGCCGCTCAGCGTCTCCGACAAGGTTGTCGAGAATTATTGTGCGGCGGCGCACCAACAGGAGAAAGCTCTGCAGGGTTCCTCGATGGAAGTGGATATCGAGGCCTCCCTGCCCAAGCTCAAGAAGGAAGGCCGGCTGCACGCGCTGCGCCATATCTCCGCGCTGGGACGCATCACCTACGACGCTCTGCGCTTCGAAGGCGACAACACGGTGAAGAACCATGTGATCGCCAAGTATCTCAGCGCCGACATGGAAGCGCAATCCGCGGGCGCTCCCTCGCTGGCCGTGACGCCCGAGAATTACAAGTTCAAATACAAAGGTCTGATCGAGCAGAACGGCGAATCGGTACATGTTTTCGCCGTGGCGCCGAAACACAAGCGCGTGGGTCTTTTCAAAGGCGACCTTTGGATTGACGCCCAGACTTTCCTGCGCGTCCGGGAATCCGGCCGCCTAGTGAAGAATCCTTCCATTTTCTTGAAAAGGATCGAGTTCGTCAAGGAGTATGATATTCAAAGCGGCATATCAGTTCCGCGCGAGATCCGCTCAGTAGTGTATACCAGGCTGGCAGGTCCGGCGAACCTGACTGTCGATTTCCGGAACGTATCCCTGGCTGAAGGCCCCAGACGGGCCGGTCTGTTTGACGTGGGCGACCAATAACCTGCCGCTCACGGGTGACCATTGATGAGAACACTGTTTCTGAATCCTCCTTCTTTTGAAGGCTTCGACGGCGGAGCGAGTTCGCGTTGGCCGGCTACCCGCGAGATCGAATCGTATTGGTATCCCGTGTGGCTGTGCTATCCGGCTGGCATGCTGCCCGACAGCAAGGTGGTGGACGCGCCGCCGCACAAGATTTCGATCGAGCAGACCGTCGCCATGGCGAAAGATTTCGAACTGCTCGTGCTGTTCACCTCCACGCCCGGATTTCACGTGGACGTGAAGATGGCGGAGATGATGAAGGACTCCAACCCGAAGTTGAAGGTGGCCTTCGTCGGTCCGCCCGTCACCGTCGAGCCGGAGAAATCGCTGCGCACGTCGCCGGCCATCGATTTCGTGGTGCGCCGCGAATTCGATTACCAGATCGTGGACTACGCCAACGGCAAACCGCTTGAAGAGATTCCGGGCGTCAGCTTCCGCAAGAACGGCGACGTCGTCAACAATCCGGAGCGGCCCGTGATCGAGAACCTGGATGAGCTGCCCTGGGTCACCAAGGTCTACCAGCGCGATCTGGACGTGCGGCGCTACAACGTCCCGTTCCTGCTCAACCCGTATATCGCGCTCTATACGTCGCGCGGATGTCCGGCCATGTGCACATTCTGCCTTTGGCCGCAGACGCATTCGGGGCATCGCTGGCGCCTGCGCTCGTCGGATGATATCGCGCGCGAAATGGCATTCGCCACGGAAGCCTTCCCGTACGTGAAGGAATTCTTCTTCGACGACGACACCTTCAATTATCAGAAGGCGCGCACCATCGATCTGTGCGGCCAGCTCAAGCCGCTGAAACTCACATGGTCGTGCACTTCGCGCGTGACCACCGATTACGAAACGCTGAAGGCCATGAAGGAGGCGGGCTGCCGCCTGCTGATCGTGGGCTACGAATCGGGCGAGCAGCAGATCCTGAAGAACATCAAGAAGGGCGCCACCATCGACATGGCGCTGCGTTTCACGGACAACTGCAAGAAGCTGGGCTTGTTGGTACACGGCGATTTCATCATCGGTCTGCCCGGCGAGACGCGCGAAAGCATCCGCAAGACCATCGATTTCGCCAAGCGCCTGGATACCGAAACGATCCAGGTGTCGCTCGCGCACCCTTACCCAGGCACGGAATTCTACAATTACGTCAAGAGCAACGGCCTGATCACCATCGACTCCATGACGGACGATACCGGGCACCAGCTTCCCAACATCATCTATCCCGGTCTCGATCGGGGTGAGCTGGTGGACTGGGTGGAGCGGTTCTACGGTGAATACTACTTCCGGCCGCGGGTCGTGTGGCGCGTGGTGCGGAAGGCTATCTTCGATTCTTCAGAGCGCAAGCGCCTGTCAAAAGAAGCGCGCGAGTATCTGGCATTGCGGTCGAAGCGCAAGAAGTTCGTGGCGGCCGAGCGTCTGGCTGCGGCCGGCTCCGGCGACTAGAGGCGCGCCGCCCGATGAACGTGCACGCGGCGCGGCTGCGCCTTAAGACTCGGTTCTTCACGTTCCTCGTGGTGCTGAGCAGCGTGTGTGGCAACTTCTCGTTGAGCTGGGGCATGCGCCAGTTCGGGCGTCTGGCCTCGTTTTCGCCGCTGGTTTACATTCGCGCGGTGATGAATCCATTCGTAGCATTGGGCATCACGCTGCTGGTCGTGTGGCTGCTTTCTCACATGACGCTGCTGAGCTGGGCCGATCTCAGCTACGTCCTGCCGGTGACTTCCATCGGGTATGTGCTTTCGGCGTTGGCGGGCCGGCTCTTCCTGCATGAGGACATCTCCGCGTACCGCTGGGCCGGCATCCTGCTGATCACGGCGGGCGTGGCGTTGGTGGCACGCACGGCGCCGCACCGCTCGGGAGCGCCCTCATGAGATGGCTGCTGGTAGCCGTGATCGCCGCGGCCACGACTGTTTCCGACGTGCTGCAGGCCGCGGCCATGAAGCAGCATGGTGAGATTTGCGATTTCCGGCCCGGCGCCATCGGACGTCTGCTCGGCATGCTGGCGCGAAACCGGATGATCATCGCCTCGGTGTTGGCGATGGCGGTCTCTTTCTTCGCGTTCCTGGCGCTGCTCTCGGTCGCGGATTTGAGCTTCGCGGTGCCCGCCACGGCCGGCAGCTATGTGCTCGAAACCGTGCTGGCGAAGTACCTGCTGAAGGAACCGGTAAACTGGCTGCGCTGGGCGGGCGCATTGCTGGTGGCGTGCGGCGTGGCGCTGCTTGCGCTGTGATCTGGCTGGCTGTTCCCGCGCTCGCCGCCACGGCCTACTGGCTGCTGGTGATCGTGGGCGCGGCGCGCTGGCGCAAAGCGGCTCCTGACGCTCCCTCGGCCCTGCCCGCCGTATCCATCCTGAAGCCGATCCGCGGCCGCGATCCGCAGTTCTACGATGCCATCCGGTCGCATGCGTTGCAGGATTATCCGCAATACGAAATCCTGTTCGGCGTGGCGGATTCCGACGATCCGGCCGTAACCGATATTCGCCGCCTGATCGCGGAATTCCCCGCGCGTCAAATCCGGCTCATCGTCACGCACACCGAGATGCCCAACGGCAAGGTCGGCGTGCTGGCGGATCTCGCGAAGGAAGCGCGCTACCCGCTACTGCTGATCAATGACAGCGACATCACTGTCGCACCGGATTATCTGAGCAACGTCACCGCGGCGCTCGATCAGCCCGGCGCCGGCCTGGTCACCTGCCTCTATCGCGCGGAATCAGAGAACTGGCCGGGCCGTTGGGAAGCGCTGGGTGTGGCGACTGAGTTCGCGCCGAGCGTGCTGGTGGCGCGGATGCTCGGCTCCGTGGAATTCGCGCTCGGCTCGACGATGCTGCTGCGCGCGGAAGATCTGCGGCGCATCGGCGGATTCGCCGCCATCGGCGCTTATCTGGCCGACGATTATCAACTCGGCCGGAGGATTCGCGATCTGGGCTTGCGAGTTGTCTTTGCCCGGATGACCGTCGCGACGCACCTGGGAGCGGAAAACTGGGGCGACGCCTGGCGGCATCAACTGCGCTGGTCCCGTGCCATACGGGTGTCGCGCCCGGCCGGATACTTCGGCTACCTGGTGACGCACGCCACGTTCTGGGCACTGATCGCACTGGCGGCGGGCGCGTGGCCGGTCGCACTGGCCGCGCTCGCCGTGCGCATGTCTGGCGGAATCGCAGTCGGCTGGGGCGTGCTGCGTGACCCGGCAGCACTCTCGCGCGCCTGGATGATCCCGTTCCGCGACCTCTGGGGCTTCGCCATCTGGATCTGCGGCCTCCAAGGCAGCACAGTCGAATGGCGCGGCCGGCGCATGCGGCTCGATCCGGATGGTAGAATAATATCAGACCTGTAACTCTGTTATTGAAGGCTACCATGATCATCCTCCTCTTCGGCCCGCCCGGCTGCGGCAAAGGCACGCAGGCAACGCTGATTGCCCATCGTTTTCACATCCCCGCCATCTCCACCGGTGAAATGTTCCGCGCCGAGTGTAAGGCGGGAACTGACCTGGGCCGCAAGGCTTGCTCGATCCTGAAGTCCGGTGGCTTGGTAGGCGACGGCATCGTGAACCAGATCGTGGCCAACCGCATCGGGCAGCCTGATTGCGCCAACGGTTTTCTGCTGGACGGATATCCCCGGACGTTAGACCAGGCGCACTTCCTCGAAGACTTGCTGCATGAGCGGGGCCTGCCGCAGCCGATCGCGATTCACCTGGATGTCCCCGCGCAGGTGCTGGTATCCCGCATTACGGCGCGCCGCCAATGCGGACAGTGCGGACGCATCTACAATATGCTTTCGCAGCCGCCTAAGAACGGCGAGCTTTGCGACGATGACCATTCGCCATTGATCCGCCGCGAAGACGACACCGAGGAAGTAATCCTGGCCCGCCTGAAGGCGTATCACGAGGCCACCGCTCCGGTGATCGCGCATTACCAGGATGGCGGCTTGCGCCGCGTCAATGCCACCGGCACGCCGGAACAGATCGCCCGGCAGATCGAACAGGTGCTGGAAGACGCACGTACACACACAGGCTGGCAGCCCGAGCTGGCCGGGCCCTTAAGCGCGCGCTACTGAACCGAAGCCGCGTCCTGCGGCGAGAAACGTTGCGCCAGCATCAACTTCGGCGATACTAGGCTTCGCATAGCGGCCGCTGTCATAACAGGAAGTACCTAGGTTGCTCCCGAATGACTCGGCCACACGCACGGCTCATTTGCCTTCGCTCCGCAACCGGGACCCCTCGGCCTCCAGTCTCCTCCAACGCTGTTCCAGCGATTCCGCGTAGGCTAAGCCGCTGGCACAGACTGCCAGCACCGCAAAACTCCTATACAGGCTAACCATCACTGCGCCTCCACAAATGAATGCGGGCGCCGGCCACGCTCGACTACTCCAGTTGACGTTGGATATCAGAAGGAGTTAGCCACAGAAATGTAAATCGCGAATTCCGGCGCGGCGGCGTGGCTTGCTCCCATCCGATGCGATTGATATACTCGATCCACCTCGGGCCGATGCAAGAGGGCACGAACTGACTACAGGACTCGGAAGGGATGTCTATGCCAACCTGGTTACGGTATTCATCTGTCGTAGTTTGTCTTACTCTGGCGGCGCACACGCTACGGGCGCACGATCCCCACGATGCCATAACCGTGGTGGCCATGTCGCCTAACTATGCGAACGATCAAACAGTTATGGCGGCCACCGCGAGCATTCCGCTGAAACCGGATCTTTACATATTGTTTATGTCAACAGACGGTGGACTCGAGTGGTCCGTCAGCAGCATTCCCACCAATCAATCGATGTCGGCAATCGCATTTTCGCCGGCTTATAGTACTGATGGCACCATCTTCGTCGCGGGCGCCGGCGGATTGTTCCGGAGCACGGATCGGGGGCAGAGCTGGACGCCGGTGGAAGCTGCTCCGCTGGCGCCGGGCACGGCTTTGTCGAGCATCGTGCTATCTGCGAACTTCAACTACGCTGGCGCAACGCGGACGATGTTCGCGGCCTCCACCAAGACGATCTATAAGTCCATGGACGGGGGAACCACGTGGTCAGTACTTCCGGGCCAACCGTCACCGCTGACCTCGAATCTGACCGTGCTGGCGGTGGCTCCTGATCCCGGCACGGATCAGACTCTGGTTGCCGGAACGGCCGCCAACGGCATCTTCGAATCCGCTAACGGCGGCCCGTGGACGCAAGTTACCTCTACCTTGACCGTGTCCGTAACCGCCCTCGCGTTCTCACCCGCCTACAGCACCGATCGCACGATCTTCGCCGGCACTTACGGCAACGGTGTGTGGGTTTCACGATCCGGCGGAGTGGCCGGATCCTGGAAACCGGTCTCGCTGGCCGACAACTCAGTTACGGCTATTGCTCTATCTCAGACTTATTCAAGCGATGGCACGCTGTGGGCATCTACCGCCGATAAATCCGGCAACGGCGGTGTGTTTCAGTCGACCAACCGCGGCAGCTCCTGGACCGGACCCCGAATCGTTCAGCGGCAGCTAGCCACCAATCAGACGAATACCCATTATCAGACGTTGGCCACGGCCAGCGGCGCAAGCACAGGCGTCCTGTTCCTGGGCATGTTCGAAGGCCTGTGGACAATGCCGGCAAATGGCGCGTCCTGGCAGTATGTGGACTTGCTTCCCACTCACCTGATCCGCCACGTCAACCTGAACTCCGCTGCCAATCAAACGGTATTCGCGACGAGCTACGGCGGGGGTAACTTGTGGTCAAGCACTGCGGGTACGTCTTGGAACACGTCGTGGACTTATCAGAATACAGGGATGATGATCCCCTACACGGATGCCTCGGCGCTGTCGCCGAATTTTGCTTCGGATGGTATTGCCTTCAGCGGCGTTCACAGTGGTCTGCAGGAGACCACGAACGGCAACGCCGCCCAACCGGTCTGGAACCTTGTGGCCGGAGGATTGCCGGGAATTTATCCGCGCGCCTTCGCGATGTCTCCGAGCTTCGCCACCGACCAGACGATCTTCGCGGGAACGGCGTCGGCGGGCTACGCCGGGTTGTGGCGATCCACCACCGCCGGGGCGAGTTGGACTTATCCCGGCACACTGGCTGGAATTTCAATCGTGGCGATTGCTCTTCCACCAACATTCAATCCTTCGACTGGGACGGCGTTTGCGGCCTCGGACGCCACCACCGGCGGAGGTCTCTATAAGTCCACCGACGGTGGCGCCACTTGGCAGCTGCTTACCAGCCTGGCGTCGGCGCCCATGGGCGTCGCGGCCGTTTCGCCGAATTATGCCAACGATCAGACGCTGCTCGCTGCCTATGTCACCGGCGGGGTCATGGAGTCACACGACGGCGGAACGAGCTGGACGGCCATCTCCGGCTTTGCCGGGATTCGCGCTCTGGACATTCAGTTCTCACCGAACTACACAACCGATCAGACTTTCTACGTTGGCACCGTACAGGAAGGACTGGTGCGGTCCACCGCCGGCGCTCTAACCCAGACCGCGTTGCCTGATAACCTGGTCACTGCCGCGGCGCTCGCGCCCGATTTTAACTACAATACATCGAATCGGACTCTATTCGCCGCCAGTTACCATGGCCTGTATAAGTCCCAAGACGGTGGGAGCACGTGGACCAACGCCATGGAGCTTTCCCGCACCGAGGAATCCCGCAGCGCTACGGACCCCGCCACAGAGTGGGAGCCCCCCGCCATCACTTACGGAAATGCGGCCGGAGGCGCAGGTAGTTGGACGAGCGTCACTAACATTCCGAATGCCAGCACCCGCCACTACATGAAGACCACAGTTTCAGGAGATACGGCGGTCTTCAACTTCATCGGCTCGGGAGTTACCTGGCTGACCCGCGTTGGCCCGGGGGAGGGAACCGCCACGATTCAGCTCAACGGCGCTCAGTATAATATCAATCTTGCAAACAGCTCCGAACAGTACCAGTATACTGTCTGGACCTCACCGCCGCTTCCATGTGGACCGTATACCCTGACCCTCACTGCCACACCGCAATCGGGGAAGGATGTCTCACTGGATGCGTTTCAGGTTACTGACGCGAACTGTTCCGCGAGCGCAAGCGTCAAATGAGGCCGCGTTTCACTTCGTGTGTTGGTCTTGCAAGCGCGTGATAGACTCGTTAATCACGGTTCTGGCTTTGTCCGGACCGGCCCATTTCAGGCCCTTGACCCACTTCCCTTTTTCCAGGTCTTTGTAATGCTGGAAGAAATGCGCGATCTGTTCACTCAGAATACCGGGAAAGTCCGTGTATGAGACAACCTTCGAGTAGAAGGGATGCAGGGCATCTACCGGAACGGCGAGAACCTTCTCATCCAGCCCGTTCTCGTCCTCCATCAACAGCACGCCCACCGGACGTGAGCGGATGATCGCGCCAGGAATTACCGGCGACTGTCCGACCACCAATACATCCGTAGGATCGCCATCTATCGCCAGCGTGTGCGGGATAAATCCGTAGTTGCCAGGATAAATCATCGACGTATGCAAGAACCGGTCGACAAACATGGCTCCGGACGCTTTGTCCATCTCGTACTTGACCGGATATCCACCCTGTGGGATTTCGATAATTACATTGATATCGTCCGGCGGATTCCGGCCGATGCTGATCTTGGTAATGTCCATGGGAATCTACTTTAGGTATTGCTTCATGTTGGGAGACAGGAGCACTTTCACGGAAGACTTTTCCAAGTCATCTTTCGTGACAACCGTCGCGTTGAGGTCGATCTCCTTCGGCGGATTAACGCCCTTCAGCTTGTCCACCAGCGTCTTCACCGCCTCGTAACCCATGCGGAACGGATCCTGCACCACGAGGGCGTCAATCGATCCGTCTTTCAAATCCTCCACTAAGTCAGCGCCCGCATCAACGCCCACAACCTTCACCTTGCCCGCCAAGCCGCGCGACTTCAACGCCAGCCCCACGCCGACTGCGCTTGGCTCGGAAGAGGCAAAGATGCCGCTGAGATCAGGCCAGGCCGTCAGGAAGTTTTCAGTCGCGTCGATAGCCTTGGAACGGTCGGACATGGAGAACTCACGCGCGACGATCTGAATACCTGGAAACTCTTTGGGGATGACGTTCTGAAACCCGGCTTCCCGGTCCGCGGTGGACTTACTGCCGGGCATGTTCATCATCATCGCGATCTTACCCTTGCCATGCAGTAACTGCGCCAGCTCACGCGCCGCCATCTGCCCGACCTTGTAATTATCGGTCGCCACAAAGGTGAGGTAGTTCTTGGAATCGACACCAGAATCAAATACGGTCACCGGAATGTGCGCCGCGGCGGCCCGATCGAGGGAGGCATTCAGCGTAGTGCGGTCCTGGGCCGCGACCGCCAGGCCATCTACCTGCCGCGCGATCATGGAATCCACGATCTGCACCTGGCGTGCGTATTCGGTTTCCGTCGCGGGCCCATTCCACAGTATGTCGACGTTCAACTGCTTGCCGGCGGCCAAGGCGCCCGCCTGGACGGAAACCCAAAACAGGTGGGAGGTAGCCTTTGGAACCACCGCGATCGTCTTTCGCCCGCCAGAGTGGCATCCGCTCAGGACCGGCAGGACTAACAGGGCCGCCCGCAAGCCACGCAGCCGCGGCGCGCTATGCGGCACACCAGCCTCCGTCGATGAGGATATCTGTCCCGGTGATGAATCCGGCGTCAGGAGAGCAAAGATACACGGCAAGCTGACCAACTTCTTCGACTTTTCCCCAGCGGCCCACCGGAATCTTGGCGACGAACTGTGCATTCAGTTCCGGATTCTCGATCAGAGGTGTATTCATTTCGGTGGCGAACGGGCCGGGGCTGATCGCATTCACAGTGATGCCTTCGGGCGCGAGTTCCAGCGCTAAAGCGCGAGTCAGTCCCAACAGCGCGCTCTTACTCGCCGAGTACGCGGAGCGACCCGGAATGGATACATGTGCCATAATCGACGCGAGGTTGATCACGCGCCCATAGCCGCTCCCTTTCATATGCGGCACGAACGCACGGCACATCAGGAAGGTGCTTGTCAGGCTGGTGTCCATGACGCGGCGCCATTCCTCGAGGGTGAACTCGGTCAGTTGCTTGCGGATGTTGATGCCGGCGTTATTGATCAGGATGTGCACGCGCCCGAACGCCTCGGCGATCTCCTTTTCGAGGCGGGTCACTTGCTCTTCGCTAATCACATCCGCTTGGAAAATCTGCGCGCCGCCGCCCGCATGCCACACCTGTTCGGCGCTCTGCTGCAGTGCGTCGCGATCGCGCGCCACCAGCGCGATACTGACGCCTTCTGCGGCGAGCGCGAGGGCCATGGCGCGTCCCAAACCGCGGCTCGCTCCCGTGATGACTGCGACGCGCCCGGCCAGTTTACCTGTCATGGCTGCGAGCCCCCGGCAGTGTGCGAGGCGGCCAGTATCTCCTCCGCGACTTTTTGCGGATGGTCGACGTTGTGGAGCGTCAGACGGCTGGTTTCGCCCGCGGTCTCAATCGAGAGATTGCCGATACCGAACAGCCTCTGGGTGACGGACTGATCGACACGCGCATCCTGCACCTTCGGCAGCGAGATGTTGCGCGTGGACTTGCCGAACATCCCGACTTCATACCGCAGCCGGTCGCCCGCGATCGTGGCTCTGGTGCACTGCCGCCGTACGTGGCTGCGGGCGGGCCAGATCAACAGCAGGACCGGCAGCCCGATCACCCAGGGCCGGTACTGCTCGTCTTCCTGCGGCAGCATACTGGCGCCGACCACGGCCGCCACAATCACCAGCAGCACCAACGCATAGCCGAGCTTGATGAACTTCATCGTTGGCCGGATCACAGTGTCTTGCATAGATTGCCCCCGAACGCGCTATTGTATCAGCACCCGAGGGCCCACCCGGCATCAGAAATTGAATTGCAGACGCGCGTCCACCGAGCGCATGATGCCGATGGCCGTGCCCGAGAAGAGTCCCGCGAAATTGATGACGTTGAGTGAGTTGGTCAGATTCGTACCGTCGATCTGAAACTTCACCGGATACTTTTCGCTCCGCCTCAGAATCACACCGGCCGATGCGTCGAGTGACCACGAAGGCCGCGGGCGGAGATCCGAAAAATTCACGCGGTTCAGGATATCTTGCGTGTAACCTTGCGCGGCAGCCTCTTCCCCGGTTCCGCCAAAGTCGATCGGCAGGCCGCTATCGTAAGTCCCGCCAAACGCCAGCCAGATGCGCGGCGTGACTCCGTAGCGGAAGCGGGCCCGCACCGCGTTGCGCTCATCTTGCGAGACGGGAAACACGCCGGTGGTTTCCGCTATCGCCTGGGCGGCATCGTCTCCCAGAAAGAGTCCGCCGGTCGCCGGGAAGTAACCGTTCCCGCGTTCATTGGTCCAACTGACGTAGCCCGTTATGGGTCCCCACCGCGGAATTTCCAGCCTGGCTTCCTCGCCGTAGATGTTCGCCCGGGCAAAGGTAATCGGGAAACTGACGCCCGTATTCAACAACAGGTCGTCGTCGGGATAGTTACGGTATCCGCGCCTGAAGAAGTTACCCGTAAGGCGGATATGTCCAAAGAACGCCTTGCCAAAACCGGCTTCATAATAATTCGCGCGCGCCGGCTCTACCGGAAGACGTAGCACCAAGGGGTCCAGACTGGTGACGGCAGCCGAGCTGGACACCAGAAGATTCTCAAACGGCGGCGTCTGAAACACGCGGTCATAAGATACGTGTAAGTTGATTTTCAGCTTGGGTAAGTAATAGCCTACTCCCAGCCGCGGGCTCCATCCGGTCTGGTTCACCAGCAGATCGTAGTGGTCGAAGCGCAGTCCGGCCGTTAGTGTCAGATGTTTCCAATGAACTTCGTCCTGCCCGAACACAGCCTGTTCGCGATCTTGCGCATGACTATAAAACCCAAACGCGGGCGGCGTGCCCGGATCGAACGGCGCCGGATCGGTGATGAGATAGTTCAGAGACTCTTCGAGTTGGGCGAAATCTTCCTCGGTGCCAAACTTGAACTCGTGGTGGCCGGCATGCACCGAAATCGTGCTTTTGACGTATTCTTCGTGATAGCCGCGGTCCTGCCCCGCGATCACGGGCGTCGAAAGATCGTTCGACCAGAAACCCGCCGTGATGTCGCGCGTCATCGCGCCGAAGGAACCTAAGACATCCGGCGAGAATATGTGCTGCAAAGAAAGCTGGCCCGAACTCTCGAAGTTCTGCCTGTCCTGGCGCTGTCCGGTTTCCTCTTGTGGCACCTCGTTCGGCACCAGAAACTTCGCCTGATTGCGGCTGACGATCGCGCCGATCCGGTTCTTTTCGTCGATATCGCGCTCGTAGTGGGCCATGAAATCGGCGGTCGTGCCGTGATTCGTGTAGTTCTGAGTCGTCGGCGGATCGAGAAAATGATCCGTCGACGCACCGGCCAGGCTCATCGTCAGGGTATTGGCGCCGAAGCCGTACTGTCCTTCTAAGTAGCCGTTTTCCGTGCTGTAACTGCCGCCGCCGAGCACTGACTTACCGTGGAACCCCAGCCGCTTGTCGCGAGTGGTTTCCACTTCGATGACGCCGCCCATCTTGCGCCCGTACTCCGCAGGGAAACCGGCGACCATCTCACTCATCTCCTGCACACCCGCGGGATCAAAGTCGGCAATGTAAGCGGCGGAACGATTCTCCGTAAGTGGCATGCCATCGATCACATACTGCACCTGGTACTCTTCCGCCCGCGGATGCAGAATCCCGTTGGCCTCAAAGACCCAGCCCGGCTCCTGGTCGACCAGGTCCGCCAAGCCGCGGCCCGGTTGGGCGGACAACCGGTCGGCGATAGTGCCCGCGCCAATGCGATTCGTGCTGCTGGTGGCATCCGGGTCCACCAGGGTCGTCTCGGTGCTCACCGTTACAGTCGTCTGGAGCGGACCCAACGTGAGCACTACAGTCAAATCTTTCGGCAGGGCGGAGCGAATCTCGATCACCTTTTCCGCGGGGTTGAACCCTGCGTGGCTTACAGCCACGGTGTAGAGTCCAAAAGGTAGCCGCTTCGCCGTCACATGACCGTTGTTGTCAGCCTGAAACGTCCGGCCGTAGTCATTCACCGTGCTGGCCAGCCTGACGGAGGCCGGCACGGGCGATCCCCTCGGGTCAGTCACAAGCAGTCGCAACTCCCCGGTGTTCGCCTGGCCGAATGCAGTAAGGGCAAGCAGTGGGAGCAGACAGGCTCGGAACAGGGTCATTAGTTGGATATTCCGGAATCCGCTGGATTGTTCAGGGTTTCTTGGGCGGGGAAATCACGGGCCGCGGGGCCTGCTTACTGCTCCTTCTTCAGAATCTTCAAATTGGACGGCAGCACGAACATGCTGTCGGCCAGATCTTTGTTGATCTCCACGGATTCGGAAAAGCGCTCAAAGATCTTGTCGCCGTTGCGCTCCTGCCGGGTATTGAACGGCCACATCACACCGCCGCCCACGTCCCGGTATTTGTCGAAGATACTCACCTCTTCCAGCCTGTCGCCATCGATCGGGTCGCGCCGGTTGTAGGTCTGGCGCGCGGGCAGCTTGGTCATTTGATCGAAATAGACAGTGACTACATTGTTATCGGCGTCCGTGATATCCACAATCTCCACCGGGCGGTTATCGAAGAAATCCGGTCCGCGCGATTCGAAGATCATGCCTGGCTCGTCGAGCCTTTGCCGGAGAATGTAGAAGATATTATGCAGGACTCCAATTCTATACTGACTGAGCACCGCATCGGAGAGCGGCCGCGCGCCACGGAACGTGATTTCATACCCGGCTCCGTCCGTATATAGAATGACGTCGTCCTGCTTCTTTCCCCGCGCGTCGCGCCTGCGCTCCCCGATGAAGCCGGGGCTGGCAGAACTGGGACGCTTCAAGTAAGTGGTGTAGAGCGTGTCAAGTGACATTCCAGTCAGCTTGCCGCGGTAGAAACCGTAGATCCGTCCCGACTCTACGCGGTTCTGCATATTGAGAAACGCCTGGCCCCCCAGCGCGGCGGCCGCCTCATCCACGATCCGCTTGCCCTTTTGCTGAATGGTCTCCGCCCGCGCGCCGATTGCCACCACGGCCACGATTACGATTGTCGAGGCGACCTTCATGGCATCTTACTCAACGCTTGCGCCTCCAAGCCGCTATTGAGCTTGGTCGTCACCACGATCAGGTCCGCATACTTGTGCCCATTTTGGAGAATAGTCGCGCGGTTGGGCACCTGGATCCCACTGACATCGGTGAAACTGGTAAAGACTTCATCGACCGTCGATGGCGGGCCGCCCATTGTAGGTGACGAATATTCCAGCTTTTCGGGCATCCCTGTCTTCTCGTCGATGAATAGCTTCACCGTGCTGCCGCGGCCGTCAGAGACTTCCAGCTTACCATCGCCGATCCAAGTCACTGTCCTTCCCGGCAGGCGGTCACTCAATAGAAGAGGATAGTACAGACGCAGCAACTTGTCCTCTACCGGCTTCAACTGCGCGGCAGGCAGCGGAGCCTGGCCCTGCGGGCCCGACATCCAACCGGTTTTTCCATCGCCGTAAATCACCACCAAGCCAAAGGGCAGTTGCGTCTCTTCGCGGAAATAGGACGGCGCCACCCAGCGATCCGTGCGCTTCATGGTCACGCCACCCAGCGAGGGATCCACGCGCAACTCCGCCACTTCCAGCATGTCTTTCACCGCCGCTAATTTCTCCGCTCCGCCGGCCGCCTGCTGCGCCCGCTCTAACAACTGCTTCGCTTTGACCGTGTCGCCCGGGCCACTGGCCGGGGCGGCGCTGCGATTGGCCCCGGCAGCCGGTGCCGGCTGGCCAGGCTCGGGGATTGTCAAATCAATGGACGAAACTGGCAGGCCGAGCGTTCCGAGAGACTTCGCGAACTCCTCCGTGCGGCCTACCGCGACCACAGTCAGATCCGCAGGATGCACGTACTCGTGCGCTACACGCAGCACGTCGGCCCTGGTCACGGCTTCCAGGCCCTTCTGGTAGCGATCGATAAAATCCCGCGGGTACCCGAAGTAGGCGTAGTTCAGCAACCGGCCCAGGGTCTTGGTCTTCGTGTCAAACGCGAAGACCAGGCTATTGAGGGCGGACTGTCGCGCGGTCTCCAACTCATCGTCACTGACTTCCGTGGACCGGATGCGGCCCACCTCCTGCTGAACCGCCTTCAAGGCTTCCACCGTGGAGGCGGCCTTGGTCCCGCCTGCGATCTCGAAAAGCCCCGGATGATCGTATTCCGCGCCCCAATCGGCAGAGATATCGTAAGCCAGCCCGAGTTCCGTCCGCACACGCTGCACCAAACGGCTCTGGAAGCCGCCGCCCAAAATATCACCCATGATTTCGAGCGCCGGGAAATCCTTATCCTTCAGCTCCCCGCCCAGGTGCCCTTCCACAAAGAACGTCTGCGTGACATCGTCCTTCCGCGCCACGTAAATGCCCGGATGTGACTTCTCGCGCACCGGCGGGAACGGCAGCACTTTGGGTCGCTCGTACTTCCAGTCGCCAAATAACTTAGTCAGTCTGGCTTCCATGTCACTGGTCTGAAAGTCGCCCCACACGGCCATCAGCATGTTCGCCGGAAAGAAATAGCGTTTGTAGAACCGGACGATATCTTCGCGCGTGATACGGTCGAGCGTGGCGTATTCGATCTGCCAACCGTAAGGCGTGTCTTTTCCATATACGATATTGGCGAACTCGCGTCCGGCCACCCCTTGGGCATCGTCATTGCGGCGCGCGATACTGCTGCGCAACTCCGACTTCGCCAGGTCGATCTTGTCCTGGCGGAACGCGGGCGCGGTGAGCACGTCTCTAAAGATGCCTAGCACTTCGTCCGTGTTTTCCTTCAGAGTCGAGAACGAGACCGAACCGCTCGATTCTCCGATGTCGCTCTCCACCGAAGCAGCGATATTCTCTAATTCTTCGTCGAGTTGATCGCCGGTCTTATTCTGTATCCCGCCGGTCCGGATCACTGTACCGGTAACAGATGCCAATCCCACCTTGTCCGCGGATTCGAATAAGTTGCCCGTCCGCACCCGGACTGCGCCGCTGACTATCGGCAGTTCGTGATCCTCCAGTAAGTAAACCTGCATGCCGTTGGGAAGCGTGTAGATATCTACGTGCGGAATCGCGACATGCTTCAAGGGAGGAAATCTCAGGTCTCTGTAGACCGCGGGCGTATTTGGTACTGGAGCCGGAGCGATCGTCGTCTGGGCCCAGCCTGCCGCCGCCAGAAGGAGGCCTAACACAGCGGACTTCATTGCGTACCTCCGGCTTGCTGCCGCGGCGGAATCAGATATGCCACCGTGCGTTTCTCCGGCACGAAATACTCCTTTGCGACGCGTTGCACATCTTCCGCTGTCACTTTGTCCAGATCGTCGAGCGAAGTAAATAGCTTCCGCCAGTCGCCGTAGATTGCGTAGTATAATGTTACTAAACTGGCCAGCCCGGGATTGTTATCCAAACGCCGGATCAGGCTCGCGCGGGTCTTGGTCTTGACACGCGCCAAGGTCACTCCGTCAACCTTTTGTGACTTGAAATTCTCCAGCAGGTCGAGAAGCGCCTTTTCGTTCTCGGCAGTCGTGTGTCCCTGCGCGGGCGCCAGGAAAAACAAAAACAGGTTAGGATATTTGCCGCCGGGAAACGTATCATCCGCGTCAGCTTCCAGAGCGATCTGCTTATCGCGCACCAGTTGTTTGTACAGTAAGCCGGTACGCCCGCTCGCGAGTATCCCGCTGATCACATCGAACACCGGGTCGTCTTTGCTGTACTCATCAGGCCGTTTATAGCCCACGATCAGCATCGGCTGGCTGGGAGACTCCACTTCCACACGCTTCGGACCGTCCTGCGGAGGTTCCACCGTATGGAGCAATGGCGGCAGCGGACGCGCCGGCATGGGGCCGAAATACTTCTCCGCCAAGCGGCGCGCCTCACCGGGATCCACGTCGCCGGCGATGCCGATCGTGATGTTGCCCGGGACGTAATATTCGTGGAAGAAACGCCACGCGTCGGCCCGCCGCAGATGCGCGACGTCGCTCGGCCAACCCGTGCCCATCACGCGATACGGAAACGCGGCGAAGGCGCTGGCCAGGAAAGCCTGCACCAATTTGCCTTGCGGCTGCGATTCCACGCGCATGCGGTATTCCTCCATCACCACGTCACGCTCCTTGTAGAATTCGCGGAACACGGGTTGGATGAATCGTTGTGACTCGAGCAGAAACCACAATTCCAGGCGGTTCGATGGCAAGCTGTAGAAGTATTCGGTGGAATCCCAGCCGGTCTGCGCATTCATCCCCTCGCCGCCATTCTGCTCGATGATGCGCGGATAAAGATTCGGCTCCACTAACGAATTTGCCTTGTCTTCAGCGATCTTCAACTCCGCCTGGAGCGCCTTAACTTTCGCGGCATTGGCGGCCGGTCCGCGGTTGCGCTCCGCGTCCAGGCGATCGTAGACTTCCTCCACAGCGTCGATGGCTTTCTTCTCTTCCGGCCAATTCTTGCTGCCGATACTCTCGGTGCCCTTGAAAGCCATGTGTTCGAACATGTGCGCGATGCCGGTGGCGCCTGATGGGTCGTCTACCGAGCCGGCGTTCACGTACGTGTGAAATGACACGACGGGCGCCTCGTGCCGCTCCACGACAATGAAATGGAGTCCGTTCGCCAGCGTAAACTCTGTAACTTTTTTCTCGAACTCGCGGAGACTCTGCGCCGCCAGCGCCAGCGGCACGAGCAACAAAACAGCCAGACGATGTGCCCTCATGCTATACCATCGACGTTACCAGATTTGAAACCGCAGATGGACACAGATAAGCACAGACGAAAAATCCGGTTCTTATCTGTGTTCATCTGTGGTTCCAAGGGCAGTTGCTAGAATGGTTCTATGCGCATCCTGCTGTTCAGCGGCAAAGGCGGCGTAGGCAAGACCAGCCTGGCGGCGGCGACCGGCGTACAACTGGCGCGGCTGGGCTATCGTACGTTGGTGATGAGCGTCGACCCGGCTCACAGCCTGGCCGACTCCTTCGATCTGGAAACCAGCCTGTTCCATCAAAAGACCGGCGACCCATACCCGATCGACGACAAGCTGGCCATCCACGAAGTGAACATCCAGAAAGAGATCAAGCGTCACTGGCGCGAAATCTCCGCCTACGTGATCTCCGTGCTCCGGACCACCGGCATCAGCGATGTGGAAGCGGAAGAACTGGCCATCCTGCCTGGCATGGAAGAACTCAGCGCCATGATGTGGGTGAATCAGTTCCGCCGCGAGCAGCGCTATGACGTGATCGTGCTCGATTGTGCGCCGACGGCTGAGTCGATGCGCTTCGTCAGCATGCCGACCACGCTCGATTGGTACATGAAGCACATCTTCCCGTTCCAGCGCACGGTGCTGAAGGCCGTGCGTCCGCTGGCGAACCGGGTTTCGCCGGTGGAATTGCCGACTGACAGCTACTTCGCCAATATCCAGGATCTGTTCGGCAAGCTGGATGGCATCGACGAGCTGCTCGAGAATCCGCGCACCACCAGCGTGCGCCTGGTCACCAATCCAGAGAAGATGGTGCTGCGCGAAACGCAGCGGGCGTTCGTGTACTTTTCGTTGCACGGCCTCACGGTGGATAGCATCATCGTAAACCGCGTGCTGCCGGAAACCATCACAGACTCGTTTTTCTCCGAATGGCGCGAGTCCCAGCGCCGCGTCTTGAGCGAGATCGACGCCTATTTCGCTCCCGTGCCCGTCAAACATGTGCCGCTGTTCACACATGAGGTGCTGGGCACCGACCGGTTGCACGATCTGGCGCGCTCGCTTTATGGCGAAACCGAGGACCCGGCGGCCGTTTGCCGCACCGAGGCTCCTTACACATTCACCAAGCAGGATGGCCACTACGAGGTACAGTTACAGTTGCCGTTCGCGGTTAAGGGCGAAGTGGAACTGTTCAAGAAGGGTGACGAGTTAGTAGTGCAGATCGGAACGCTCCGCCGGCACATCGGCTTGCCGACCTCCATGGCGGCCTTGTCCCCGGCGCGCGCCAAGTTGGAAAATAAAGTTTTGACCGTGGAGATGAGGGAGAGTTGAATATGGCAGACCAAACCAAACCTGTCGATGCGCCAGGCTGCTTCTATTGCCTGAACGTGAAACCTTTGTTCCGCAAGGCTTGGTCGGACGCGACCAAGGACCATTTCCGCAATGCGCGCGTCGAATTCCTGAGGGGCGTGCGCAGCGTGATTGACGACCGCATCAATAACCTGGCTCGCCACGAAGCCAAGGGCACGCACGTTACCGTCGAATAAGTGACCAAGCGGTTGAAAGTCCTGGTTATCGACGTCGGCGGCACGCACGTCAAAGTCTTGGCCACCGGCCACAAGACGCCGGTTGAGATTCCGTCCGGACCGAAAATGACGCCGCCCAAAATGGTGGCGGCGGTGCGCGCGGCCACCGCGGATTGGCAGTACTCCGCCGCCTCGATCGGATATCCTGGGCCGGTGCTGCACGGTAAACCGCTTCGGGACCCGTTCAACCTGGGGCCCGGCTGGGTCGGCTTCAACTTCGAAAAAGCCCTCGGCTGCCCGGTCAGGATCCTCAATGACGCCGCCATGCAGGCCCTGGGCCATTATGAAGGCGGACGCATGCTGTTCCTGGGCTTGGGCACCGGCTTGGGATCCGCCATGATCGTCGACGGCGTGCTCGAGCCCATGGAACTGGCGCACCTGCCCTACAAGCGCGGCCGTACTTATGAAGATTACGTCGGCCTGCGCGGATTCAAGCGGCTCGGCAAAAAGAAGTGGCGCCAGCACGTCTTTGAAGTCGTCAAGCTGTTGAAGTCGGCCCTCGAGGCGGACTACGTGGTGTTGGGCGGAGGCAACGTCAAACAATTGAAGAAGCTTCCTCCTGGCGCGCGCCTGGGCGATAATACCTACGCCTTCCGGGGAGGCTATCGTCTGTGGCAGCAGCCCGCCGAACGCCACAGGATCGCGTGATTAGCCGGCCTCTTGGTAGCCATAATACGACTCCCCGTCGCGGCCTCTCCGGCCAAACATGAGTAAGACCCGCGCTCGAGATTGCATGGCATAGTGCGCCGGCTCCCAGATACCGTCCGCGACCGGGGCATAGTCCAGTTCGAAGCGTGTGCCTGGTTCGACCTGCGCAAGGAAACCGGCAATCGAGACCGGATGGATCACTTCGGCGTGTACGCGCACCCATTGAGCCGATTCGGGCCGCGCGGTCCAACTTACTCTTCTCTTCGGCCTGCAGCGATTGGGGCAACGCCTGCCAGTCCCAGTCGTTCGCTTCCACCGGCCGCTGCATGATCGTCCGCACGTCGGCGTTCGCAGTCGCCGCCCACACCCCCATGGCCAGGGCGATCCCCGTACACAGCCCATGCCTGTTCGATGCGCGATGCAAATTGATCGCCTCGAATCAAGTAGCTCCATATGTGCCGATGGGCACGCTCTGTATGTCAGGAACGGGAAAAATACAGCCCTTTAAGTATCTGCGCGGCCGCCGCGGCCCGCATCCAAATAGCAGGTGACAAACCCTATGACAAGCAAAAAATGGATCACTGGTATTCTTGCCGCAGCCGTTTTCGCGATGGTTCCCGCCATCCCCGCATCGGCGGCCGTGAGAGAGTACGATGCCGGCCGTCTGCTGAAGGACATCCAGTTTCAAGCGCGGCGCGCCAAGACGCACGCGTTGCAGTTGAGCAGCTTTGCGTTCGACTCCGATCTGGGCTGGGAAACGTACGGCGAGCAACTGACGCAGGAACGATCCGCCATTAACCGGATGAGCACTGATTTGAGCCGTCTCCAATCAATCCGGCAAACACTGGCGCCCGCCGAGCAGCGGGACATCCATCGAATGGCGGTCACGCTACGACTGATGAGCGACAACGCGGACGATGCGATCACATTCTATAACCGCAATCAGGATGCGCTGTGGTTGCCTGTTTTTCACCGCTACCTGGATAGCCTGAGCACGCAGTCGACTCACCTGGCGCACCTCGTGCGCAACGCCGTCCACATCGACGAGGGGTAGAGCAGCATTCGGTGGAGTGGTCCGGGCCGGCGGGCCACTCGATCCCTGCCGGAGCCCGGCGAAACGTGGTACCACCGTAAAGTATGAGAAGCATCGTTGTGACCGCATTGATCGCCGCGGCGTTGTGTGCCTTGCCGGGCCGTGCCCAAGTCAAGCAGACCCGTGAACAAATGCTGTTCTATACATCGGAATGGAAAGGCGAGCGTTTTGCCGATGGCCGCCCAAAGGTCCCGGACGACCTGCTTGAGCGCGCGCTCGATGTGACCATGGAAGACGTGTGGGAGTATCTGCGCGGCCAGGGCTACCGCAATCAGTTCGAGGGCGGCTGGCAGGCCCTGCACATCGAGAAGCCCTTCGCCGGACGCGCGCTCACGGCGCAGTACATGCCGGTACGGGCGGATATGGCCAAGGCGATCGCGGCCGAGGGGAAGGCGGAGGGACGCGTCAGCGGCAACAACAGTTGGCCGATCAACGAACTTACCATGGGCGATACCTACGTCGCCGACGGAATGGGCAAAGTCATCGAGGGCACACTGATCGGCTCCAACCTGGGAAGCGGCATCGCCGCACACACACACTCCGGCTTCGTATTTGACGGCGGCATCCGCGACCAGGAGGAAAACCGCGAAATCGCGAACCTGAACGGCTTCTACCGCGGCTACGATCCGTCGGCCTGGGCACAGATGGAACTGACGGGGATTAACGTCCCCATCCGCATCGGGCGCGCCGTTGTCCTGCCAGGGGACCTGGTGCTCGCCAAAACGGATGGCGTCATTTTCATACCCGCGGCGCTGGCGGAGGCGGCCATCAGCCGCGCGGAATTCACCAACCTCGAGGACGCCTACAACTTCGAATTGAACACCCAGCACAAGAACGGTGCCGAATTCGAAGGCGGCTGGACGCCGGCGAAATATGCTGGACTGGCGAAATGGGTCGCGGCGCATCCGGAGAAGCTGAAGATGCCGCGCGCTGAATTTGAAGAACTGTTGCAGGAGCGCAGCCACCCGCATCCATCTCACCGGCCGCCCGCCGAACCCTAGACTAGGCAGTCAGCCGCATCACGCGAAAGACGCCGTAAGCTGCGAAGGCCGCCGCGCCACCCGTCCATAGCCATGCGCGCGCGCGGCCGTTCCAAAATAGCGCGAACAGCATCAGAAGGCCGAGCGGGCTGAGAGCGTTGAATCGCAGCGCCTCGCGCCAGTGCCCTTTGGCCAGCGCAAACAGCCCGCGTGTCAGGCCGCACAACGGGCACGGCAATCCCGTCAGCCAGTGAAACCCGCAGAGGCGCACGGCGGGTTCGGCCGGCACGCTGAAGAACCAGAGCGCCGCGAACAGCAGCAGGGCCGCCGCCGCGCGCCGCGCCGCAGACAGCGTCACAACGTTTCCACGGTGCGAGGCTCGAATCCCACCAGCTCGCGGTAAGCCACGGTGATGGCCGCGAACGTCACCGGCAGGGCGACGAAGATGCCCACCACGCAACACAGGACGCCGAGCACGTCCACCAGGATCAGCAACAGCAGGAACAGGGTGAAGCCCACGTAATCGCGCTTCACAATCTCGTGGCTGGCTTGCATCGCAGGCCAGAAATCCATGCCCTTATCCACGATGAACAGGTAAGTGAACTTGTACATGGCGGCCACCACCAGGCCGGGAATGATGCACAACAGCGTTCCAATCGAAACGAACAGCCCGATGACCAGTGAGGCGACCAGCGTGGGGATGAAATAGTTGAAGCCCACGAAAAGGTCCGCGAACTCCGCGCGCCGGCCCACCAGCTTCTTGATCGTGAAGATATGCATTCCGGCGATCAACGGGCCTTGCAGAATCACCGGCACTGCCGAACTCAGCAGACAGAATACTAAGGCCAGAAGCACATACGTGCCCATGTCCGCTTTCACCAATTCCCATCCTTGGCCGATCCAGTGTCCCGACCGGACCTGCACATTGGCCGGAGGCGTCCACGGCACCGGCACACTGGCCGGACTGGGCGCCCCCAGCGGCTCTCCGCAATTCGGACAGAACTGAACATCCGCACTCACCTGGCTACCGCATCTGTGGCAGAACATGGGAGGGATCATACCACGCAATTCAGGCGCCGGCACTGGTTAGTACGGCTCGTACAAGTTTTTCCACCTGATCGACGGTGATCGATTCCAAGGTGTCCGCGGCCGCGATCCCGACATGCGGACCTCGCGGCGCCCACACCGCCGGGTTCGACGGCCCGAACAGCGCCACCACCGGCGTGCCCGCTGCCGCGGCCAGATGCGTGGGGCCGGAATCGTTGCCGATATAGACGCGCGCCGCCGCCAGCCAGCAGGCCAGCTCATCAAGGTCTTCGCATCGGCGGGCGGCGGGCAAGTCTTCTTCGGGTCCGGCGCACCATTCGACCGGCATCTCGCGCTCGAGACGCCGCGCCAGTTCCTGGAACCGCTCCAGCGGCCAGCGCTTTCGCGCGCTTCCCGTGAAGGGATGAATCACGGCGAAGCGGCCGCGTGTGGCCGCACAGGCGATGCGCGGAATGCCGTCGCTCGCACAGGGCGCGATCGTGCGAACCTGCCCCAGATAGAAATCCGCGGCATGCGATCCGCAGCCTTCCGGCGGCAAGGCCGGGAAGAATTGGAACGGCAGACCCAGTGACGCTACGGCGTCACGGAATTCGGCGCGCTGCGCCCCGTACCACGAAATGATCGAATCGAAGCTGCGCAGCGTTTCGAGCAGCAGCGCCGGCGGACCGGTGAGTTCCAGCAAATCGAGACCGGTACCCGCGATCGGACGGGCACGCTGCGCAAGGCGCGCTGCCAGGGGGACGTTCTGCGCGGCGGTCCAGATTTCCAGGTATGCGGTACGCAGACATTCCAGCGCGGGAATCGAGACGATGAAATCCCCGATCGCGCCCGGACGGATAATCAGCCGCTTCAAGAACCCAGCATAGCGTCGATGGTCAGTGCCGGGGCGAAATAGCTGGCGGCCGGTCCGACACTCTCTTCAAGCGGTATCGAGTGCTCGACCCAGTTCGAGAGAGGCAGATTGCGGAACAGGATCCTCTCGCGCAGCACCAGCGTTTGCCGGCTGATGAAGAACACGCGGGTCCGGCGCAGATACTGGCGCTGTTCGACCCGGAAATCATTAAGGAATTCCTCGAACGCCGCGCGCTTCGCCTCCGCTCGGGCGTCGCTGATGGCCTCTTCGAGGCGGTGCCGCTGCACGATCAAAGCACTGCGCAACTCGGCCAGTGCGCCTCTCTCTCTTGCGATGGCCTCTTCCATCCGGCAGCGCATCATGAAGCAAATCAGCAGAGCGGAGCCGCCAGCGGTGAACAGGGGCACGAAAATCCAGAGGAGCAGGAGCATCGGAATTCCGGGTGTAACCAATCCGATCTTACTGATCTCGCCGGTGGATACACAATGCTCCCGATCGTACCCTAACCGGGGTGAACTACGGTTATCTTAGTCAGTTGCCGGTGACTACAACGAGGAGGGCGCCGATCGCCAGCGCGCAACCGGCCACGCGCAGAGCGATCAGCCACGCAGCGGAAACTTCGGTCTGCTCGGGAGGACGCGGGCCTACACAGACCAGCGCCGCTCGAGCAATCCGAGCGCGCCATCCGCCGCCAGCGCCATGCAAGCCGCCGGCACGGCGCCCGCCAGGATCTGAACCGTATCCACCGAAGCGATGCCGCGAAAGATGAACACGCCCAGCCCGCCGCCGCCGATGGCCGCCGCAATCGTCGCCGTGCCAATGGTCGTCACCGTAGCCACGCGAATCCCCGCCAGGATCGTGCGCGCGGCCAGCGGCATCTCCACGCGCCAGAGAGTCTGCCAGCCGGTCATGCCCATGGCGACCGCGGACTCGCGCACGGCGGCATCCACTCCGAGTATGCCCGCCAGCGTGTTGCGCAGAATCGGAAGCAGCGCGTAGAGCACCAGCGCCACAATCGCCGTCCGCTTGCCGATGCCGCCGATCAGCGGCACGGGGATCAGAAACCCGAACAGCGCCAGGCTCGGAATGGTCTGCATCACGTTGGCAAATCCCAGAACCCACGGCCGCCAGCCTGCGCGGCGCGTAATCAGTATACCCGCGGGCACCGCCAGGGCGATGGCAATCGCCATCGACACCAGCACCAGCGTGAGATGCTCGACCGTTAGCGAGCCGATTTCGCTTACCAGGGAGGAATTCATGACTGCGGCGCCTCCCAATCCAGACATTCCAAAAATGCCAGCGCTTCGGGATTGCGCGACTCGAGGAACTCGCGCGGCGTCGAGAGCAGTTCCAGTGCGCCATTCTTCAACAACGCCACGCGCGTGGCCAACATCAGCGCCTCGCGCACATCGTGCGTTACGAAGATAGACGTCCTGCCCAACTCCTGCCGCAGCGCCAGGAACTGCTTCTGCAATTCGAGCCGCGTGACCGGATCGACCGCCGCAAATGGCTCGTCAAACAGCAGCACGCTCGGATCGGCCGCCAGCGCGCGCGCCACTCCGACACGCTGCCGCTGCCCGCCGGACAGCTCGCGCGGATAGCGCCCGCCGAATTGATCCGGGGCGAGTCCCACCTGCCGCAGCAGGCCGTCGACCCGCGCCCGAACGCGCGGCGCGTCCCAGCCCTCCAATCGCGGCACCAGACCGACATTTTCCGCGACCGTGTAATGCGGGAACAATCCGATGTCCTGAATCACATAGCCGATGCGCCGCTTCAGCCGCACCGGGTCCCAGGCCGTCGTCGCGCGGCCATCCACCAGCACCTCGCCGCTCGCGGGGGATAGCAGACCGTTGACCATCTTGAGCGCGGTGGTCTTTCCGGAACCGCTGTGGCCGAGCAGCACCAGGGTCTCGCCGGCTTCGACCGTGAGCGTCAGCGGACGCAGGATTTCACGCGTGCCGATGCGGTACGACGCCGCGCGAAACTCAACCGTGGAGCTCACGCGATTAACAGGCTTTCGGCAAACGGCCAAGCTTCATCCAGCCACTGTGCCGCGCATTCGAACCCGGCCGCGGCAGCCATCTCGCAGACCTCCTCAGCGTGGAACTTGTGGCAGGATTCCGTCCAGATGGTTTCATCCGCGCGCAACTCGCACTCGAAATCGGCCGCGCGAATATATGCGGTCTGCGCCACACGCGAGCGCAGATGCATCTCCACCCGCCGGTGCTCCGCGTTCCAGCGCGCCTCGTGCGCGAAGTTGCGGATCACGAAGTCGCCGTCCAGCTCGCGGTTGATGCGTGCCAGCAGATTCAGGTTGAAGGCGGCGGTCACTCCGGCCGGATCGTCGTAGGCCAGAATCATGCTCGCCAGCGGCTTGATCAAATCGGTGCCGAGCAGCAGGGCATCGCCAGGCATCAGGCTGTCGCGGACGCCGCGCAGGAACTCCTGCGCCGCGGGGCGCTCGAAGTTGCCGATCGTGCTACCCAGGAACAGCACCAGCAGCGGCTGACCCTTCCGGCGCTTGCAAACCGCCTGCCGCAGCCCGCCCAGGTAAGATTCTTCGATCGGATGCACGTCCGCGCACACGGCCAACTCGCGTGCGCAGTGTGCGAGGGCGGAACCCGAAAGATCGATCGGATAGTAACTCAGCCGTTCGCCGCGGCCGAGCGATTCCAGGATCGCGCGCGTCTTCGTGCCGCTGCCGCTGCCCAGTTCCGCCACCGCTGCCGGACACGGAAAATACTCCGCCAGCTCCGGCGCGAGCCGCGTAATCAACCGGCCATCCGCGCGCGTCAGACCATACTCCGGCAGCACCGTGATCACTTCGAACAGCGCCGAGCCGACTTCGTCGTAGAAATACTGGCACGGTAGCTGTTTCTGCCCTTCGCGGCTCAAGCCCGCGCGCACATCGTCCTGGAACATGCCCGGCTCCGGTCAGTTCTCCACCAGCCGGAAGGTCGCGTAAATGTACGGATACCCCGGACGGAACCAGTTGCGGAAGCTCGGCCGCAGTAGGCATTGCGCCGTGCGCGGCGAGCCGCCTTTCAGCACGTAGTGCTGGCCGTCGAAGAAATTCGCGGAGTAACCCGGATAGAAGGAGAACGGCTCAAACCCGGCAAACGGCTCAAAAACGGTCGAGGTCCATTCCCAACCGTTACCCACCATCTGCGCGACTCCCAAGGCGTTCGGCTGCGACGCCGTCACCGGCTCCGGGTCCCAACGGCGAAAATCCGCGTTCGCGGTGCTCAGGTCTTCGCCGGCGCTGTAAGCCGCGCGATGGAATTGCGCTTCGGTGGGCAGCGCGCATCCCTTCCAGCGCGCGTACGCTTGCGCCTGGTCGTACGACACATACACCGGCCAATTGAGCGGCAGCGGGACATCTTCGAACATGCCGTGATAAAACCAGCGGCCCTCGCGGCAGGTCCAGAAATGCGGCGCGGCCGCGCCAGCCTTTACGAACTCCAGATATTCGCCATTGGTGATCTTGTGTTGGCCGATCGCAAAAGCGGGCACTGGCACCTGGTGCTCTTCGAATTCATTGTCCCAGCCGAACCCACAATCGCGACGCCGGCCCAGCGTCGCCAAGCCCGAGGGAACTTCGATCATGCGGCTCTGCGGAACCGGCCCGGAGTCTGCCGCCGGCATCTCCGGCGCCGTCTTCCGTTCGAACGGCAGATGGTGCAGCATGTAGGCGAATGTCTCGGCATGCATCAACCGGTGTTCGATGGCCACGTGCAGCAGTTGTTCGGGTACGTCCGGCAGCACCGCGTCCAGCTCACGGCGCACTTGCGCGTTATAGCCGCGGACCTCGCTCTCCCCGGGCCAGTCCGCGGGGTGATCGGTAGGCAGGTCGCC
>DATKNQ010000029.1:0-6211 GCA_035541265.1 Bryobacteraceae bacterium
GCGGCCTTTCTGGACTACGATAACGACGGCTGGCTGGACATCCTGATCCTGACCGGCTCGCGATTTGGAGATCCACCGTCCACGGCCTCGCAGCGTCTTTACAAGAACAACCGGGATGGCACGTTCAGCGACGTGACGGAGAAAGCCGGATTGTTCCGCACGGGCTATCAATACGGCGTGGCGGTCGGTGATTACAATAACGACGGCTTCGACGACTTATTCATCAGCGGATGGGAGCAAAACATGCTCTATCGCAACAACGGCGACGGGACGTTCACGGATGTGACCAGGGAAGCCGGATTGTGGAACGCGCAGCCGCGCTTCGGATCGGGCTGCACCTTCCTGGATTACGATCGCGACGGCCGCTTGGATCTGTTCGTAGCCAACTATCTGACGTTCGATATGCGCACCGTGCCGCGCGCGGGCGTATCGACGAGTTGCAATCCCGGTAACATCTTCTGCGGACCGCGCGGCTTGCCTTATGGCCGCCATAGCCTGTATCACAACAACGGCGACGGCACGTTCACGGATGTCACCATGGCGTCGGGGATCGGCAAGGTCGATGGCGGATACGGTCTGACCGCGGTATCTGCCGATTTCGATAACGACGGCTGGCCGGATATCTACCTGGCATGCGATTCGACGCCCAGCCTGCTGTTCCGCAACAATCACGACGGGACCTTCACCGAACAGGGATTGGAACGCGGCGTGGCGCTGAGTGACGACGGCATGGAGCAGGCCGGCATGGGTATCGGCGTCGCCGACTTCCGGCTGAACGGCAGCCTGGATATCGTGAAGACGCATTACTCGGCCGACACGCCCGGTTACTACGTGAACAACGGCAAAGGCGACTTTAATGATGTGACCCTGCCGGCGGGGCTGGCCGTCGAAACGCGCTATGTCTGCTGGGGTATCGCGGCCGCGGATCTGGACAACGACGGCAGTCCCGATCTGTTCTGTGTTACCGGCGGAATTTACCCAGAGCAGCAGGATGTCTACGATACGCCGCGCGTCGTCTTCCGGAATTTAGGGAACGGGCGGTTCGAGGAGTTACTCGGCCAGGCCGGACCGGGCGTGGAAGCGGTCCATTCGAGCCGGGGATGCGCTGCCGGTGATTTCGATAATGACGGTGACGTCGACTTACTGGTGATTAACCATAACGAGGCGCCATCGCTGCTACGCAATGACGTGAGCGGGGACCATCACTGGATCAAGGTGAAGCTGCACGGCGTGAAATCGAATCGCGGGGCCGTAGGCGGACGGGTGACGGTCCGGTATGGCGGCAAGGTGCAGGCGCAGGAGGTGCTGAGCCAGGCGTCGTACATGTCATCGAATGACTCGCGCCTGCACTTCGGCCTGGGACCGGTGACTACGGCCGATGTGGAGATTCGCTGGCCGATGGGCCAGGTTGAGAAGCTGAGTAATGTGGGGGCGGACCAGTTGGTTCACGTCACCGAGGGATCGGGCATTACTCACACGGAGACGTTTAAGAGATGAGTAAGATGCGCAAGAATTGCTTGTTATTGCCGCGCTGCGCGTTCGCCGCGGCGGCGTTGATGATTGGTTCGTCTCTGGCCTGGGGCGCGGAAGCGTCGTCCGTGAAGGTTTGGGAGACGCAGACCGTGATTCCGACCTACTTAGCCGGAGCGCCGGAGCTGAACCCGATGTTCTTCTTCGGGCGCGAGTCGCAAGGCGCGCAGGGGCCAGTATATCCTTATCCGATGTATGACACGCTCACGGGCAAGAAGGTGGATAAGTCATATACGATTGTGTATCTGGAGAACGAATACATAAGGATCGGCGTGCTACCGGAGATCGGCGGGCGTATCATCGAGGGCGTCGATAAAACGAATAACTATAACTTTATTTACCGGCAGCACGTGATCAAGCCGGCGCTGATCGGACTCATCGGCGCCTGGATTTCGGGCGGCGTCGAGTGGAACATCCCGCACCATCATCGCGCCAGCACATTCATTCCGGTGCAGTACAAGGTCGAAGAGAATGCGGATGGCAGCAAGACGGTCTGGGTGGGCGAGCTGGAGGTGCGGCAACGCATGCGCTGGGCGGTCGGGTACACGCTACATCCGGGGAAAGCGTATCTGGAGGCGCGCGTGCGTATCCTGAATCGCACGCCGGAAGTGAACACAATGCTGTGCTTCACCAACGTGGCGGTGCACGCCAACGATCAATACCAGGTGATCTTTCCGCCGAGCACGCAGTTCGGCACTTACCACACGAAGAATCAGTTCACGGACTGGCCCATATCACATCAGACGTTCTCGGGCGCCGATTTCACCAAGGGCGTCGACATCAGCTGGTATAAGAATCACATCGAGGCTAACTCTGTTTTCGCCTGGAATTACCAGGACGATTTCTTCGCGGGTTACGATCACGGCAAGGATGCCGGGACCATGAGTATCGCGGACCATAACATCATCCCCGGGAAGAAATTCTTTACCTGGGGCAACGGCCCGTTCGGCAAGACTTGGGATAAGACTCTGACTGACAACGACGGTCCGTACCTAGAAATGATGGTGGGCGCTTACTCGGACAATCAGCCGGATTATAGCTGGCTGCAGCCTTACGAGACGCGCTCGTTCTCGATGGAGTGGTATCCGTTCCGCAACATCGGCGGGGTGAAGAAGGCGAACCTGGATGCCGCGGTGAATCTGGATGTCGCGAACGGGCAGGCGAAGGTCGGTTTCTACACCACATCGCCGCACCCGGCCGCGCAGGTCACGCTGCGGGCAGGCACGCAAACGCTGCTGAGCGAGACCGTGGCCATCGATCCGGCCACGCCGTATGTGAAGCAGGCGGCGGTTCCAGCGGGGATCGACGAGCATGACATGGTGGCGTCGATTTCAGATGGCGGAAAAGTGCTGGTGTCGTACAGCCCGATCCGGCTGAAGAAGGAGGCCACGCCGAAGGCGGTGACACCGCCGGCCGCGCCGTCAGAAATCAAGACGAACGAAGAGTTGTATCTGACCGGGTTGCGCGCGCAGCAGTTCCACTCTCCTAATGTAGACCCGATCCCATATTGGGAAGAGGCCCTGCGCCGGGATCCAGGTGACACGCGCGTGAATACGGCGTTGGGCATCACGGCTTTCAAGAAGGCGCGCTATGCGGAAGCCGAGAAATATTTCCGTAAGGCGCTCGACCGGCTCACCGACCGGTACACGGATCCGAAGAATGGCGAGGCGATCTACTATTTGGGCGCCACCCTGCAAGCCGCGGGCAAGCTCGACGAAGCCTATAAGTACCTCTACAAAGCGGTCTGGAGCCAGGCGTGGGAATCGGCGGCTTACTACGGATTGGCAGAGATTGTGACGTCGCGCGGCGATCTCGATCGGGCGATGGATTTCATCGGGCGCTCAATAGACGCCAACGCGTTGAACATCCGCGCGGTGAATCTGAAGGCCGCGTTGCTGCGGCATTCCGGCTGTTCGAAGGAAGCGCTCGAATTACTGGAGTCCGCCGCGCATCGCGCCGACCCGCTGGATGTGCGTTCGATGGCCGAAAGATGGCTGGCGTCGCGCGATGCAGAGGCGGGCCGGGTTCTGGCATCCACGATGAACCGGTTTCCGGCGACCGCGCAGGAGACCGCCGCCGAGTACATGAATGAGGGATTGTGGCAGGACGGCACGGACGTTCTGCTGGCAATGACCGACGCGGCGCCGGACAAGGCGAAAGTCCACCCGCTAGATTATTATTACCTCGCTTACTTCGCGACTAAGTTGGGGCAGCCGGAGAAAGCGGCGGAGTATGGCAAGCTGGCGATGTCGATGCCGCCCGACTATGTGTTCCCGTTCCAGAATGAGGCGATCGTGGTACTGCGGGCGGCGGTCGAAGCTAACCCGGCGGATGCGCGCGCGCCTTATTATCTGGGCAACCTGCTGTATGACTGGCAGCCAGAGGAAGCGACGAAGATGTGGCAGACATCCGAGGCCATCGATCCGTCGTTCGCCATCGTGCACCGCAACCTGGCGACGGCCTACATGCATCGAAAGCCGGGCGCGGATCTGGACAAGGCGATCGCGGAACTGGAGAAGGCGGTCGGCTGCCAGCGCCAGTACGCCCTGCATTTCACGGAGCTCGACGAGCTGTATGAACAGGCCGGCACGAGCCTCGAGAAGCGCGATGCGCTATTCAGCCGGAACGCGGCGCTGGTGGCGCGGCGGGATGACGCGGAGAATCGAGCCATCGCGGTGAAGGTCGCGTTGGGCGATTATGACGATGCGATTCGCATGATGACCGGGCGGCCGTTCGCTGTGGCTGAAGGCGTGAACCTGAACGTCGACGAGCACTGGACCGTGGCGCACGTGCTGCGCGGGCGGCAGAGCATCGCGGCGGAGCACTACGAACAGGCGCTGGCGGATTTCAAGGCGGCGCTGGCGATCCCGGCAAATCTGCCGCTGGGCTTGGCGGGAGCCGCCGGCCTGCATAACGCGGAAGCCGCTTATTGGACGGGCGTCGCGTACGAGGGCCTGGGAGATGGCGCGCAGGCCAAGGCGTCGTGGGAGAAGGCAGCGGCGTCCGGCCCGGTGCGGCGGCACCGGCGGGCCTCAGCGCCGGTCGATCTGGCGCGCGATGCGGAGCGGTATTACCAGGGGCTCGCGCTCGAGAAGCTCGGCAAGGCGGAGGAAGCCGCGGCCATCTTCAAAGGACTCGTGACCGCCGGGCAGCAGGTACTGGCTTCGCAGAAGCAGGCGCCGCGGGTGCAGCTTGCCATGGCGCACTACGTGATAGGACTTGGCTACCTGGGCCGGAACGATCAGGCGGGGGCTAAGACCGAACTGAAGCTGGCGGTGGAGACCGATCCGGGACTGGCGGAGGCCAATGCGGCGCTGACGACGACCGGCAAACGCAGTTAGAATTCTTGAAGGAGGAGTTTGGCTGCCGACGGCACGGAGAGTTGTAAGCCTGGCGCTGATATGGCTGGCGCCGCTCGTTGCGCAGGCGCCGTCCGCTGACAAACCTGTCGAAGAGGCCTGGGCGCTGCTCGCGAAGGGGCAGCGCCCGCAGGCTATCCGGCTGCTGTACGACATCGTCAAGAAAAACCCGAACGATGCTGACGCACGCTTGCTGCTGGGCAGCATTCTGCAGGAGGAAGGCGACCGCACGGGCTCGATTGCACAATTGACGGAAGCCGTCCGCCAGCGACCGCGATCGGCCGAAGCGCAGAACGCTCTGGGCGAAGCGTACAACACGTTTGGCGACAGCAAGTCGGCGCGTGGACCTTTTGAAAAGGCTGTGGCGCTCAATCCCCGGTTCGCGACGGCGCAGGTCAATCTGGGCCTGGTGCTGCTGGAAGCGGGCGAACTGGAGTCTGCCGCCGCGCACCTGGATCGGGCGATCGAGCTGCTGGGGCGGCAGGAGGACGCGGCGTACGCGCACTATCTGCGGGCCAAAGTCTGCACGGCGCAGAGCGAGGTGAAGAAAGCGGCCGCGCATTTGCAGGAGGCTGTGGAGCTGCGACCGGACTTTCCGGAGGCCTGGTCGGACCTGGGACAGGCGCGCAAAACGCTGCTGGACGATGCGGGCGCGCTGGCGGCTTTCGAACGCGCGGTGACGCTGGCGCCGGACGACAGCGTCGCGCAAACGCGGCTCGGGTCGGAGTACTTGAGTCAGGGGCAGGCGCACCAGGCAGTCGAGCATCTGGAGCAAGCGGCGCGCCTCGATCCCAACGATCAGAGCATCCTATACCAGTTGCAGCGCGCGCTGCGTGCCGATGGCCAGGACGCGCAAGCCGCCGCCATCAAACAAAAACTGGCGGAATTGTTGCGGAACAAGGATAAGCGCGATCAAAACGCGGTGACCGGAATCGAGCTGAACAATCAGGGCGCGGATCTCGAGAAGGCGGGCGATGTGCGCGGCGCATTGCAGAAGTATCAAGCGGCGCTCGATCTGTTGCCGGACCACGTGGGTATCCGCGTGAACCTGGCGGTGGCGCTGCTGCGTTTGGGGCAGTGGAAAGAGGGCCTTGCGGAACTACAAGAAGCCGTGCGGCGCGAGCCGAACAACGCCGTACTGCGGGCGGCGTTGGACGATGCGCTGACGCAAGCGCCCGTGGCATTCGGCGGACAAGGGAAAGCCGGCAAGGCGCCGAAGACGGGCACGAAGTACTGACTCACTCTTTGAGTTCCACGATGGTCGCGCCCGCGCCGCCTTCCTGCTGCGGCGCCTGGTAGTGCTTGGCGACATGCGGATGTTG
>DATKNQ010000030.1:0-7589 GCA_035541265.1 Bryobacteraceae bacterium
CTCGGGCAGCAAATCACGGAACTGGAGCAGCGTCTGGCCGCGGCGCGGGAAGCCGGGCAATGCCTTCTTTCAATCGGCTGGGGCGGCGGCTTACTCAATAAGAGCGCCTTCCTGGATACGACTGACGCGACTTACCGGCAGATCCTGCAGCAGATCTCCTGGTATAGTAAGGCAATCAGTTCTAACTTGCCGTTCCCAAAGACCCGCCGGATCTTGTTTCTGAACAATAAGCCCGCTTCACTCCCCGGCTGGGCCTTGCTGGAAGTAATTTAGCTGTTACCGTATGATAAAGGCGGCGCGCGTCTTGGCCGTTCCGGCCGGCGTGGCGGCCTCGATAACGCCCGTGCTGGCGCCCGCCGGCACCGTCGCCCAGATGTAGTGCGATCCGGCTTGCGATACATTCGCGGCCGGTATTCCGCGAAAACGGATTGATGCGCCCAGTAACTGATCGCCCCAAATGAGCACTTTAGTTCCTGGCGCACCCGACTGCGGTTCGAAATGCTTCAGCACGGGCGCAGGTTTCGCGAGTCCTGCCTCCAGTTTGAAGATCGCGCCGCCGCCGAATTTCCCGCCCACGCGCGCCGTTCCGTAGATCGCCCCGTCACTCGCCTGGGTGAGCTGGCATTGGCATCCGCCATCGCTGGGCAGATCGCGCATCGCGTACAGCAGCGTGAACTGGCCGGTCTTGGTGATCCGGAAAATCTGGCTGTGGCCGCCCGCGTTGTAGACGCCCAGGGTGGCGCCATAGAGATTACCGTCGCTCGCCTCGATCAGCGCTGTCGGCATGGAGCTATGGTTGTCGGGAAACGTGCGCAGCACCGTGCTGCGGCCGCCGGGAGTCAACTTATAAATCGTTCCGGTGCCGTGCTCGCCGCCGGTAGGAGTGACGCCATAGAAGTTACCGTCACTCGCCTGTAATAGCGGCGCCATATAGTCGCCCACGAACTTGCCGAAGGTCCGAGCTGGAAAACTGAGTAACTTGGTGAGCTCGCCCGAGGGAGTCACACGATACACATATCCCGCGTAATCGGGCAAGACCGAAACCCCGTAGTAACTGCCGTCCGCCGCGTAAATTGCAGTATTTGCCAAGCGTTCCCCGGGCGGAAACCGGTGGAGCGGCGTCAGATTACCGTCCAAGCCGGACTTGATCAGTTGCCAAATGTCGCCCTTCACCGCGATTCCCAGAAACGCGCCGTCCGGCAGGCTTTGCGTCAGAATCGGAACCTCGTCGAGCGGCGCGTATAGCTTCTTACTATCCGCGGCGGATGTGACCGAAAAGAGGCGCGCCGCGCCGTTGCGCGGTTCGACCGTGGAATAGAAGCGGCCGTTCGCGCCGCCGATCAACAGCGATTGGATATGATCGCTGTTCGCGAAGCTCGCCAGGCTGGTAATTACGCCCTGCGGGGTCACCGAGAAAGCCGTATGCGGAGGATTCACCGAAATCGAATAGAAGACCTGCGGGTCGCCCTCCGTCACCCCGGCCGGTTGGCCGAGCTGATTCATGTATACGATCACCTGGTATGCGGGAGAGGCAGCGATAGCCACGCTGACAGTAAGGGACAGCGCCAGCAGTCCGCTCGCGCTGCGGCCTGGAATACGCATGCTGATGCCTTCCTGCCTTCAGCTACTGCGTGGCGCAGGCAGCTGATCCGGTGCCGCAGAACACCTGAATGCCGGACCGGCCCGAAGCCGTGAAGTTATAGGCAGGAATGTAGATACTCCCATTGACGACAGTCGGCAGGCCGAATGTGGCAGCGGCCGCGGCGCAAGCCGGCGCTGGCGCCGGAACCGCAATGTTGAAGCAGCCTCCTTCACAACCTGTTTGTGAATTCCAGCTCGACCACAGCTCGTTCAGGGTTGGCGCATCGTAGGCGTTGAGCATCGCGGTAAACGTAGGACACTCTTGCGTAGGCGGATCAGCCGGCTGCGTCTGGAGAGTAGTCAGAGCCCACAGAACGCCTCCGCTGCCGTTATTCGACGTGATCGCCAGCGCGCCACCCGGGTAAGACGCATTCGTCGGACCGGAGGATACCGCTGGATGGATGGGATTCACCAGGTAGCCTTTGTAACTGAATGTCGCCGGGGATGTCACATTGACACCCGGAGATATGGCCAGCAAGGTGTCCGATCCGACATTGAGCACCGTAACCGTGGTAGGCGGTGTGGTGTTGATAGTAAGCTGATCGCCGGCCACTAACCACTTCGTGAACTGAGTGCTATGCCCGTAGAGCGTCGTTCCCTTGACGGTTACCGTGCCCGGCGGATTGACGGCGGTATTGTTCGATACCTGGACGCCGGTGAGCTGTTCTGAAAAGGGCCAGTAATATAAATAGTAAGGTGTACCAACCGCGTCGGCATCCTGATACAGCGCCATGCTGGTCACCCGATGACAATTATCGTAAGCCGCCACCGGCAGCGTCCAGCACAGCGACGAAGCGGCGCCAAACTGCCAGCTATTCGGATCGTTCTGTTGATAGCCGCCCAGGCTGAACTGCGGAAGCATGTAACCGATGCCGGTCTTGTCGATGGTCACGAGCCACTGGTTCTGGCTATTGTCGCTGAATAACAGAATTCCGCTGGTCGACATATCCCAGTCATTCTGGTTCAACGACTCAAACGTGTAGGGGCACGGGGCCGGCGCCGCGGCTGTGCCGCAGTTCGTCTTGCCGAGCAGCGACGCCGTGAAGACTACTTTGGAACCGCCCTTGGGAGTGAAGTAGTTACTGGAAGGCGTTCCGGTGGGCTTGCCACCTGCCGGTAACTGAAAATCCAGGACGCTGGAGCCAAAGTTCGCCACCGCGGTCTGCGTCGAATTCAGTTGGAACGCGCCATTGCCCGATCCAAAGAAGGCGTGCGAATTCCCGTTCGCGTCTAAACTGGCGGCGCCGCCGCGGCTGGACATCCATATGCCGCCGCCGTGCCCGCACCAGTTCGGCGCATTGGAGTAGCCCGTAATCACGCAACTGGGCGTACATCCTCCGGTACAGGTGCAGCCGGCCGTGCAAGCAGGCACGCCCGTGTTGCCCGGGCCGGGAGCGAAAGGTGTGTCGTTGAACGCGGCCATCGGTTTGGGATTCAGCGCGCCGGCTTTTGTCGTCGTATAACTGAATACCCACCCATGGTAGGGATTGGCCGACTCACTCACCGCCGCTCCGAAGGCAATATAGATTAGTTGCGAAGGCGTGGCGGTACTTACTTTCACCTGTAACAGACCGGACCGCTGGATGGCCTGCGCGCCCTGAAACTGCACCGGCGTCGATTCCGGGAGCGCTTCGTCCGTCTGGTTGCTGTTAGGACTCGCGATCTCGACAGACGGGCTATTATCCTGCCCAGTCTGAAGATTTAACTGATGCAAAAACCATTCCGTCGCCGGAGCCGTACCGCCCGTAGAACACGCGCTGACCACGTACATCAACGGCGCCGTGCCCGTTACATCGATTACCGGCGTCGAAACGATGCCCGCGAATGGCACGCTGCCGATCGGCGAGACAATGCTGGCCGTTTGACCGCAATCTTCGTACCAAAGATAGTTCAAAACGCCGCCCTGTACTTTGCCGGTTCGATTCCAAATCACTGCCCCCGTATCCGCGTTCCAGGCCCACACACTACCGTAGAGAGTAACTGCCAGCAGCATGTTACAAGCGGGATTGCCGTTTACCAGCAGGTTATTGCAGTTCTGCGCCAGGTTACTCGCGACCGAAATGCCCGCGACATACAGCGGCTGCGCGTAAACCGGATTGATGGGTTTACTGGCTCCGCCGGGCCCCGGTTCCACCAGCAGCGGAGAGAAGGCCGCCGGACTGAGACTCGTGCCGTTCTGTAAGTTCGGCGCCGTGAGCAGCGTTTCGTAACGATTGTGTGACTGACGCTGATTGTCGTAGGGCGGATTGCCGTATTGCGAACTCAAGATGCACGGCGCCATGCCCGCCGCGGGCGCCTCCGGACATAAGGTCTGCGCATCCATGGTCGGCGCCACGGATATCAGTCCCAGCACGGCCGCTAGCAAGGCCAAACGCTCGGAATTGAATCGGATCATAGGGGCAACAGAATTCCTATACCTTAGCACTGGAATTCACCCCCGGCAAACGAGCCAACTCGAACGGGTACTGGGTACTATCCCCCCGGCTTTCTCTACTTCGCCGGATGGTACGCGACGCAGTCGATTTCCACTTTAAGCCCCGGCATAGCGAACTGGCAGGCCACCGTCGTTCGCGCGGGCTTATCTGCCCCGAAGAACTCCGTGTAGACCTCGTTCATCGCGCCGAAATCTTTGCCATCGGCCAGGAACACCGAGCACTTCACGACGTCGGCCATGGAAGCGCCGGAGCCTTCCAGAATGCGCTTGATGTTGGTGAGTACCATGCGCGTCTCGTGTTGGATATCGCCCAATTGCACCTGGTTCGTGGCCGGATCTACGGGCACCTGTCCGGATACGAATATGAAATCGCCCGCCCGCACAGCCGGTGAATAAGGTCCCCGCGGCGCGGGCACGCCCGGCGGACTCAATCGCTCGATCATCAATGTCCCTCCGCCTCCAGATACCGCTCGGCTTCCATGGCCGCCATGCAACCTGCGGCGGACGCCGTAATGGCCTGCCGGTACACGCGATCCTGCACATCCCCGGCATGAAACACGCCTGGAATATTGGTCTTCGCGCCGCCCTTCGAGAGGATGTAGCCGTCGGCGTCGGTCTCGATCTGGCCCTTGAACACCGCCGTGTTCGGAATGTGGCCGATGGCCACAAAGAAGCCGTCCACGGCCTGCTCCCACACCGCGCCGGTGGCCACATTCTTTAGGCGGACGCCGGTGACCACATGCTGGCTCGGATCGAGAACATCCTCGACGACAGTGTTCGTCATCAGCTTGACCTTGGGATTGTGGCGCACCCGATCCAGCATGATCTTCGAGGCGCGAAACTGATCGCGCCGGTGCACCAGCGCCACTTCCGAGCCGAATCGCGTCAGAAAATTCGCCTCTTCCATGGCCGAGTCGCCGCCGCCCACCACCATGATCTTTTTGCCGCGATAGAAAAAGCCGTCGCAGGTGGCGCAGGAACTGACGCCGTGCCCGATGAGTTTCTGCTCCGAGTCGAGACCCAGCCAGCGCGCCGAGGCGCCGGATGCCACGATCAGGGTCCGCGTCTCGATCCACTCGCCTTCCACGTTGATGCGGAAGGGAGGGCTGCCCAGTTCGGTATCGATCACGTCGCCGTGCATGTACTCGGCGCCGAAATTCTCGGCCTGTTTCTTGATGTTCTCCACCAGGTCCGGCCCCTGGATGCCCTCCGGGAAGCCCGGAAAGTTTTCCACCAGGGTGGTCATCGACAACTGCCCGCCGGCGTGCTTTCCCGAGATCACCAGCGGCTTCAGATTGGCGCGCGCCGTGTAAACCGCCGCGGTGTTGCCGGCGCAGCCGGACCCAATGATGATTACGTTTCGCATCCGTCGATTAGACTCTACAATGTATCACGCCGATGCAGTGCCCGCCCCGGTGTTCTACGATAGGAACATACGCACTCAAGAGGACCTACATGTTCTTACCCGCGGAGAAATCCGGCGAAGTCGATTTGAAGAGGACCTATGACGCGGTCATCGTAGGCTCGGGCGCGGCGGGCGGTATGGCCGCCCATGTTCTCACCTCGCACGGCATGCAGGTGCTGCTGCTCGAAGCCGGCCAGAAGCTGAACATCAATAAAGAGTTGCGCTCGATGGAATGGCCCTACGACCATCCCCGCCGCGGCGACATGCCGCCGGATTGCCATGCGCTCTCCGGCCGCGAATACGCCATCCGCAATCCGCCTTACGCCAAAGGTTCGCCCTACAAGCACGTTTACTCCTACGTCGAAGACGGCAACGGATCGGACTACGCCAAAGACATCGTGGTCGACGAGAAAGACCATCCGTTCACCGGCACGCGCTACGCGTGGGTGCGCGCGCGCTGCCTGGGCGGCAAGACCAACATCTGGGGCCGCCTGGCGCTGCGCCTCTCCGACTACGACTTCAAAGCCGCCTCGCGCGACGGCTTCGGCGAAGACTGGCCCATCTCTTACGCCGATATCGAGCCTTACTACGACAAGGTCGATCTGTACCTGGGCATCGCCGGCCACAAGGAAGGCCTCGACTACCTGCCCGACAGCATCTTCCAGCGCTCCACGCGGCTCAATCCGGCCGAGGTGAAGCTGCGCGAAAGCCTGGCCAGGAGCGGACGCGTGCTCACGCCCTATCGCGCGGGCGTCACCACCGACGGACTCAAGCACAACAAGTACCGCAGCCGCTGCTATGGGCGGGGCGCGTGCGACCGGCGCGTGGGCGGCTGCGACATCCACGCGGCTTTCGATTCACCCACTGGCCTGATCTACCCCGCGCTCGACACGGGCAACCTGACCATCCGCACCAATGCCACGGTCAACGAAGTCACCGTCGATAAGAATACCGGCAAAGCCAGCGGCGTTTCCTTCATCGATACCGATACGGGCAAGACTTACACGGCGAAGGGCCGTGCCGTGTTGCTGGCGGCCTCCACGCTCGAATCCGCGCGCCTGATGCTGCTTTCGAAGTCCAGCCTCTATCCCAACGGCATCGCCAACTCCAGCGGATGCGTCGGCCATTATTTTTGCGAACACCTGATGGGGCCGGGCGTCAACGGCCTGGACAAAACGCTGATCGGCAAGCCGCGCACGCTCGACGATGGCCGTCCCGGCGGCTTCTACCTGGCGCGCTTCCGGAATCTGAAGGACCGCAATCCCAACTTCCTGCGCGGCTACGGTTTCGAGGGCAGCAGCGGCACCGGCATGTTCCCCGACAACGCCTACAGCACGCCGGGCTTCGGCTCCGCATATAAGAAAACCGTGCGCGACTATGCCGGCGCTTTCGTCGGCATGGGCGGCTTCGGCGAAGTGCTGGCCCGCTACGAAAACTACGTGGAGCTCGACCCCATGGTGAAAGACCGCTGGGGCGTTCCCGTGCTGCGCTTCCACATCCAGTTCGGCGACAACGAAAAAAAGATGGCCGCCGACATGGCGGACACCGCGCGCGAGATGTTCGAAGAGGCCGGCATCGAGGTGCTCAGCGTCAGCCGTAAGATTCTGACCGAGGGCTACTCGATCCACGAATTGGGCACGTCGCGCATGGGCACCGATCCCAAGAAATCCGTTGTGAACCAGTTCCAGCAAGCGCACGATGTGAAGAATCTGCTGGTGGTGGATGGCAGTACGCACGTCAGCGCGTCGTGCCAGAATCCGACCTGGACGATTATGGCGCTGTGCTGGCGCTCCTGCGATCACCTGGCTGACGAAATGCAGAAGGGGAATGTCTGATGCCGTATCCAATCAATCGCCGCGATCTCATCAAGATCGGCGCGGGGGCCGCGCTGGCGGCTCCGGCCGCATTCGCCGTCACCGGCGAGCCGAAGTTTTTCACGCCTGCCGAATTCGCGCTGCTCGATGAATTAACCGAGATCATCATCCCGGCCGATGACCATTCGCCCGGAGCGCGCGCCGCCAACGTGACCGCATACATCGATGCGCGCACGGCCGAGGCCTTCGAGGCCAAGGAACGCGACGACTGGCGCGCCGGGCTGAAGCTGGTGGA
>DATKNQ010000031.1:0-16344 GCA_035541265.1 Bryobacteraceae bacterium
GCCAGCGCGGATTCCACCGCTTCGGCCATGGCAAGCTGCCCGGGCCGGTATTCGTAGTTCGGGTGCCATTTCGAAAGCGCGCCGCGCCGCGAGAAAAAAGAATGCACGCGGGGGACGGTCTTGACATCGATGGCCATGCCGGAATTAATTCGATTGTAGCGTGGGATGCTAAGCCAGCATCAGGAGGTAGTACTCTTCGTCCACATACCGGCCGTCGATCTCGAGCGCGCGGGGCTCACGGCCGAACCGGACAAATCCGAGGGACTCATAAAGCCGGCGGGCCGCTGACTGCTCGGTGGTTACCGTAAGGATGATCTGCCGCAGGCCGGGCTCTCGCGCTGCCTTGGCGATCAACTCGCGCATCAAGTCGCGTCCGATGCCGCGGCCGCGGGCCGATTCGGCCACGTAGACGCCCCAAACGTGCCCTTTGTGCCTGGACTTCAATTCCTGCTCGCGATAAAACCCGGCCGCCCCAGCCAGTTCGCCCGCCATGAACGCGCCCAGGATGAAGCTTCCCGGTCCCGCCGAAGCAATGCGCGCCGCCGCCGATTCGACAGCAGTCTTGCGGTGATCTTCAGCCGACGAACCGAAGGCCTGCGGCTCCCGCTCCAGCATTTCCAGGCGCAGGCGCCACCACCCCGCTGCATCGTTCGCCGTCAGCTCCCGAATCTCGCTCAATGCACCTCTGACAGCGGCGCCCAGTCCACCGTCCCATTTCTGGCCGGGCTGATCTCCACGATTTCAGTCCACGGATAAAAGTGCATACCCACCGAATCCTCGGCCACCACGCCAAGACTGGAAACCTCCCGCAACGTCAGCGGCGGCAGGTCATCCTCATCCACAGCCACGATCCGCACCCGCTTGCCCAGCAGGTTGCGCAGAAACAAGCTGTCTTTGTCCATATCTCTCTCGCGACTCCGCAATTGTAGCATTTATAAGATCTGTATATCCGAAACTGTGCTCTCGGGTTTGCGGCCTATAATGAAAGTTCGTCCAATCTGGAGTTTGTCATGCATACACCCCAAATCCGCCGCCTGGCCGCGGCTATCGCTTCTTCCGGTATCCTCCTGTTTTGCCTGCCTTCATCCGCCGACGAAGGCATGTGGACGTTCGACAATCCGCCCGTCAAGCAACTGGAGGAGAAGTACCATTTCACACCCACCCAGCAATGGCTCGACCACGTGCGGCTGTCCTGCGTTCGCTTGAATGACGGCGGCTCCGGCTCCTTCGTCAGCCCACATGGCCTGCTGCTGACCAATCACCACGTAGCGCGCGGGCAACTGCAAAAGAATTCGACCGCCGAGCATGACTACGTCAAGAACGGATTCTACGCCGCGACTCCCGAGGAAGAAATGAAGTCGCCTGATCTCGAAGTCAACGTGCTCGATTCGACGGAGAATGTCACGCACCGCGTGCTGGCCGCCCTCAAGGGCGCCAAAACGCCGGAAGAAGAGTTCGATAAACGCCGGGCCGTGATCGCCGAAATCGAGCGCGAGAGTCTCCAGAAGACCGGCCTCCGGTCGGACGTGGTCACGCTCTACCAGGGCGGCGAATACTGGCTCTACCGCTACAAAAAGTACACCGATGTACGGCTGGTATTTGCGCCCGAGGAAGAGGCCGCTTTCTTCGGCGGAGACCCCGATAACTTCACTTATCCGCGCTACGACCTCGATATGGCCCTGTTCCGCGTGTACGAGAACGGCAAGCCGATCGACAGCAAAGACTACTTGAAATGGAATCCCAAAGGCGCCGGAGATGGTGAACTCGTCTTTGTGCCCGGAAATCCCGGCAGTACGCAGCGCCTGGATACTATGGCGCAGCTCGCGTTCGAGCGCGATTATTTCGAGCCGGCCATCCTGAAGTTGCTGAAGCACCGCGTGGCCGTGATGGAAGATTTCTCGAAGCTGGGCGCGGAGCAAACTCGCGAGGCGGCCTCCATGATCTTCGGCCTGCAGAACTCCATCAAGGCATACGAAGGGCGCTACCAGGGCTTGCTCGACAAGAACGTGATGGATAAGAAGGTCAAGGACGAGGCCGATTTCAAGGCCAAGGTGGACGCCAACCCCGAGTGGAAGCAAGCCTACGGCAGCGCTTGGGCGGCCATTGCGGAGGCCATCCGCAAAGCCGAGCCCCGGGTCAAAACGCGGATGTTCCGCAGTACCGATTCGCAGCTCGCCAACACTGCCGCCACCATCGTCGATTACGTGGCCGAGATCAAGAAGCCGGATGGCGAACGCCTGCCCGGCTATCACGATGCGCAATTACAGTCGCTGCGTTTCCGCCTCTTTTCGCCTGCGCCAGTTTATCCCGGGATGGAGATCGCCCGCATGACCGGCGCGCTCGAAGAGGACGTGGCCGAACTCGGCGCGGACGATCCGTTCCTCAAGATCGTCCTGGATGGCCGCTCCCCTAAGGAAGCGGCCACCGCGCTGATCAACGGCACCAAGCTGCGCGATGCGGCCTTCCGCAAGCAGTTGGTGGAGGGCGGACAGGCCGCCGTGGATGCTTCGGCCGATCCCATGATCGTGCTTGAGCGCCAGCTCGATCCGCTGCGCCGCGAAATGATCAAGTGGGAACAGGATAACGTCGAGAGTGTGGAAGAAGCCGCCGGTGAGCAACTCGGTAAGGCGCGTTTCGCGGCCTACGGCAAGACCACTTACCCGGACGCCACCTTCACCCTGCGCCTCTCGTATGGGCAGGTGAAAGGCTATCCCATGAACGGCACCAAAGCGCCCTACAAGACCACGTTCTACGGTCTCTGGGACCGCGCCACCAGCTTCGATTTCGAAGGCCCGTTCTATCTGCCCTCGCGCTACAAAGAAAACCGCGACAAGCTGGACCTTTCGACGCCGCTCGATTTCGTCACCACCAACGATATCATCGGCGGTAACTCCGGCTCGCCGGTAATCAACCGCAACGCCGAGTTAGTCGGCTTGATCTTCGACGGCAATATCGAGTCGCTGGTGGGCGACTTCGTCTATGACAGCACCGCGAATCGCGCCGTTGCCGTGCACACCGCCGCCATGACGGAAGCGCTGCGCAAGCTATATCACGCCGACCGCCTGGTGAAAGAGATCTTAGGCGAGTAGTCCCCTTTATTGGGCCGTGACCGGCGTAAGGTCCACGGCCCACACTCCCTCGAAGTCCGCGAAGTAAGCCTGCACTTCAATCTCCGGGATCTGTTGCGCCACATAATCCGCCGCGCGCCGCAGTTCTTCCTCGTGATGTTTCGCTTCGGCCGCCGGATCGCCGCCGAAAGCTGCCAGGCCCCCGTAGCCGCCACAATCCGAATGCACCATCAGAATGACCCTTCTGGTCCCGTGCAGACGGACGGACTTCTGAAGTTGCCCCAGCACGAACTCGCGGTCCGTCTCGCGTTCCGGCGATGCCAGCGATTTCGCGCCGCCTGCCAGCTTGATCGCATCCACCGTCGCCATGCCGCTGCGCTTCAGAAACTTGGCGAACCCCAGGTTGAACCGGTGATCGAAGCACCAGACCACCGCCGCGTCCGCGTGATATTCCTCGCGCGGAGAGTCGAAATGAAAGACCTTGTCCATCACCAAGCATTCTCATGCAGGCGCCGCCCGGAAAGCAACCGGCCCGAATCGGTTGCGGTAAAGTTGATGCTATGTCTTCCAACCGAGTCGCCCTGCGAGGCAGTCGGATCGGTCTCCCGCGCGGCGCTCGCGTGGCCGGCCCTGCCGACCCGGAACAAGCCATGCGCATTACATTAATGTTACGGCGGCGGGCCCCGTTGCCCGTGCCTTCTCCCGGTCATTACCTGAGCCGGGAAGAATTCGCGCGCCGTCACGGAGCCGGCCCGGAGGACGTCGAAAGCGTCCGGCGGTTCGCCGCGCGTCATAACCTGCAAGTGGTCGACGTGCACCCCGGGCGCCGCAGCATGACCCTGCTGGGCAGGGTCGCCGATGTCGCGCAGGCGTTCGAAGCGAACTTACAGACGGCCACCATAGATAGCCATTACTTCCGGCTACGCACCGGCGAGTTGACCATTCCTGCTGACCTGGAGGGCATCATCGGGGGCGTATTCGGCCTCGATACGCGGCCTCAGGCGCGCGCTCACTTCCGCACCCGGCCTGCAATTCGCGCCCGAGCCGCCGGGGATACCTCCTACAACCCGCCTGCCGTCGCTGCGCTTTACCGTTTTCCGTCCGCCGGCAACGGTGCGGGCCAGACCATCGGCATCATCGAGCTCGGCGGCGGCTACAACGATTCCGATTTGACCGCGTTCTTTTCCGCGCTGAACCTTCCCGTGCCCAGCGTCACATCGGTCTCCGTCGATGGGGGCAGCAACCAACCCTCCGGCGATCCCAACAGCGCGGATGGCGAGGTTGGTCTGGATATCGAAGTGGCCGGCGCCATCGCGCCCGGCGCGTCCATCGTCGTCTATTTCGCCGGCAATACTTCCCAAGGTTTTCTGGATGCCATCACCACCGCCATCCACGATCAGGCGCACAACGTGAACGTCATCTCCATCAGTTGGGGTGGCCCCGAGCCAACCTGGACCCAACAGGCCATGCAATCTTACGATCAAGCCTTCCAGGATGCGCAGGCGCTCGGCGTAACCATCTGCGTGGCCGCGGGCGATAACGGTTCGAGCGATGGCGAGACGGATGGCAACGCCTACGTGGATTTCCCCGCCTCCAGCCCCAACGTCCTCGCCTGCGGCGGCACGCGCCTGGCCGGCTCGAACGGAACCATTCAGAGCGAGACCGTCTGGAATGATGGGGCGGACGGCGGAGCTACCGGCGGCGGTGTTAGTGAGACGTTTCCCTTGCCGTCCTACCAAACATCCGCGGGTGTTCCTGTTTCGGTGAACGCGTCCCGATTCGCGGGCCGCGGAGTGCCGGACGTCGCCGGCGATGCCGATCCGGCCACGGGCTATGAGATCACAGTCGATGGCCAGTCCATCGTCGTTGGCGGAACCAGCGCCGTCGCGCCGCTTTGGGCCGCCCTGGTCGCGCTGCTCAACCAGCAGCTCGGCAAACCCGTCGGCTTCCTCAATCCGCAGATCTACGCGCCGGCCGCGCAATCCGGCTTTCGCGACATCACGTCGGGCAACAATGGCGCCTATTCCGCCGCTTCCGGGTGGGACGCCTGCACCGGCTGGGGCAGCCCCATCGGAACCGCCCTGCTCGCGTTCCTTCAGAAATAAGAAAGGCCGGACCAGTGACGGTCCGGCCTGGAAAAACACGCGACTACGCTTTACTACTGGATGTTGAGAGTGACTGTGGTCGTATGCGTAATACCACCGCCCTTGGCCGTGATGGTCAGGGTGTTGGTGCCTGTAACAGCCGCCTTGCTCACTCTAACAGTCATGATCGAGGTGCCCGAACCCGGCGCCGGGATCGGGTTGGTGCCGAAAGTGATGGAGATGTTGGCTTCCTGGCCCGACACCGACAGACCGATCTGCGAGTTGAAGCCGTTGCCGACCTGCGTGGTCAGGGTCGTGGTCGCCGAAGTGCCGCGCGGAACGTTCAGCGTGGTCGGATTCGCCGTGATCTTGAAGTTCGGCGAGGTCACCGTCAAGGCCACCGTCGTCGTTTCGACGATGCTGCCCGACTTGCCGGTCACCGTGATCGTGTAGCTGCCCGCGGCGGCCGAGGAGCCGACGGCGATCGTCATCGTCGAAGTTCCCGCGCCGGTGATGGAGGTCGGGTTGAAGCTGACCGTCACGCCGGACGGCTGGCCGCTAGCGGTCAGCGCAATCGCGGAGCTGAAGCCGCCCGTCACCGTGCTGGTGATGGTAGAAGTGCCGGACTGGCCGCGCGCGATCGAAACGGTCGACGGGCTCGCGGAGATCGAGAAGCCCGGAGGCGTCGAGCCGCCCACCAGCGTCGTGATCAGAGCCGAGCCGTTCGGGCTGCCCCAACCGGTGGCCAGGTCATAACCAACCGTCGCCGAATAACCATTGCTGCCGCTGGTGATGTCGTGGAAGTTGGTGGTGTAGCTCGAGCCCAGACCCGTGGTGTAGAGAGTCGGGTTGATGAAGCCCAGTGTGGTCCCGCTGTTGGCCACCGACTGCTGATTCGCCAGAGCCAGGTAGCCCGCCCACATCGGCGTGGCAAAGCTGGTGCCGCCGTACTCGTTGGCGGTGCAGGTTGTCTGATCGGCGCAAACGTAGAAGGTGTAGTTGGAGTTGGCCGAAACGTCCGGACCGTTGCGCAGAGTCTGCGAACAATTGGAGCAGCCCGCCGCGGTCGCCACCTGCCAGGACGGAATCGCCACGCTGTTGGGCGAAATGCCGCCGCCGCCGTCCGCCCACGCCGTCTCCGAAGCCCACGGGCCGCCGGCGCTGGCAGTGCTCAGATCGGTGCCCCCCACCGAAGTGACGTACTCGTCATCCGACGGCCAAATCTCGGAGCGCTTGCCCCACTTGGCGCTGTCGCCGGCCGCGTTGAAGTAGTTCTGGCCCTGCATCGCGAATTCCTGGAAGTACGGATCGTCCGTGGTCGGGTCGGCCGGACGCCAGGTCCAGGAGGCGCTCAACTGTGCGCACAGTGGGCTGCCTGTGGCCATCCCGTTCAGGATCGCCGAATCCGTCGATCCCACGTACATGATCAGGTGGGCCAGGCCGGGAGCCATGCCGATTGCCTGCGTCATGTCCAGAGTCTGTTCGGTGTCGTCGCAAGACGGGTAGACGCAGCTCGTGCTGGTGCCATCCGTCGAAACGAGCGTGACCGGAACATTGTTCGTCTGGTGCGCGTTGGTGAAATAGGTGGTCAGATCGGCGAGATCCGTCCCGTAGTATTCCAGCAAGCCAAGCGACTGGCCGGCGCCGGTGAGCGGACCGTTCCCATAATAAGCGGCGCGCATGTCGCTGCCGCAGAACGAAGCTGAAGGGCAGGAGCCGGTGGTGGCAGCCGGCTGCGCATTGTCCGGTCTCTTCACCAGGGCCGGTTGCGGTATGTCATAGTTGTCCAGGCCGGCGATGCGCCACAGGGGAATCGACAGATCCGGAGTGGGTTCGCGGTCCGGAGAAAAGAACGTGCGGCTCTCCGTCGGGTGCTGATACACATTCATGGTCACGTGCAGCGCCGACTCGATGCTTGCCACCGATCCGGTCACGTCCAGGTTCAGGCGGTTACGCGAAGTAGCGGCGACTTGCAGACCCTTATTTTGCACGAAGCTGACCAACGCGTCATAATCCGCTTGCGTGGGACCGAACTGGTCGGTAAACTGCTCCACCGTCAGAAACTTGTGGAACGAAGGGCTGGTCGGATCGTAGAGGCTCTGCAGCAGGCTGGTCATCGCCGGCTGGTTGCGAAGCGGCAGAACGAATACGATGCGCATCGATTGGTTCGCCGGCATATGTCCGACGACTTTCGCCTGACCATTTACGACTGCGTCACTGATATTACGCGTCAATGGCGGCAAGGAAGCGGCGCGACCGGCAATACCTACAACCGGCACAAGCGCAGCGATTGTTAGCAAAGAGGTACTGAACTTTCGAATCATTATTTCTCCTGTTGTCCGGCCTCGGGAAAACTTGCGCGTCCAGTTATCGGCCGGTTTGTAAATCCGGAATCTCCTCGATTTGCAGACAGATGCCCCTCCGATCGTAACCGCAGCCGCGATTTCTTGAACCCAGACTCTGGACAGTATACACCAACAATATGTTGTGCAGCATTTTTTTTACACTATGTCATACTCCTCCCGGCCACCTGATTCCGCACGCGCCGCGGGCGCCTCCGCGGGCTTTCGAAAGGACTTTTTGCAGGTCTCCGAACGAGCCGCTAACTTCCAGAGGATCATTGGGTTATCCCCTGGCATTGGGAGCCTCCGGCGATCCGCGGCAGACATCCATTTGTCCTATGACGTGACCTGGTACTGACGGTACCGCAACACGTTTGGCGGGGCCGCAAAACGGCGCGTCCCGCCTGATCTACGAAACTCTTCGTTGAAAATACGAATATCTTCGTAGTAAGTTCAGGTCAGATGCCACGCTTCAAGCCGCCCCGGCCCACCGCGGCCGAACTCGAAATCCTGCGCGTCCTCTGGGAGCGCGGCCCCAGCACCGTGCGCGACGTCCATGCCGCCCTGGCGCGCGAACGCGGCACCGGCTACACTACGGTGCTCAAGCTGATGCAGATCATGGCCGCCAAGGGGCTCGTGGAGCGGGACGAATCCGCCCGCGCGCACGTCTACAAAGCCAGGCGGGCGCCCGGGCAAACCCAGCGGCAGCTTGTCCACGACCTGTTGGATAGGGCCTTCGGGGGCTCGCCGTCCAAACTGATGATGCAGGCGCTCTCCGGCCGCAAAGCCTCGGCCAGCGAGATCACCGAAATGCGCCAGATGCTCGACAAGTTCGAAAAAGGAAAGGATCCCCTGGCATGACGGCAATCCAGCAGTTACTCGACCGGCCGGTTGGCCAAGCCCCCGGTTGGGCGCTGCTTCCATTTCTATTGGCCGTCCACAATGTCTCGCGCACCTATATCAAGGAGCTCGACGAGCTTGGCGATCATCGCCTGTTACTCGATCAGCTTGCCTGCGCATCCACCGCGTGACTAGCGATTTTGTCAACCAGCTCCGTGCCATGGGACACGGACACGCTGGAGTCAACGATCCGATCCAGCTACAAATCCACGGGGTAACTACGGCCATGATTCAACGGCTGCAGGCGGCGGATTATAAGAATTTTTCTACCGATCAGTTAGTGCAGTTAAAGATTCACGGCGTCGTCGAGTAAGTTACCGGCCGCCGTCACGGCGTGACATCACCACCACGGCGGTCACTGCCAGCGCCGCGAGCCCCACGGTCGACGCTACCTTCGGCAGCGGATCGGGCGCCGGCGGGGGCACAAACGTGACCCCGGTCTCGTCCGCGCGCGCAGGCTGGGTGGCGTAGCGTCCATGTTGCGGCCGCGGGAAGTTCCGCGCCCTTTCCTCGAGCCCGGCGGTCAGCGCGCTGCCGCTCATCGGTTTGCCGTGGCCGGAAGCCAGCACCTTCGGCCGCAGATCGGCCAACAGCTTCACGGAATGATGCGCCAGTTCCCAATCGTAAGTGACCGGCGCGGGCGGACGCGAGATCACAGGTGCCTCGCTCACCATTCCCGCCCAGGAGTCCAGGTCCATCGTCACGCACGCATCGCCCGCCAGTAGGATAGCTTCGTCCGGCTGAAAAAACACCACGTGGCCGGGCGCGTGCCCCGGCGTGAAATACCAGCGCCAGCCGCTCAGGCCGGGTACTTCGCCGCCTTCCGGAAGGTCGTGCAGACGGCTGCCCAGATCCGGCGGCGTGCTGGGAAAGAAGCGGCACAGGAACGAGAACGCGCCGCCCGCGGTGGGATCTTTGGGCGGATAAGCCGACTTGCCGGTGAGAAACGGCCGCTCCAGCCGCTGTGCATAAATCGGAACGTCCCACGCCTCGGCCAACTCCAGCGCTGAGCCCGAGTGGTCCATGTGGCCGTGCGTCAGCAGAATCGCGGCCGGCCGTGCATTCGCTCCAAAGCGCCGTTCCGCTTCCGCACGAATACGCGCGGCATTGCCGGGCGTGCCGGAATCCACCAGCACCCACGCTCCGCCCGGCTTGCCCACCAGGTAAACATTCGCGATCAGCGTTTTCAGCCGCGCCAATTCGGGGGTGATCTCTTCAAGCGCCATCGCTCTTCAGGATAACCCCTCAGCGTCCCGACGATCCGAAGCCCCCCTCGCCGCGCCGCGATTGGTTGAGGTCGCCTTCCTCCCATTCAATCGCCTCATACCGCGCGATCACCATTTGCGCGATGCGGTCGCCGGGATGAATCTGGTACGGCTCGCGGCCGAGGTTCAGCAGGATCACGCGGATCTCGCCGCGATACCCCGGATCGATGGTCGCCGGACTGTTCGGCAGCGTAATCGCGTGTTTCGCGGCGAGGCCGCTACGCGGCCGGATCTGCGCCTCGTATCCCGGCGGCACCTCGATCGCCAGGCCCGTCGCCACCAGGTGCGGCACGCCCGGCTGTAACACGGCGCCCTCCACCGCGCGCAAGTCCATGCCGGCGTCTTCCTCGGGTCCGTGCGCATACACCGGCAGCGCGGCATCCTCCCGCAATCTGCGAATTCGTATTTTCATCGAATCCGTTATCATAGCTGTTTCATGCCGGAATCCAAACCCAAGCGCGTGATTTCCGTATCGCCGATGCCGCCGGAAAAATCCGCTTACGCGCTGGCGCGTTACAGCCGCTCGCCGGATTCGATTCGCGACTCGCTCGACTGGGTGCGTACGCACGACTCCCAGAAGTTTCTGGAGAGCTTCTACTTTCAGTACGGGCACGCCTCGATCGCCGACCTCGGACACACCGTGCTGTGCTTCGAAGGACTTTCCGAATTGGCCGCCACCGAAGTGGAAGAGGAGCCGCTCTGGGATGGCCAGGCCAAATCATCGCGCTATCAGGATTTCTCGCGCTCTGGATTTATCACGCCGCCCGAACTCACCGGCGAAGCCGCTGCGTGCTATCAGGCCGCCGGCCAAAAGCTGCTGGATGCCTACGGGCAAGTGAACAAGCTGGCCTTCGATTGTCTCGCCGCGCGCCTGCCGCGGCCCGATGACATGAAGCCCGAAGCCTATCGCCGCAACATCGCGGCGCGGGCCTTCGACGTGGCGCGTTACCTGCTCTTCTGGGGCATCCCCACCAACGTCGGACAGGTGGCCAGCATTCGCACGCTCGAAAAGCAGATCCGTCGCCTGCGGGCATCCGAATATACCGAGCTCCGCGACTTGGGCAACGAAATCGCGGAGACTTGTGCAGCCGAGCCGGCTTGCGTGTGGGATGCGCAGGCGGCCAGTGAGCCCCTGGCGCCCACGCTCGCGCGCCACGCCGAGCCGGACGAATTCGCGGCGCGTGCGCAAACGGATCTGCGCCGCTGGGCCGAACAGAACCTGCCGCCCTCGCCCGCCGGCGACTCTCCACGGGTGGATCTGATTCGCCCGTCCGACACCGCCGCCGACATCGTCGCCACGCTCTTATACCCGGTCACCGATCGCCCCTTTCGCGAGCTATACGAAATAGCCCGCGGATGGAGCGCCGCGCAGCGCGCCGAGGTGCTGGACGCCGCGCTCCAATCCCGCACCCGCCGCGACGATCTGCTGGCCGGATTCCACGGCGGACTGTACGCCTACGATCTGGCCATCGACATCGGCGCCTATCGCGACCTGCACCGCCATCGCCGCTGCCAGAAGTTCCGCCAGAGCTACACGGGCCGGCTGGGCTTCGACACGCCCGGGCTCATCGTCGAAGCCGGCGCCGCGGAAATCTACCGCGAGGCCATCGAATCGGCGCTCGACACCATGCAACATCTCCCCGCTCCCGGCGCACATTACCTCCTGCCGTTTGGCGCACACGGACGCTTCCTGTTCAAGATGGATTTCGCCGAAGCCGAATACATCGCGCGCGTGCGCAGCGGCGTCAAAGGGCACTTCAGTTACCGCCAGGTGGCCTGGGAAATGAAGGTCAAGATGGAAGAACTCGAGCCGGAATTGGGGCGCCTGATGGAGGCCACGCCGCCCTGGGTCGAGGACATGCTGCGCCGCTAAGCCCGTCGCGGTATCCGGGGCGCGACCGCATAATACAACTGCACCAGCACGATAAATCCGATGCTGACGTACGTGCTGATCCAGCACAGCGACGCGCCGAAGGCGTAGAGCGCCTGCGCGATCACGATCCGCCGTTTGATGGCGACCGCCACCTCCGGCGAAATATCCTCGCGCACGAGTCCCAGTCCCAGAGCACACACCCAACTCAAGTAGAGCGCGCCGCCCAGCACCGCGATATTCAACCAGTAGACGAGCAGCGCTGCGCGGTACGCCATGAAGCCCGCGAGCAGCGAAGTCGAGAACGGCGTCATCGAAACCGCGAATAAAAATACGATGTGCATCCACGACAAACTGCGGTCGGAACGTTTCAGGTGATTCAACTGCGTTTGTTGGCCGACCCAGAAGATCCCCAGCGTCATAAACGTCATGGCGCACATCGTGAGCCGCGGACCGAGCGCGCCCAGCGCCGCCCACAAGCCGCGCTCGTCGTGGATGGCTTCCACGCCAGGCGCGCGCACGTCCAGCACTAGCAGCGTCATGGCCACCGCGAAAACGCCGTCGCTGAGCGCGGCCAGGCGCTCCACGCTCTGCCCCGCGATGCGGTTGTAAGTCGTGCTCATATCAGGTCAGGGTAGCCTCCCGCCGTGGCGGCCGCAGCGCTTCGTGAAACGTGCGCAAACACTCGGCGTACAGCGGCCCGGCCACTTCGACGATGTCCGTATGGTCCGCGCCCTCGACCGTCCAGAACGACTTCGGCTTATTGGCGGCTTCGAACAGCTCGCGGCCCATGGCGTAAGGCACCACGCGATCGCGGTCGCCGTGGATGATCAGCAGCGGCGCGTGTACCGTGCATATCTTCTTCAGCGTATCGAAACCGCTCACAAACAGCGGCCCTACTACCGGCACCAGCGCCGCCGCTTCAGCCCGCAGCGAAGTGAACGGGCACTCCAATACCAGGCCGCCGCACCGGCGCCGCGACGCCAGATCCGCCGCCACGGCCGACCCCAGCGATTCTCCATGCACTACAATCTGATCCGGCCGGTAGCCCTGGGCAATCAGGTAATCGTAAGCGGCATCGGCGTCGCGATACATCCCACGCTCGCTCGGGCGCCCCGCGCTCTTGCCATAGCCGCGATAGTCGAAAATCAACACGGCCGACCCCGCCGCCGTCATCCCCAGCAGATGGCCTGGCCGGTGCGAGAGGTTGCCGCCATTGCCGTGCAGGTATAGCGTCACGATCTCACTGTCTGGGACGTCCACCCACCAGGCGTGCAGCCGTGTGCCGTCGCTCGAGCGCAGCCACAAGTCCCGCGCGCCGGACTCCGCCTGCGTGTGCCACCAGCCCACCGGAAAGCGGACCGGATCGTACACCATCCGCCGCACGATCAGGCGAATGGCGACATATAAGAGAAGCAGGAAAAGGGCAATCCCAGGCAGCCACATGAATGTTTATTCCCAATTATCGCGCAGCCCGCCGCGCGACTGCCGCAGGCTGTTACCGGGCGTCCTGGAGCGCCTTGCGCAAATCCTTGAGGAGCAGGAGCATCTGAAACGGATCCGCGGGGGACGATTCGAATTCAAAATGCTCGTAGAATCTCCGCGCCGTTTCGTCGATGGCATGAACCATCACCGCCCGCGCCGCGACGATGTCGGCGGCCGCTTCTATGCGCGTGAGGGCGTCAAACAGGAGCGCCTTCCCCAGGCCCCGCCCGCGGTACGCGCTGTCGACCGCCAGGCGCGCTAAGACGATGACTCCGATCGGGTGGTTGGCCAGGCCTTTTGCAATCCGCTCAGGGATCTCGCGCTTGTGGACCGATCCCGCGGTGAGCGCGTAGTAACCGGCCACGCGTTCTCCCGACAGCGCCACGTACGTTCTGGCGGAATCGGCCTGCTGATTCATCCAGGCATATTTGTGCAGCCACGTATTCAGAGATGCCGTGCCGCAATCGAATCCACTCACGTCGTGCTCGCGACGTATCTTCTCGATTGCGAACTCTGCCGCTGCGGACCGGCTCATGACCGTCGCTTGGCGACGTGTGGCTCTTGAAACAAGCGCCGGAGCCGAGGTTTGTCCTGCGGCGGACGGTCGAGGGCAGCCATGAACAATCTCCACTGTTTCTCATCCAGCACGAACCGCGTCTGGTCTGACAAGATTTGTTCAGCCCTCTCGCGCGCACTGCCCATAATAAAATCGGTGACATTGACGCCATCGCGGGCAGCGGCAGTCTTGATGAGCGCCTCCTCGCCGGCGGTCGCGCGAATCTGAAAGCGGCGGTTGCGTGGAAGACTGGTCGTGGAGGTGGCCATATTTGTTACCTCTTTCATTGTACTACCGCTGTACTCCGGCAAGCTGTAACGCTTGACCGTAACCAGCGTCCTCGCATGATACGCTGGTCACAATTAACCCGGTGCGCGTATGACTGCGAACTCGGAAGGATATGATGCGCCGCAATTCGCACGCGAAAATGACTTTCTCGACCGGTGGAGATTTGCTGCTGACTTGCTGACGATTATAAGGGGGACTCCTCCTGAGTGGTCTGTGCGCATCGGAATCTTCGCAGGGTGGGGTGAAGGAAAAACTACCGTCCTGCGTTTAGCAACTAGCGGACGCCGATGAGTATATTGCGGTGCGTTTCAGTCCCTGGTCGGCACACAGCATCGACGATCTTTGGACCGAATTCGCCGCCGCGCTGCTCAAGGCCCTGGAGTCGCATGGAGTAACCGCCAGGACGGCCCGCAGTCTTAATTAAGTACAAACTGCGTGGCAGGAGTGGCGGAAGCGTTTTAGGGGATGGGCTGCGATCAGAACTTGAAGTGGTCAGACCGGAGAGTGTCAAACGGCTGCTAGTGGATGATCGATTCGTCCGAAGTGTTTGGAAAGGGGCAACTTCTCGTCGAATACAATACCGCTACCAACTTGAAATACTCAAAGACCGCGACCAACTTATTAAAGCCGGTGCTCCGGAGTCGGCAATGCCGGTGCCGGACTGGCTGGCTGAGTGTCTCAAGGACGGAACGGCGTAGCCGAGCGCCAAAGGAAGACGCAAACCACCGAGGGAACTTACCGGGCCGCCCCAACGTTATCTTCACCGGGCCTGATTTCACCCGCTACACTGTTAAACATCCGCTCCTGGAGCCGTCTCATGTATGAAGAGCAAGGGAGGAAACCAAACGTGGAGGCCACCGCCCAGCTAGAATCCCCCCAGGCCGCGCCGCCACCGCAGCCCGATCTGGACCTCGTTTTCCGGGAGCACCACGCCACCGTGTTCCGCGCGGCCTACCGCGTCACGGGCAACGCCAGCGACGCTGAAGACGTCCTGCAAACCGTCTTCATGCGCCTGCTGCGCCGCCAACCGGACGCCGCAGCCGTCGGCAACATGGAAGGTTATCTGCGGCGAGCCGCCGTAAACGCAGCGCTGGACCTGATCCGCTCCCGGCAGTCCGCGCCGCAAATCCCGCTGGACGACGTGGCCCCACTGCTTCCCGAAAATGCCTCGCTTGCTCCCGATCGCGTGCACCGGTCCGCGGAAATCCGCGCCTGGCTGCGTCAAGCCGTCGCCCGTCTCAATCCCCGAGCCGCTGAAATGTTCTCCCTGCGCTTCTTCGAAGGGAAGGACAATCCGGAAATCGCAGAGACTCTCGGCACTACGACAGCCACCGTCGCGGTCACCCTTTCCCGCACGCGCGACCGCATCCAACAAGAGTTCCGGTCATACATGGGAGAAATCAGATGACGCCGCAAGATCCGAATCTCGATCCGCTCTTGGAGCAAGCCATCGCGGAAATCCGCGACGAGCCCATCGACCCGGCCGTGATGGAGGCCGCCGCCGCGAGAGTCCACGCCAACCTGGCCCAGCACGCCACGCTGCATACCTGCGAAGACTTCCAGGCCTTGATGCCGGCCTACCGGGCCGGCACCCTCTCGCCTGCGCGCGCCCTGCTGCTGAAAGATCACACGCATGAATGCGTCGCCTGCTACAAGGCGTTGAAGAACACGACCCAAGCCCCCAGCACCCAGCACCTGGCGCCCCGGGCCGTCAGGCCCGTGTGGCGCTGGGCGATAGCCGCCGCTTTAGTGGCGGCTGCCGGCCTGAGTTACTACACGTTCGGCGATCGCCTCCGCCCCGCCTACACCGGTCCGGAAGCCACCGTGGAATCCGCCGACGGCCTGATCTATCGCGTCTCCGGCACCGGCACTGTCCCGCTCATCCGCGGCGCGGAAGTCATGGCCGGAGCCGATATCCGCACCGCCCGCAATGCGCACGCCGTGCTGCGCCTGCGCGACGGCTCGCACATCGAGATGCACGAGCGCGCCGGCCTCTCAGTTTCCGAACGCGGCCGCGACATGACCATCGGCCTCGACCGCGGCGCCATCATCGTGCAGGCCGCCAAACGCCACTCCGGTCATCTGTATGTGGCTACCCGCGATTGCCGCGTCGCCGTTACCGGCACTGTCTTCAGCGTCAACAGCGGAATCAAAGGGTCGCGTGTTACCGTGATCCAAGGTACGGTGCTGGTCGCGCAGGACCGCCACCAGGACGTCTTGCATGCCGGCGATCAGATGGCCACCAGCCCCTCCATGGGCGCCACTCCCGTGGCCCACGAGATTTCCTGGAGCCAGAACGCCGCCGCGTACATCGCGATGCTGAACGCCGTCACCGCCCTCAACGTCAAGCTCGATCAGGACCAATTCCCGGCCCTGCGCTATTCGAGCAACCTGTTGAACCTGGTGCCTGCCCAAGCCGTGATTTACGCCAGCATCCCGAATCTCAGCCAGGCGCTCACCGAAGTCCAGCAGGTCTTCGTCCCCAA
>DATKNQ010000032.1:0-37144 GCA_035541265.1 Bryobacteraceae bacterium
AAAAATGATTGATGTCCTGGAAACTACAGCTTTCCGCCTGGTCAGAGGGCTGGCCGCGATCGGACTTGAGAGTCCCTCCATTTATCTCCTGATCGTCGAACCTGACGCGGCGGATATATTTCGCACCGATTTGACTGCCGAAACCAGAATTCAACTCGGCGCCGAGCTTCAGACCCTCACCGTCGAGGAGGTTCTGCTTGAGAGGTTAGCCGAGGTCTTTGCGAAGCTGGACCGAAATGTGGTGCTGATCACTTTCGATCGCTGGCGGCAGGATGTTGTTTTAACCTTCGACCGCAACATCACCCTGGTGAGGAACGGCGCACTGCTCCTGTTGGCGAGCCAGGAAATAGCCCTGCGCATACTGACGGCTGCGCCGAACCTGCGCAACCGTATCACCGACATCCTCGAAGTCAGGCGGGACCTTGCCTTCGGGGGCGGCGGCGCGTGAGTGTTGAAGATGACCTTTTGCGATTGGCACGGGAGCGGGACAGCCAGATGGAGATGGCCCTTGGCGCGATGTGTTTGGAGCCCCCCGCTGATCTGGGCCGGGCCCTTAGGAATTATCTGTCCCGGCAGGTTGACCAGCGGCGAATGGCGCGAACGGATGAAAGGATACCGGGCGTTCGGACCCTTTCCGGAGGTGTACAGGAACTGGACTGCAATAATGCCAACTTCTCTTCGGGTACAAAGCTCTCATTTAAGATTCAGCTCACTCAAGAACAGAGGGGCTGGTTCGTGAAGCGTTTTCAATTTCACCTGCGTCTCGAGCCGGGACGCCGAATCGGTATGCTGCGCATTCATCTCAACGTCGAAGGATCGTATGATCCGTTTGGGGTCCCGCGCTGTCATCTACACGTCGGGGACTGCGCAGCGCACATTCCGTTTCCCATCATGCACCCGCGTCTGATCCTCGCTTTGCTTTGCGAGCACATCGAACCTGATTTCGCTATGGCGAGTCCGGACGCGCCAGCTGCCAGCAGAAGGCGGCGGAAGCGGAAATGAAGGCGACGAGGCCTCAGGGGAAGCGGCCGAGCCCGGAGGGACCTATCGCGCGCGGACCCGGCGCGGCTGGATAAGTTAAGTGACACGCTGCGGCGGGCTTGCGGCGGTTAAGATCGTACTTTAGTGAGATGTATGGAATTCTGCGCGCACTACGTTCATCGTTCGACGGAAAAGCAGTTTATAATCGGGTGAGGGTTTGGGGCGCATGTTGTCCGAGCCCAGTTCATAAGCCAGGCTGCAACTCATGATGCACTTTTACTCCAGAAAGGAGGGCCACCGCCGTGAGCGTTTGGAATAAGCAACGCCGGGAGGAGGATCTTCCCAGGCCCTTGAATACGAATACCAACAGGCCGGCGCCAACGGTTCCGCCTGTAGAAATCAAGAAGGAGGCAACACCTTTGTCCAGCATGTCGAACACGCCGGTTGGGAGAATGGAACCGGAATCGTCGCGCGGCGGGTCGGCGTCGATCGGAAAGGCCGTCAAAATTGCGGGACAGATCTTCAGCCGAGAGGATCTGTATGTGGATGGCGATGTGGAGGGGACCATCGAGCTGATGGACCACAAGCTCACCGTCGGACCGAACGGAAAAGTCCACTCGGGCGTCAAGGCGCGCGAGGTGGTGGTGCTTGGCGTCATTCAGGGAAATGTAGAGGCCAGCGACCGGCTCGAGATTCGCAAGGATGCCAAGCTGGTGGGCGATATCAAGACAGCCCGGATCGTGATCGAAGACGGCGCGTATTTCAAGGGCAGTATCGATATCGTCAAGTCGGAGCCTAAATCCGCGCCCGCTCAGGCGCGTCCGCCGGCGGCGCCGGCACAGGCGCCGGTGGCAGCCGCGGCGAGCGCGTCAGAGAACAAACGCTGAGCGATAACCCGGCGGGAATGTGGAGTTGTTCAAAGAGCGGCTGAGGAGCATCCTGCGGGTGGCGGGCCCGGCCAACGGCGTGGCCCAGCCCGCCGTCAGCGGAGGTGTGCTCCGGAGAAATCCGGCGCAGTCCTCCAAGCCGATGCTCAGCAGCCGCCCGAGCCGCGGTCTGGAGCAGTTCTTCTCCGCGTTTCGTGACCAGGCGGGGCTCACGATCCTGGACTTGGGCGGCGCAAACCAGGAGAACATCAACTTCATCACCAACCTGGGCCACCGCTTTTACTCCGAGGACTTCCTGCGCATCTTCCAGGAGGCTTTCGGCGGCGATGTCACCGATCAATCGAATCCGGGCCGTATCGACTATTTTCTGCGTGAGTGCCTCGATTATCCGGACGAGCAGTTCGACGGCGTGCTGGCGTGGGACGTCTTGGAATACATGGAGCCGCCACTACTGGCAGCCACCGCGGCGCACTTGCGGCGCGTGCTGAAGAATAAAGGCTACCTGCTGGCGTTCTTCCAATCGGCCGAACGGCAGACCACCGTTCCGTGCTACACGTTCCGTATCCAGGATGTACGCACGCTGCAGGTTTGCCAGCAAGGCGAGCGGGCGGCGTCGCACCAGCTATTCAACAACCGGAGCCTGGAAAAACTGTTTCACGATTTCGAGTCGGTTAAGTTCTTTCTCACGCGCGAGAGGCTGCGGGAAGTCATCGCGCGGAAGTGAGCCGTGGCGCGCTCACTCGTCCTCGTCCGCGTCGTCCTCGTCCACGCCGCCTTCCGGAACGATGGCTGGCTGAAGCATCGCGTCGATCAGTTCTCTGGCTTCCGCCTCGCGGTCCCGGGGCACCTGGATGCGGACCCACTTGTGCAGGAAACCATCCACATCCTGGACCAAGGTGGCAATCTGGCCAAGCACGAAAAACGGAATGCCGGCCTGCTCGAATAGTCCTTTGATCAGCGCAAGCTGGATCCGATCGTTGGTTTCGAAGACCACCACCAGCGGCATGGACGGGTCGAAAGCGGACATTAGCGGACCTCCCGCCTTAGTGTACCGCCGCGGAGCGGAGCAGGGCGGCGATGTCGTCGAAGCCGTTGGCGGCCGCGGCATCCAGTGCGGTCGCGCCCTTCTGGTTTCTGAGAACGGCATTCGCCCCGCGCGCCAGCAGCAACTCGACCACATCGCGGCGGTCCCAGGCGGCCGCGTCGTATAGCGGCGTGGCGCCCGAACCGTCGCGCGCGTTGATGTCGGCGCCCCGGTCGAGCAGCAGAGCGGCCACGTCGCGGTAGCCGCCGAGCGCCGCATCGTGCAGCGGCGTGCCGCCGGCCGAGTTGCGGGCATCGACCCGCGCACCGTGGTCGAGCAGGACGCGCGCGATCGCGACGTAGCCCTTCAGGGCGGCATCCGAGAGCGGCGGCGCGCCATCGGGTCCGGGCGCGTTCACATCGGCGCCTTTTCCCGCCAGCAGTTCGACCATCTCGGTCTGACCCTTCAGCACGGCTTCGCCGAGCCCTTTCGCGGTAAGTGTCGCGCCGTGCGCCATCAGCAGCTCCACTACCGCGGCGTGACGTCCGCGTGACGCGCTTTCGACGGGCGACACGCCGGTGTGGTCGCGCGCCTGGATGTCGGCGCCGTGATCGAGCAGCAGTTCCACCGTTTCGGCATGGCCGTCCGCGGCCGCTTCATTCAGCGGCGTAGCGCCGGTCTGCGGATTGGGTGCGTCCACGGCGGCGCCCTTCGCGATCAGCAGCGCGGCCAAATCGCGATAGCCGCGGGCCGCCGCTTCGTCGAGCGGCGCGGCGCCGGATTGATCCCGCACCTTGACATTCGCGCCCCGTTCGACGAGCAGCGCCGCCATCTCGCGATATCCGCGGGTGGCCGCCAGGTGCAGCGGGGTCTCACCGGCGCGGTCCGCCGCGCCGATGTGTGCGCCGTGCGCGAGCAGCAGTTCCGCCATCGCAACATTGTTCTTGATCACCGCGAAGTCCAGCGGCGTGGAGCCGCCTTCAGCATGCCGCGCGTTGATATCCGCTCCGTGGGCAAGCAGCATTTCGGCGATTTCGAGATTGCCGCTCCAGGCCGCATCGTGCAGCGGCGTGGCCCCCAGCCCGTCGCGCGCCTGCACGTCCGCGCCGGTGGTGAGCAGCTTGCGCACCTGGTCCGCATCGCCCGCCTTGACGGCTTCGTGCAAATCGGTGGCCCCAAGTGCCGCCGCGCCGATCAGCATTAGCTCAAGCCACCGGGCACGCATCGGCGAAACCCACGTACTGCACTTCCTCCTCCAGTTCAATAGCGAACCGCGCGCGGACGCGATCCTTCAGCTCGCCGATCAGCGCGCATAGGTCGGCGGCCGTGCCCCGGCCGGCGTTGTAGATCAGGTTGGCGTGGTACGCCGCCACGTGTATATCGCCGCGCGACATGCCCTTGGCCCCTACCTGTTCCAGGAAATAAGCGGCCGGTACCTTGTGCTCGCGAATCACCTCTGCGGGAATCCGCGCGGCCACCGCGGACGGCAGTTCCACCAGCAGGAAATTCTTGAAAATGCTTCCCGCGCACTTCATCGTGACGGGGAACTTCTCGTTGCGCACCTTCAGGATTCCGTCCGCGGTTTCGCGCAGCAGCGCCGCATCGGCGGGTGCCATGCGCAGTGCCGACGAGAAGATGATCCAATCCTTGTGGCCCTTGAAGGTACTCTCGCGGTAGCGAAACTCGCAGGCGGCGCGGTCGAACACGCGCACGCGCTCGCCGTCGAAGAAGCGCACCTGGCGGATGCACTCCGAGATCGAGTGGCCGTAAGCGCCGGCGTTGCCGTAGATCGCCGCGCCCACCGAGCCGGGGATTCCGGCCAGAGTCTCCAGCCCCTGCAAGCCGTTGGCGATCGAGAAATCCACGAGGTCCTGCAACACCGCGCCGGCATCGCACGCGATACGATCGCCTTCGGCCGTCATCCCGTGCGCCACGAAGCGCAGCATGATGCCGCGAAAGCCCGCGTCGGATACGATCAGGTTGGTGCCGCCGCCCATCACCATGTAGCCGCATCCGCTGGCCCGCGCCACGCCCAGCGCGCGGATGAAAGAATCCGCACTCTCGGTTTCGACGTAGATATCGGCCGGGCCGCCGATGGCAAAGCGCGTATGTGCCGCAAGCGGGGCATCGCGCGAAACGGTTAAATTGGGAATTTCGGACAGGCGCGCCAGCGTGAGGTCCATCGACTCAATTATAAGAGGAGGCACATGACCCGATCCGGATTTCCGGGGTTCCCGGCCGAGGCCATCACGTTTTACCGCGGCCTTGCGCGCCACAACACGCGCGAGTGGTTCCAGCCGCGCAAGCAGATCTACGAGGAGAAGGTGAAGGCGCCCATGCTGGAACTGGTAGCGCAGTTGAACCAGGCCATGATGCATTTCGCGCCGGACTATGTCACGGATCCCGGCAAAGCCGTCTATCGCATCTATCGCGACACGCGCTTCAGTCCCGACAAGACGCCATACAAAACCCACATTGCGGCCTCATTTGCGCGCCGCGGGCTGGAGAAGCATGGCGGTGCGGGATACTACTTCTCGGTCTCGCACGCGGAAGTCGAAGTGGGCGGTGGAATCTATATGCCTCCTGCGCCGGCGCTCCTCGCGGTGCGCACGCACATCGCCAGACATCACGCGGAGTTTCGGCGCATCACGGCATCGAGCACGGTCCAGCGGCTGCTCGGTCCCTTGCAGGGCGAGCAGCTTTCGCGCGTTCCGAAGGGATTCTGCGCGGAACATCCGGCGGCGGACCTGGTGCGCTTCAAGCAGTTTCTGCTCTTCACCACGCTCGATGCCACGCTCATCACCACCCCCAGGCTGCATGTGGAACTGGAGAAGCGTTTCCGCGCGCTGGCCCCCTTCCTGGAGTTTCTGAACGTGCCACTGACCGGAAAGCGGCGGGCGCCGGAACAGCGTTGGTTCGATCGGCCATTGGACTGATATACCAGGCAGTACTTTTGACGGACTCCGGGCTGATTGCCTAAAGCACCGGATTCAGGTGATAATAGTAGCGACCCGTGTTTTTTCCCCGGAGGCCATGGGGAGATGCGCATTCCCTGGGTGTCGCGTGCCCAGGGTTCAGGAGGCAACTGCGTGAAGCGTGCCGGATCCGATGAGGCCCTGCGATGTTCGTTCTGCCACAAAAGCCAAGACGTAGTCGGGAAGCTCATCTCATCCCCGAGTGATTACCCTCGAGCGTATATCTGCGATGAGTGCATCGCGGTATGTAACTCGATTTTGGACGACGACAAGGTCGATCCCCCTTCCGGGATGCCCCACAAGATCCCGAAGCCCTTGGAAGTAAAGGAGCATCTGGACCAGTACGTCATCGGCCAGGAAGCCACCAAGAAGAAGTTGGCGGTGGCTGTCTACAACCACTCGAAGCGTATCCACATGAACCGGATGAGGAACTCCGACGTGGAGCTTTCCAAGTCCAATATCTTGCTGATCGGCCCCACCGGGACCGGTAAGACGCTGATGGCGCAGACTTTGGCGCGGATCCTGGACGTGCCGTTTGCCATCGTGGACGCTACTACGCTCACCGAGGCCGGCTACGTGGGTGAGGACGTCGAAAACATCATCCTGAAGTTGTTACAAGCCGCGGATGGAGACGTCCAACGGTGCCAGCAAGGCATCATATATATCGACGAGATCGATAAGATCTGCCGGAAGGACGAAAATCCATCGATCACGCGGGATGTCTCGGGTGAGGGAGTCCAGCAAGCGCTGCTGAAGATCCTGGAGGGGACGGTCGCCAACGTGCCGCCTCAGGGCGGGCGCAAACATCCTCACCAGGAGTTCACGCCGGTGGACACGACCAACATCCTGTTCATTTGCGGCGGGGCTTTCGTCGGGCTGGAAAAGGTCATCGCCCGGCGCGTTGGCAAGCGGTCGATGGGTTTCCTGCCGGAAGAAGAGAAGAATTCGAAGACTGTGGGCATCGCCAACCACAGGGATATCAATTTGCTGTCGCAGGCCCAGCCGCAGGACCTGATCAAGTTCGGCTTTATCCCCGAGTTCATCGGCCGGCTGCCCGTGAACGCCGTGCTGGAGGATCTGGATAAGGAAGCCCTGGTGCAGATCTTGACGCGGCCCAAGAATGCCATCGTCCGGCAGTATCAGAAGCTTTTCGAGTTTGAGAATGTGCGGCTGAAATTCAGCGATGACGCGCTGGAAGCCATCGCCGACCTGGCCCTGGAGCGGAAGGTGGGAGCGCGCGGGCTGCGGATGATCCTCGAGGACCTGATGCTGGACCTGATGTATTACCTCCCGTCGTACAAGAAGGTGAGGGAGTTCCTGGTCACCAAAGAAATGGTGCTTTCCCAGAAAATCAGCCTTACAATATTAGAAAAGGCCGGTTGAGCAACTATCCAGGTTTCCTGATCTGATCCGGCATCTTACGTCTGCCCATCCGGCCATGGGTCGCCGGGAGTGAATCCTGCGGAGAAACATGCTTACTTTAAAGGAAAAATCTGAGACAAAGCGTTTGCCGATGATGCCTATTCGGGATGTAGTCATCTTCCCGTATATGATGACGCCCTTTGTGGTGGGGCGGGAATCGAGTGTGCGGGCTCTCGAAGAAGCCATGGCCGGCGACAAGAAAATCTTCTTGGCCACCCAGCACGACGCTTCGATTGACGAACCCAAGCCGAATGAAATCTATAGTGTGGGCACTGTCGTCAACATCGTCCAAAGTCTCAAGCTGCCCGACGGGAATATCAAGGTCCTGGTAGAAGGCGTGGAGCGAGCCAAGGTGGTTTCGGTCAGCGATGAGGAAGGTTTCTTCCGCGCCCTGGTGCGCACCTTCAACTTCAAGGTCGAGACCGGGCCGCAGCTCGATTCGCTCACCGGACGCGTCACATCCCTGTTCGAACAGTACGTCAAGCTGAGCCAGAACCTGAACTACGAAACCATGATTGCCGCCATCCGCGTGGACGACGCCGGAAAGCTGGCGGATACGGTTGGCGCAAACCTGCAACTTACCATTGAGGAGAAGCAGGAACTGCTCGAGATCTTCGATCCCGTCGACCGGCTGACGCGCGTGGCCGAAATGCTCGATATCGAAATCGAGAAGCTGAATGTGGATCGCACCATTCAGGGCCGCGTGAAGCGCCAGATGGAGAAGGCGCAAAAAGAGTACTACCTCAACGAAAAGATCAAGGCTATTCAGAAGGAGTTAGGCCGCGGCGAAAAGAGCGAGATCGATGAGCTGAAGAGGCGCATCGAGACCGCCGGCATGACCAAAGATGCGCAAGAGAAAGCCCTGGCGGAATTGAAGCGTCTGGAAAACATGCCGCCCATGTCGGCTGAATCGACGGTTTCGCGCAACTATCTCGATTGGCTCCTGGCGGTGCCATGGAAGAAGAAATCCAAGGAAATCCGGGATCTCAAGTTCGCCGAGCAGGTTCTAGAGTCCGATCACTACGGGCTCGAAAAAATCAAAGAGCGCATTCTGGAATTCCTGGCGGTGCGCCGCTTGGTGAAGAATCCCAAGGGCTCGATCCTCTGTTTTGTGGGGCCTCCGGGCGTTGGCAAAACCTCGCTTGGCATGTCCATCGCCAAGGCGACCGGCCGCAAATTCGTGCGCATGTCTCTGGGCGGCGTGCGTGACGAGGCTGAAATTCGCGGGCACCGCCGCACCTACATCGGCGCGCTGCCCGGCCAGATCATTCAGATGATGAAGAAAGCGGGCACCCGGAATCCCGTATTCATGCTGGATGAAATCGAAAAGATGTCCATGGATTTTCGCGGCGATCCGTCGGCCGCGCTGCTCGAAGTTCTGGACCCCGAGCAGAATTTTATGTTTGTTGACCACTATCTGGATGTGGAGTATGATCTGAGTCAGGTCTTCTTCATCGCCACAGCCAACGTGCTGCATACGGTTCCGCCCGCCTTGCAGGATCGCATGGAGGTGATCCGGCTTTCCGGCTATACCGAACTGGAAAAGCTGGAGATCGCCAAGCGGTTTCTGGTTCGCAAACAGATCGAGCAGACCGGCCTGACCAACGGTGAGATCGAGTTCGCCGACGAAGGGTTGCAGGGGTTGATTCAGTATTACACGCGCGAAGCTGGCGTCCGGAACCTGGAGCGGGAAATCGGCAACGTGTGCCGGAAGATGGCCCGTAAGGTGGTCAACGCGCAGAGCGCCAAGGAGAAGAAGGCGCCCGAAAAGAGCGTCATTACCGGCGCCATCCTGCCGGATCTGCTGGGGCCGCAGCGCTTCCGCGATCTGCAGGCGGAGAAGAAAAACGAAATCGGCGCGGCGGTGGGTTTGGCCTGGACGGAAGTGGGCGGCCAGATCCTGACCACGGAAGCGACGCTGATGGAAGGCAAGGGTAAGCTGACGATCACCGGCAAACTCGGCGACGTGATGCAGGAATCCGCCCAGGCGGCCATGAGTTACATCCGCTCGCGCGCGCATCAGTTCGGCCTGCCGCGCGACTTCTACCGCAACCTGGATGTGCACGTGCACATTCCAGAAGGCGCCATCCCGAAGGATGGGCCGTCCGCCGGCATCACTATGGCAACCACCATCTGCAGCGCTCTGACCCGCATTCCAGTGCGCGGCGATGTGGCCATGACCGGCGAGATTACCCTGCGCGGTAAGGTGCTGGGCATCGGCGGATTGAAGGAGAAGTTACTGGCGGCCCACCGTCATGGAATTAACGAGGCCATCGTGCCGGCGGATAATGAGAAGGACCTGCCCGACATTCCGGAAAATATCCGAAACGAGATGAAGATACATTTCGTCGAGTCGATGGATCAGGTTCTCAAGATCGCTTTGGAGCGCGAGATCGTGGCACTGCCCATGCCTGCCGCGACTGGTGTGGAGGTTGCCGCGCAGCCCGAGGAAGTTGTCGCGCATTAAAGTTGAGAGCACTTTTGTAGCATCAGCAGCGGCGCCGGAACAGTTTCCAGCCGGTGACTTGCCTGAAATCGCTTTCTTAGGGAGAAGTAACGTCGGAAAGTCCAGCCTGATTAACGCCCTGGCCGGGCGCAAAGGGCTGGCTTTCACCAGTAGCACTCCGGGTCGCACACAGACGGTCAGTTTTTTCCGAATCAACGGCTCGCTTTATTTCGTCGATTTCCCGGGGTACGGTTACGCCCGGGTCCCCAAGGAGCGGACCGGCGCCTGGCGCGGCCTCATCGAGAGCTACCTGTCAAAACGAGAAACGCTGGGTCTTTGCTTCCTGATCCTGGACGCCCGCAGGGGCTGGATGGATCGCGATCTGCAATTGAAGGAATGGCTCGAAGTGCACAACCGGCGATATCAAGTCGTCGCCACCAAGATGGATAAGTTGAATCAATCGGAACAAGGGCAGGGCCTGACGCGCATCCGCAAGGAGAACGTCGAACCGCTGCCATTCTCGGCCTCCACGGGCCGGGGAGTGAGGGAACTTTGGCAAGTGATAACGAAAACACTCCAGACGCGGTAAACACCATCACACCGCAAGAAGAACAGGACAAGCCGTCCGAGCGCCCGCACGAACGGCCTGCCCGCGAGAACGGACCCGTCCGCGACACAGCCGGACCGGCCCGCGATCAAGCCGCGACACCACCGCGCGAAGGCGCACCCGCGGAGCGTCCCGAACGCACCGAACAGGCGCCGGCCGTCATGCAGCATGGCGGCCACCGCCGCAACAAGCCGCCCGCACAAGCCAAGAACGGATCGCCCACGCTCGACTTAGTCGAGCTGAAAGACATGAGCATTCAGCGGCTCAACCAGGTGGCCAAGGACATGAACGTGGCCGGTGCGGCCGGGTTGCGCAAACAGGAATTGATTTTCAAAATCCTGCAAACCCAGGCGGAAAAAAGCGGCCTGATTTTCTCGGAAGGCGTGCTCGAATGCCTGCCGGACGGCTTCGGCTTCCTGCGCGCACCCGAATACAACTACCTGCCCGGCCCGGATGACGTGTACGTCTCGCCCTCCCAGATCCGGCGTTTCGATCTGCGCACCGGCGACACCATCTCCGGCCAGATCCGTCCGCCGAAAGAAGGCGAGCGCTACTTCGCGCTCATCAAAGTCGACGCGATCAACTTCGAGCCACCCGAGGAAGCCCGCAACAAGATCTTCTTCGATAACCTGACGCCGCTCTATCCCAACGAGCGCATCAAGCTCGAAACGGTCAAGGAGAATTACTCCGGCCGCGTGATGGACCTGCTGACCCCCATCGGCAAAGGCCAGCGCGGTTTGATCGTCTCGCCGCCCCGCACCGGCAAGACGATGTTGCTGCAGTCGATCGCCAACTCAGTCACCACCAATCATCCCGAGGTCACGTTGATCGTGCTGCTGATCGACGAGCGTCCGGAAGAAGTCACCGACATGCAGCGTTCGGTGCGCGGCGAAGTCATCAGCTCGACGTTCGACGAGCCGGCCACGCGCCACGTGCAGGTGGCCGAGATGGTGATTGAAAAAGCCAAGCGCCTGGTCGAGCACAAGAAGGACGTAGTCATCCTGCTCGATTCGATCACCCGACTGGCGCGCGCTTACAATACGATCGTGCCGCCTTCGGGCAAAGTGCTCTCGGGCGGCGTCGATTCGAACGCTTTGCAGCGCCCCAAGCGCTTCTTCGGCGCGGCGCGCAACATCGAAGAGGGCGGCTCGCTCACGATCATCGCCACCGCGCTCATCGATACCGGCAGCCGCATGGACGACGTGATCTTTGAGGAATTCAAAGGCACCGGCAACCTGGAAATCCACCTGGAGCGCAAGCTGGTCGATAAGCGCGTGTTCCCGGCGATCGATATCAACAAAAGCGGCACGCGCAAAGAAGAGCTGTTGCTACCTAAGGAAGAGCTCAACCGCGTCTGGATTCTGCGCAAGGTGCTCAATCCGCTCTCGCCCGTCGAAACTATGGAGTTGTTGCTCGATAAGCTGGGCAAGACCCGCAGCAACGCCGAGTTCTTGAACTCCATGAGCGGTTAGTTCACTATGCATGTGGTCTCGGAACAGCAGTACCTCAAAACCACCTGCGAACCGGAGTGCGAGTTCGATCGCGGCACGCTGATCAAGCGCAACGCGGGCGAACCCCTGCACGGTCTCATGATCGCAGCCGTTTCCGTCCGTTTGCACGAGCGGCGTGAGCAGTCTCGGATCCAGGTGTTACCCATCCAGCGGATTCACATGGCGCCAGGCCAGTACGCCGTTCCCGATCTTTGTGTTTACCGGCAGCCGGCGCCGCGCGATCCGATCCCTGCCGTGCCGCCCTTCCTCGCCATCGAAATCCTGTCCCCCGAAGACCGCATGAGCCGCGTGCGCAAGAAGATCGATGAATATTCGGCGTCTCCTACGATACGCCCGCCGGTGAAGGACGGCGTGCTGCGCACCGCAGCCCCCGCCATTGAAGTTCCGCTCGCCGATCTGTTCCAAGCGCTCGATGAATAGCGGCGATGCCATCCTGGTGCTCTCCTTCGGCGGTCCCGACCGGCGGGAAGAGGTCATCCCGTTTCTCGAAAACGTTCTCCGCGGCCGGCCCGTCCCGCGCGAACGTATGCTCGAAGTCGCCGAGCATTATTACCACTTCGGCGGCAAGAGTCCCATCAACGATCAGAACCGCGCGCTGATCGCCGCCCTCCGCGAAGTGCTCGCCGCGGCCGGTTCGCCCGTGCCCGTCTACTGGGGCAATCGCAACTGGCATCCCTTTCTGGTGGAAACGCTGCGCCAGATGGCCGCCGATGGCGTTCGGCGCGCTTTCGCCTTCGTCACTTCCGCTTATAGTTCCTATTCCGGCTGCCGCCAGTATCTCGAGGATATCGCGCGCGCCCGCGAAGCCCTGGGACCCGCCGCCCCAGAGGTCCTGAAGCTGCGCGTCTTTTACAATCACCCCGGCTTCATCGATCCCATGGCCGATCGTGTCCGCGCCGCGCTCGACACTTTCCCGCCGGAGCGCCGCGCTGGCGCCGCCCTGGTTTTCACCGCGCATAGCATCCCGGTATCCATGGCCGAGACGAGCCGCTATGTCGAGCAGGTGGAGGAAGCCTGCCGGCTGGTCGCCGAACGCGTGGGCCGCGCCGATTATTGCCTGGTCTATCAGAGCCGCAGCGGCGCGCCAGGCCAACCCTGGCTGGGCCCCGATATTCTGGACTATCTTCGCCAGCTCGCCTCGGCGGCATCCTCCCGCGATGTAATTCTGGCGCCGGTCGGATTCATCTCCGACCACATGGAAGTGGTCTACGACTTAGATACCGAGGCCGCCGTCTTATGCCGGAAGTCAGGGTTGAACATGGTGCGGGCCGGCACGGTAGGTGCCGACCCCCGCTTCGCCGCCATGATCTACGAACTGGTCTGCGAACGGCTTGGAGAAACGCCGCCACGAGCTCTCGGTAGTCTGGGAGTTGGCCAAGACCTTTGTCCGGCAGACTGCTGCCCTGGCGCCCGTCCCCGGCGTCCCTGACTCGGCTGAGACTTTTTCACCGCCCTCACCACTAACAAATCGCAATCCGAAGAAATGTAGATGTGGCGGCATGTGATGGACGATCAAAGCGTCATTCGCGAGTTTCTTATTGAAAGCAATGAAAACCTGATCCGTCTGGACCAGGAAATGGTAGAGATCGAGAAACGCCCGCGAGACCCTCAATTACTGGCTAGCATATTCCGTACCATTCATACCATTAAAGGAACCTGTGGATTCCTGGGTTTCTCCTCCCTCGAAGCAGTAGCGCATCTTACAGAAGATATTCTTAGCCAGTTGCGCGACGGCAAACGCGAGCTTACGCACGAGCTAGTAACTCTGATTCTGGAAGCCGTCGACGTTGTCAAAACGATCCTGGTTTCCATCGAAACTACCGGCCAGGAGGGGACCGAGACTTACGGCGATCTGCGCAAGCGCCTGGAGGCCGTATCGGCTCAAACCAAGGCCGTGGCTCCGCCGCCTCCCCCGGAACCCGAAAAGCCAGTCGCGCAGCGGGGACCCTCGGTGGCCGATTCCACCATCCGCGTAGATGTGGGCCTGCTCGACAAGCTCATGAATCTGGTGGGGGAACTGGTGCTCGCCCGCAACCAGATCCTCCAGTTCAATGCCCACCAGGAAGACGGCACCCTGAACGCCACCTCGCAGCGCCTGAACCTGATCACCACCGAACTCCAGGAAGGCGTGATGAAGACGCGCATGCAGCCCATTGGTGTGGTCTGGAACAAGCTGCCGCGCGTGGTGCGCGATATGGCCACCTCCTTCGGCAAGCAGATTCAGCTTGAAATGGACGGCGCCGATACGGAACTGGACAAAACCATCATCGAAGCGATCAAAGATCCGCTGATGCACATCGTGCGCAACTGTTGCGATCACGGCATCGAAAAACCCGATGTCCGCGTCCGCAAGGGCAAGCCGGCCCAAGGCAAGCTGACCCTGCGCGCCTTCCACGAGGGCGGTCAGGTGAACATCGAAATCTCCGACGATGGCGCCGGAATCGATGTGCAGGTGCTGAAGACTAAGGCGGTGCAGCGCGGCTTGATCCGCGGCGAGCAGGCCGAACGCATGACCGAGCGGGAGGCCCTGGCGCTCGTCTTTCTGCCCGGCTTCTCCACGGCAGCCGAAGTCACCAGCGTCAGCGGACGCGGCGTCGGCATGGACGTCGTCAAGACCAACATTGAGAAGATCGGCGGCGTGGTGGACCTGGTCAGCCGTCCGGGTGAGGGGACCACCCTGAAGCTGAAAATCCCACTCACCCTCGCGATCATTCCCGGCCTGGTGGTCACCCTGAAAGAGAGGCGTTCGACGCCGCGCAGCCTGACCGGCGTGGGGATGCGCTACGTAATCCCGCAAGTGAGCCTGCTCGAATTGATCCGCCTGGAAGGCGACGCCGGAAAGCGCCAGATCGAACGAATTCACGATACGCCCTTCTATCGCCGGCGGGGCGCGCTGCTGCCGCTGGTCTATTTGGCGGATGTTCTGCAATCCGGTCTGCCGATCGATTCGGGCGTCGTCAACATCGTGGTCTTGCAAGCCGAGGACCGCCAATTCGGCCTGGTGGTGGACGGCATTTCCGACACGCAGGAGATCGTCGTGAAACCGCTCGGCAAACAACTCAAGGGTTTGAACTGTTACGCCGGCGCCACTATCATGGGCGATGGCCGCGTGGCGCTCATCCTGGACGTTTCCGGCATCGCCCAATTGTCTGGCGTGGTGCAGGATTCGCACGAGAAAGCCAGGGTCGAAACCGCCACCGGGGATCACGCCGGGAGCGCGCGCCAGACCTATCTGCTGTTCCGCGCCGGCGCGTTTGAGCGGCTGGCGGTGCCCCTTTCCCTTGTGGCGCGCCTCGAAGAGATCCCGCTATCGAAGATCGAACATGCCGGCGGCAAACGCGTCGTACAATACCGCGGGCGGATTCTGCAACTGGCGTCGCTGGCCCCCATTCTGGATCCAGGCACGGCCGACACCGCTGCGCTGCAGGACCCGGCGCAGGTGGTCGTCTTCAACAATGGAGAGCGCACCATCGGCATCCTGGTGGACCTGATTCTGGATATTGTCGAGGACCAGGTCACTGTCCGCCAGACTGCCGCGCGCCAGGGGCTGCTGGGATCTGCGGTGGTCTGCAAGAAAGTGACGGATCTGTTGGATCTGCACGCCGTGATTCAGGCCGCCGATGCGGGCTGGTTCAGCGGCCCGGATGCGCAGCGCGCCAGCGGTGCCACCGTCATGGTCGCGGAGCATTCCGCCTTCGTACGCAGCCTGGTGCGCAACTCGCTGGAGATGGCCGGCTATTCCGTGGTGGAAACGGCCGACACGCAAGCCGCCCTACGCGAACTGGAGCGCCGCAAGATCGACGTGGTGCTGGCCGGTCTCGACCTGCCGTCCGATGGCGGCCATGGTCTTCTGGCGCAGATGCGGCGCTTGCCCGGGTTGGCGCAGGTTCCCGCTCTGGCCCTGCTCGACAGCGCCGAGCAGGCCCAGGCGTTCCAGGAGCATCCGCAAGGCTTTTCCGGCTGCCAGCTGAAGTTCGACCGGGAAGCCATGCTGCGTTCGCTAGCCAGGCTGGCCAACGTAGTCGGAACGCCGGAGGCGCTAGCGCCCACCGGGGAGAGGAATTGAAATCTATGAGCGCTCTACAATCCACCGCCGGGGCCGAAACCGCCCGCGCCAGCCGGGAGTATGCCACCTTCTTCGTGGATGGCCTGTTCTTTGGCATCGATGTGCTGCAGGTCCAGGAAGTGTTGCGCTACCAGGAGATGACCCAGGTACCGCTGGCTCCGGCGGTGATTGAGGGACTCATCAACCTGCGCGGCCAGATCGTCACCGCCCTGGACATGCGCGGGCGGCTGAAGCTGCGCCCCCGCGCCGAGGGCCAAACGCCTATGAACACCGTCGTCCGCACCAAGGAAGGCACCGCCGTCAGCCTGCTGGTGGACGAGATCGGGGATGTGGTCGAGGTGGACACGGAAGCCTTCGAGCCAGTGCCGGACAACGTGGACCCCGCCGCGCGAGATCTGCTGCAAGGGGTGTACAAGCTCAAGGATCGCCTGCTGCTGATCCTGGATACAGAGAAGACCATCGATATCGCGGCTAGTGTTGCCTGAACGCGCCCTGCTCACGGGCGCACCTTGCGGGCATGCTGGGAGAATCCGACATTGGCATTCACTTTCTTCTTTCGAGACCAGCAAGTACTGGAGCGGGTGGTGGAGCACATCCTTCCCACCCTTGCGGGACGCAGCCATCCGCGCATCTGGGACGCCGGCGTGGCCATGGGGCAGGAGCCTTACACGCTTTCGATCATGTTTGCCGAGCGCATGGGACACTTCGCGTTCAAAAACCTGCGCATCGACGCGACCGATGTGGAAAGCACCGGCCAGTTCGCCCAGATCATCGAGGGAGGCTTATACCCGCGGGAGGAACTATCGCGTTTGCCGGACGGCATCCTGGACAAGTATTTCGAACCGAACGGCAAACCCGGGTACTTTCGCTTGATTGACGACATCCGGCGGCCAGTCGCGTACCGGTGTCACGACCTTCTGTCGTTCCAGGAAATAGGCCAGGGATATTCATTGGTCTTGTGCAAGAACGTGCTGCTGCACTTCCAGCCGCACGAGCGGATCGAAGTGCTTAAAATGTTTCACCGCGCTCTGGCGCCCGGCGGATTGTTTGCCAGCGAATGGACGCAGGAGATGCCGGCGGAACTCGCGCCCCTGTTCCAGCGCGCGATTCCCGACGGACAGGTATTCCGCAAAGTGGAGGCCGGTGAATGCGAATCGTGATCTTGGAGAACAGCGGCCAGGTCTATACGTCCCAGGTTTACCTGGTGCTCGGCGATGCTAGCCGGATGAAGGATCTCAACACGCTGGTGGACGTGGGCCAGGATCCGGCCGTCCTCGCGAGTATCGAGCGGGCGCCCACCGGGGTCGGCAAATGGCCCGTGGAGCAAGTGGTGCTGACGCACAGTCATTCCGATCATTGCGCTCTGCTGCCAAGGATCCGCGCGGTGTTCGATCCCAAGGTGTTCGCGTTTTCTCCGAACATTGATGGCGTGGACTGTGTGCTGAGCGACGGAGACACCATCAAAATGGGCGACGAGTATTTCGAGGTGATCCATACGCCGGGTCACAGCAGCGACTCGATCTGCCTTTACAACCAGGCGGAGGGCGTCCTCTTCGCCGGCGACACTCCCCTGCTGATCGCGTCGCCAAACGGCACGTATGAGCCGGAGTTCCTGGCGGCGCTGGAGAAGTTGTGCACGCGTGATGTGCGGCGGATGTACTTCGGGCACGGTGCCCCGCTGACCGAACGTTGCAACGAGAGGCTGCGTGAGTCGCAGAGGATGGCCGCCGCGGGCTCGTCGGCCGTGAGAAAGCAAGAGCGGATCAAGAACTTGGCGCCGGTGATGGCGCAGTAACGCAATCGGAATATAAAGGAGCAAAGACAATGGCAAGACAAGCAGGTAACGGTCGGAGCGTTGGCCCCGAGCGAAATCCGTCCATCGGCGCCGCTGTTTTGGACCGCGACGAAACCGCCCTCGATCAACTGGGGGTCGACAAGGCAGGTCTGTTTGACTTGGTCCCTCAGCCCGTAGTGGTCATGGACCGGGATCACACGATCCTGCAACTGAACCAGGCTGCGGCACAAGCCGCCGGGCAGAGGCTCGAGGCGTGCCTGGGACTCAAGTTCTGGGATCTATTCGACAACCCGGGTTGCCGTGCGGGCACCTGCCCGGCGGCGCGGGCGGTGAACACAGGCAAGGTTTGCACTGGAGACGCGCTTCCCGTCGTGCAGGGAAAACCGAGCGCCGTGCGAGTCACGGCGGTTCCGGTCTTCGACGAGCGGCGCCAGGTCGCCGGGGTGGTGGAGTTGCTCCATCCCGTCGATGCTGAAAAGGAAGCAACAATTGCCGCTATCGGCAAATCGCAGGCGGTGATCGAATTCCAGATGGATGGAACCGTTATCACGGCCAACGATAACTTTCTGAAGACTCTGGGTTACACGCTGGACGAAGTCAAGGGCCGGCATCACAGCTTGTTTGTGGATGAGGCCTACCGGCAGAGCGGCGAGTATCGCGAGTTCTGGGCCAAACTGAACCGTGGCGAGTACCAGGCAGCGGAGTACAAGCGCATCGGCAAAGGCGGAAAGGAAGTCTGGATTCAGGCCTCCTACAACCCGCTTCTCGATCTCAATGGCAAGCCCTTCAAGGTGGTCAAGTACGCCACCGATGTGACGCGGCAGAAGCTGACGAATGCCGACTATGCCGGCCAGATCGCCGCCATCGGCAAGTCGCAGGCGGTAATCGAGTTCAACATGGACGGCACCATCGTAACGGCCAACGACAACTTTTTGAAGACTCTGGGCTACACCTTGGACGAGGTCAAGGGCCGACATCACAGCTTGTTTGTGGATGAGGCCTACCGGCAGAGCGGCGAGTATCGCGAGTTCTGGGCCAAGCTGAACCGTGGCGAGTACCAGGCAGCGGAGTACAAGCGCATCGGCAAAGGCGGAAAGGAAGTCTGGATTCAGGCCTCCTACAACCCAATCCTGGATCTCAACGGCAAGCCCTTCAAGGTGGTGAAGTACGCCACCGACGTCACGCAGGAGAGGCTGGCGATAAACGCCATGTTGGCGGACGCCGCCATGCTGTCTAAGGCGGCGGTGGAGGGCAAGTTGGCGACACGCGCCGATGCCTCCAAGCACCAGGGCGACTACCGCAAGGTCATCGAAGGGGTCAACGCCACTTTGGACGCGGTGATCGGGCCGTTGAACGTGTCCGCCGAGTACGTGGACCGCATCTCGAAGGGCGATATCCCGCCGAAGATCACCGACAAGTACAACGGCGACTTCAACGAGATCAAGAACAACCTGAACACCTGCATCGACGCCATCAGCGCGATGGCGGCCGACGCCGGCCTGCTGGTGAAGGCGGCGGTGGAAGGCAAACTGGCCACCCGCGCCGACGCTTCCAAGCACCAGGGCGACTTCCGCAAGATCGTCGAGGGTGTGAACCAGACTCTCGACGCGGTAATCGGACCGTTGAACGTTTCCGCCGAATACGTGGACCGTATCAGCAAGGGCGATATCCCGCCGAAGATCACCGACAAGTACAACGGCGACTTCAATGAGATCAAGAATAACCTGAACAACTGCATCGACAACATCAACGCGCTGGTAGCCGAAACCGGCATGCTGATCAAGGCGTCAGCGGAAGGCAAATTGGCGACCCGCGCCGATGCTTCGAAACACCAGGGTGAGTACGGCAAGATCGTCGAGGGGGTCAACGAGATGCTGGACGCCATCCTGTTGCCCATCGGCGAAGGCAACCGGGTCTTGGCGCAGATTTCCGCCGGCAAAATCGACGAGCTGATCGCGCAGACTTACAAGGGCGATCACGAGAAGATGAAGCAGGCGGTCAACAATGTCGCCACGGTCCTGCAGAGTATGCAGAAGGAGCTGGCGCGCCTGACCCAAGCCTCGCATGACGGGCAATTGTCTGAACGCGGCCACGCGAACGAGTTCCAGGGCGCTTACGCCGGCATCGTGAAGGGCGTCAATGACATGCTCGACGCGATTTTGCTACCGATCGGGGAAGGCAACCGCATCCTGGCGCAAATCTCCGCGGGCAAGATCGACGAACTGATCGCCCAGAACTACAAGGGCGATCACGAGAAGATGAAGCAGGCCGTCAACAATGTCGCCACGGTTCTGCAGACTATGCAGAAGGAACTGGCGCGTCTGACTCAGGCCTCGCATGACGGGCAGCTATCGGAGCGCGGCCACGCCGACGGGTTCCAGGGCGTCTACGCGGGCATCGTGAAGGGCGTCAACGACATGCTTGATGCGATTCTGCTGCCGATCGGCGAAGGCAACCGCGTGTTGCGCCTGATCCGCGGCGGGAACTTGCGCGAGCGGGTCGAGATCGCCTGCAAAGGCGACCACGAGCGTATGAAAACCGCCATCAACGGGGTGCACGCCTGGCTGACGGAGCTGATTGCTTACGTGACCAAGATGGCCAATGGTGACATGAGCGCCGCCATGGACAAGGCCTCCAACGAAGACCAGATCCACGAGTGGCTCACGCTGTTGAAGGGCAACATCAACGGCCTGGTGGACGACGTCAACGTGCTGGCGCAAGCGGCGGTGAACGGCAAACTGGGCGTGCGCGCGGATGCGGCCAAACATCGCGGCGAATACCGCAAGATCGTAGAAGGCTTCAACCACACGCTCGATACGGTGGTCGATCCCTTGCGCGTAGCTGCCAACCAGGCATCCGCCCTGGCCTCGTCGGCTGAAGAGTTGACCGCCGTCAGTAATCAGATGGCATCCAACGCCGAAGAAACCGCCACTCAGGCGAATGTGGTCTCCGCTGCCAGCGAGCAGGTTTCAAAGAACGTGACCGTGGTCGCCACCGGCAGCGAGCAGATGCAGGCGTCCATCCGCGAGATCGCCAAGAGCGCCAACGAATCAGCCAAGGTCGCCAAAGCCGCGGTCGGGGTAGCCGAGACGACGAATCACACCATCGCCAAACTGGGCGAATCCAGCGTGGAGATCGGCAAGGTGATCAAGGTGATTACGTCCATCGCGCAACAGACCAACCTGCTGGCGCTGAACGCTACCATCGAGGCCGCGCGCGCGGGTGAAGCCGGCAAGGGCTTCGCCGTGGTAGCCAACGAAGTGAAGGAGCTCGCCAAGGAGACGGCTAAGGCCACCGAGGAAATCGGCCAGAAGATCGAGGCCATCCAGGGCGATACCAAGGGCGCCGTGCAAGCCATCGGCGAGATCAGCGCCATCATCAACCAGATCAACGATATTTCGAATAACATTGCCTCGGCGGTGGAAGAGCAGACCGTAACCACCAACGAGATCGCCCGCAACGTGGGCGAGGCGGCCAAGGGCACCGGGGAAATCGCCAAGAACATCGGCGGAGTGGCCACGGCCGCGCAAAACACCACTCACGGTGCGGCCGATATGCAGAAAGCCGCGCAATCGCTCAGCGGCATGGCCGCGCAGCTTCAGGGCCTGGTCTCGAAGTTCAGTTTCTGAGGTGGTCGGCTACTCCGCGGCGGCAACCGCCAGAGTCTCGATCACCGCGATGTTCTGCAGCAGCGGCTCGGGGAGGCTGTGCCGCGCTCGAAGATAGCCAGGGCTGTTGTAGGAGATCCAAACGTGGCCCTGGCTATCTTCGGCTACCAGGATTTTGAGCGGCAGGTCGAGCGCGATGGATGGCGACGCCAGCATCAGCGGCGTTCCGGCCTTCGGTGAACCGAAAATCAGAAGCTTCGTCGGCGGCATCTGCAAGCCGGCGTTCCGCGCTTCGCCGCCGTGATCGACCAGCGCAAATAGCTTGACGCCTTTCGCCTGCAGGATGTGCGTGAGCTTGGTGACAGTCTCGTCGACGGAGTGCTTGCTCCGCAGAGTGGCGATGCCGGACTCCGTCTGTGGGGTCATCGAAACTCCTTCCGGTGAGTCACGCGCGGGCCGGATCGATCTTCTCGGTACTCACGCCTAGTTCGCCGAAAGCCGCGGTGGCGCGATCCATGGGGAACTGGCCATCGCGCGCCAGGCGCGAAAGAGCGGCCGCCGCAATCGACTCCGCGTTAATCTCGAAGTGCCGCCGCAGGTACTCTCGATTGTCGCTGCGCCCGAAGCCATCGGTGCCGAGCGTCTCCATGCGGCCCGGCAGCCACGGCGCGACCTGATCGGCCACTACCTTCATGTAGTCGGTGGCCGCTACGATGGGCCCCTGTGCGCCCGTCAGCGCCTGCTGAATATAGGGCAGGCGCACCGGTTCGCCCGGATGCAGCCGGTTCCAGCGCTCCACGCGCAGCGCATCCCGGCGCAGTTCGTTGTAGCTGGTGACGCTCCACACATCGGCCGGCACGCCATACTTCTCCGCTAGGATGCTCTGCGCGCGCAGCGCCTCGTTCAGGATCGGCCCGCTGCCGAAGAGCTGCGCAACCGCCTGGCCCTCGGACGCGGCCTTGTAGCGATAGATGCCCTTCAGGATGCCTTCCGTGACGCCTTCGGGCATCGGCGGCATGGGATAGTTTTCATTGTAGAGCGTCAGGTAGTAGAACCGGTCTTCCTGCTCCTGATACATGCGGCGGATGCCATCCTGCACGATCACCGCGATCTCGTAGGCATACGCCGGATCGTAGGTCGCGCAAGTGGGCACGGTGCTCGCGAGTACGATGCTGTGGCCGTCCTGGTGCTGCAGACCCTCACCCGAAAGCGTCGTGCGCCCGGCCGTGCCGCCCATCAAAAAGCCTTTGCCGCGCGCATCAGCGAACGCCCAGATCAGGTCGCCCACGCGCTGGAAACCGAACATCGAGTAGTAGACGAAGAACGGAATCATCTCCGTGGCGTAGTTGGTGTACGCCAGACCGGCCGCGGTGAATGACGCCATCGACCCGGCCTCGGTGATGCCCTCTTCCAGAATCTGGCCGTCCTTCGACTCCTTGTAGTACAGGAACATCTCGGCGTCGTGCGGTTTGTAGAGCTGGCCCTGGCTGGCGTAGATGCCGAACTGCCGGAACAGCGACTCCATCCCGAACGTACGCGCTTCATCTGGAATGATGGGCACGATGCGCTTGCCTATGGATGGCTCCTTCAGCAGCAGCGTCAGCACGCGGACGAAGGCCATGGTGGTGGATACTTCGCGGCCCTGCGATCCCGCCAGCGATTCCGCCAGGTGCTCGATCGGCGGCACGGTGATCTGGGTGGCGGGTACGCTGCGATGCGGCATGTAGCCGCCCAGCAGACGCCGGCGCTCATGCAGATAAGCCATCTCCGGGCTATCGTCCGGTGGCCGGTAGAACGATGCGTTGCGCGCCGCCTCCTCGGGAATCGGGATTTCGAAGCGCGAGCGGAAGTGCGCGATCTCGGCCTCGTTCAGCTTCTTCTGCTGGTGCGTGATGTTGCGGCCCTCGCCCGCCTCGCCCAAACCGTAGCCCTTGATGGTCTGCGCCAGAATCAGGGTCGGCGCACCGGTGTTGGACACCGCCGTGCGGTAGGCGTTGAAGACTTTCTTGGGATCGTGGCCGCCGCGGCGCAGGTGGACCAGTTGCTCGTCGGTGAGATGTGCCACCAGGTCGAGCAGTTCGGGGTACTTGCCAAAGAAATTCTTGCGGAAGTAGGCGCCGTCCTTGGTCACGTAAGTTTGCCACTCGCCGTCCACGACTTCGTTCATGCGGCGCTGCAGCAGGCCCATGGAGTCGCGCGCCAGGAGCGGATCCCAATCCTCGCCCCAGATGACCTTGATCACGTGCCAGCCCGCCCCGCGGAAAGCGGCTTCCAGTTCCTGGATGATTTTGCCGTTGCCGCGCACCGGCCCGTCCAGCCGCTGCAGGTTGCAGTTGATGACGAAGATGAGATTGTCGAGCTTCTCGCGCGAGCCGAGCGTCAGCGAGCCCATCGATTCGGGCTCGTCCATCTCGCCATCGCCCAAGAACGCCCAGATCTTGCGCGGCGTCTCGGGAATCATGCCGCGGTTTTCCAGGTAGCGCATGAAGCGCGCCTGGTAGATCGCGTTGATAGGGCCCAGCCCCATCGAAACCGTAGGAAAGCGCCAGAAGTTGGGCATCAGCCAGGGATGCGGATAGGAGCTGAGTCCTGGGTGATCGCGCAATTCGTGCCGGAAGTTGCGCAGGTGCTGCTCGCTGAGGCGGCCCTCCAGAAAGGCGCGCGCGTAGATACCGGGCGAGGCGTGCCCCTGGAAATAGATCAGGTCGCCTGGCTGGTCGCCGTAGCTGGCGTGGAAGAAATGGTGGAAGCCCACTTCCAGCAGGGTGGCCAGGGAAGCATACGTCGAGATGTGGCCGCCGATGCCGGCATCGTATTTGTTCTGCCGCACGACCATGGCCATGGCGTTCCAGCGCGTGAGGCTCTTGATGCGGCGTTCCATAGCGCGGTCGCCGGGGTAGGGAATTTCAGCATCTACCGGAATCGTGTTCACGTACGGTGTATTCAGATGTACCGGGAGATCGGCGCCGCCGCCGCGGGCGTGCGCGGTCAGGCGCTCCAGCAGATAGGCGGCGCGATCGGGTCCTGCTGCATCGAGAACCTGGTCCAGCGCTTCCATCCATTCGGAAGTTTCGCGCGGATCCAGATCGACAACACGTTCGCTAAGTTTCTGGTGCATGGGATCTTTTTATTATAGTGAACTTGAAGCGGCCGGACGGGAACGGATCGCGTCAACCCTTGGCGGATTTGGTCGGGCTGATCAGGATGTGCGCGCTGCGGCCTTCCAGCCGCGGCGTGCCTTCCACGCTGCCGTACGCCGACAGATCCTCGGCGAAACGCGTGAGCAGTTTGCGGCCGAGATCCGCGTGCGCGATTTCGCGCCCGCGAAACTGCACTACGGCTTTCACCCGGTTGCCGTCCTGCAGAAACCGGATAGCGTGGTTCTTTTTGAAGTCGTAGTCGTGGTCGTCGGTGTTCGGACGGAATTTCAGTTCCTTCACCTGCACCACGTGCTGCTTCTTCTTGGCCTCGTGCTGCTTCTTTTTCTGCTCGTATTGATAGTGGCCGAAGTCGACCGCTTTGGCGACCGGTGGCACGGCTGTGGGCGCCACAACGACTAAGTCCAGCCCCATTTCCTGCGCCTTGCGCAGCGCGGCCGCGGTGGGCATGATCTCGGCCGTCCCGTCCGGAAATACTGCACGGACCTCCCGGGCGCGAATCGATTCGTTCACGTTTTCTCTACGGGCTGGTCTGCGAGGAGGTAAGTTTCTGCCTTGAAACATTTAGACTATTGAACGGCTTTTACCGAAATTGCCAGATACGCGCGGCCGGAGACGAAGCGCGGCCTTGCGCCTGACGGCTGAGTGCAATCGAGGATGGAGGTTAACACCAATCGAAATACGCTGTCTACGATAGTGTACCCCGGACGCCAGTGGATGTCCAGAGGCTTAGTGGGTTAAATGAACCGAAGCGTTCACCCGTCCGTATCATCCAAATAAGGCTGTGCCCGCCTTTGCCCGGGAAAGAGACGGAGTCCTCGCTGCCGGCCCAAACGGCGCGGCAAGGCCCACTCAGGAGTCTGTCCGCACGCAGCTCGACAAGGTTCTCGCGGGCAGCGTCTTCGCCGGCTCCGAACGTTTAGGCCGTTTTCTCCGCTTCATTGTCGAACAGGCGCTCGAGAACAATCCCATCAAAGAAACGGTGGTGGGCGTGGAAGTATTCGGCCGCAAGCCGGGGTATGATCCGCGCCTGGACGGGGTAGTACGCGTCGAAGCGGTGAAGCTGCGTGCCCGGCTGAAGGAGTATTACGAGACCGAAGGCGCCGCGGACCCGGTGCGCATCGACCTGCCGAAGGGTGGATACGTGCCCAGCTTTGAACGGTCGCATGCGCCGCCGCGCCGCGCACGGCTCTCGTGGCATTCGGCCGCGATTCCACTCGCCTTGCTGCTGTTGATCGCCGCATGGCTGCTGGCGCGCCGTCCACAGGCGCGGCCGCCGGACGCTTCCTCGATCGCCGTGCTCCCGTTTGTGAACCTCAGCTCCGACAAAGAGAATGAGTATTTCAGCGACGGGCTCACCGACGACCTGATCAGCGCCTTAACCCAGGTACAAGGTTTGCGCGTGGTCGCGCGCGGCTCATCATTTCAATTCAAGGGCAAGAATCCGGACATACGCGCCGCCGGCCGGCAGCTCAACGTGGCCAACGTGCTGGAAGGCAGCGTGCAGCGATCCGGCGACCGCCTGCGGATCACCGCGCAATTAAGCAGCGTGGCCGACGGCTATCATGTCTGGTCGCAAACCTACGACCGGCGTCTGGCGGACGTCTTCGCCGTGCAGGATGAAATCTCGCGCGCCATCGTGCAGGCTCTGGAGGTGCGCGTGGCCATCGCGCCGGGACGCCGCCTGGTCCAATCGCCGACCTCGGACCTGGAAGCCTATAATCTGTATCTGCAGGGGCGCTTCCATCTTAATAAGTGGCGCCCCGACAGTGTCCGCAAAGGCATCGATTATTTCCAGCAGGCCATCGCTAAGGACGCAGCCTACGCACCCGCCTACGCCGGTCTGGCGGATTGTTACACGTGGCTCGGCGTATTCGGCTACGCGCCGGCGCGCGACGCGATGCCCCAGGCCCGCGACGCGGCGACGCGTGCGCTCAAGCTGGACGAAAGCCTGGCCGCGGCGCATGTTTCGCTCGGCTATGTGAGAGCGCTCTACGATTGGGATTGGCCGGGCGCCGCGGGGGAATTTCAGCGCGCGCTGGAACTTAGTCCCGGCGATGCCGATGTCCATTTCGCCTACGCCGTTGCTTATCTGACCCCGCTGGGCCGACTGGACGAGGCGCTCGCCGAGATCCGCCGGGCGCTGACCCTTGATCCACTCTCGCCCTACAAGCTCACCGGCGCCGGAATGATCGATACCGATCGCCGTGCGTACGACGAGGCGGCCGATCAGTACCACAAGGCCATCGAGCTGGATTCGTCGTTCTTCGAAGCTTACGAGCAGTTGCTCGGCCTCGAAACCTTGCGTGGCCGCCCGCTGGCCGTCCAAGCCGTTTCGCAGGCAATGCGCGCTGTTTTTCCAGGTTCGAGCGACACCTCGATCCGCGCCCGCGAGGCCGCGCTCGAGGGCAGGCACGCCGAGGCGCGCAGGCTGGTCGAACAATGCGTCGCGGAGTATGCACAGGCGCATCGGCCCGCCAAAGCCTGGTCCGCGGCGCATATCTACACCAGCATCGGCGAAAAGGATCTCGCGTTCGAATGGCTCGCTCGGGCCTACCAGGACCGCAGTCCGATGCTCGTATTCGTCAACGTCATGCCGTATTATGACGGTCTCCGCACGGATCCGCGTTTTAGCGCGCTGCTGGCGCGCCTCGGTCTGCCGAATCGAAACTAGCCGCGCGCAGCGCCGCCCGGCGGCGCGCTTCCACTGCGGCCGCCTCCCGCTTGTGACAAGTCTTACGCAATACCGCCGCGTACGCCGCCAGCGTTTGCGCCACCTGCGGATCGTGCTCGCCGAAATACGCCTGCTGGATCTTCAGGGCGCGCCCGTAATGTTCGGCCGCGAGTCCGTAATTCCCCTGCGCGCCTTCCAGGGCTGCCAGATTCGCCAGTGTGGCGGCCACGAAAGGATGGTCCGGCCCCAGCGACCGCTCCCGGATACGGAGCGCCCTCAGGTACAGTGGACCGGCTTTGTCATATTGTTCCTCAACATGATAGATCGCCGCCAGGTTTTGCAATGCTGTGGCAAGCAGAGGATGTGCATCCCCCAGGTTGGCCTCCACGAGCGCTGCCGAACGCAAGGACAGCGCCTCCGATTCGGTGTAGCGCTGCTCGTCGAAGTACAGTTCAGCCAGCCCGTTCAGAGCCGGGATCAGATCCATCGTGCCCGGACCGGCTGCCGCCTCGATCTTGGCGATGGCCCGCCGGTAGAGCGCTTCGCTGCGCGCGTTAAGCTTCTCCGCCCGGCAGCGCCGCGCCGTATCGATCAGCACCAAAGCTTCCTCGGCCTGCGGGCCGGACATCTCCGCTGCGATCATCGGCGCCCCTGCCAGCACCGCAAATGCTAATCCCAAAAGTCGTCCGCGCATTTCCCCTCCGGATCGAGGGTGTCGCGCGAGCATGCGCAAGCACAAGTATTTAGGAGTGCCGCAACGGTTGCGGCAACCGTTTTCGCCTTGCAAATCCCGCCGCACCGGTCTGCTGCCCCGCCGCATCGAACACCGTATGTTACCGAAACGAAAACTGGGAACCCAGGGTCTCGAAGTGCCGGCCATCGGACTCGGATGCATGGGTATGAGCCAGTCGTATGGAGCGGCCGATGAAAAGGAATCCATTGCCACCATCCACCGGGCGCTCGATCTCGGGCTGAACTTCTTCGACACGGCGGAGGCGTATGGCCCGTTCGCCAACGAGGAACTCCTCGGGCGTGCCCTGAAAGGCCGCGACCAGGCGATCGTTGCCACGAAGTTCGGTTTTCGCTTCGAAGATGGCAAAATCGCCGGCACGGACAGCCGGCCGGCGCATATCCGGGAGGTTGCGGATGCATCCCTGCGCCGGCTCCAGACGGACCACATCGACCTCTTCTACCAGCACCGCGTCGACCGCAGTGTGCCCATCGAAGAGGTCGCCGGCACTGTGGCGGATCTGGTGCGGGAGGGCAAGGTCCGCTATTTCGGCCTGTCGGAAGCGGGCGAGGCGAACATCCGGCGCGCGCACGCCACCCATCCGGTTTCGGCGCTGCAAAGCGAGTACTCGCTATGGGAACGCAACCTGGAGCCGCGCATTATTCCGGTACTGCGCGAACTGGGAGTCGGCCTGGTGCCGTTCAGCCCGCTGGGCCGCGGCTTTCTGACCGGCACTGTGCAGCGCGCGGAAGACTATCCGGAAAGCGATTACCGTAGGCGCGATCCCCGGTTTCAAGGGCGGAACTACGATGCGAATGTCCGCGCCGCTGCCGTCGTTCACGAGATCGCGGCCCGCCACCACGCCGAAGCGGCGCAGGTGGCGATATTGTTCCCATTCCGGGGACCAAGCGCCGGAGCTATCTGGAGGAGAACATCGGCGCTGCGTCGCTGTCCCTCACCGCGGACGACATGGCTCAGCTCGATCGAGTCTTGTCGCCCGAAGCGGTCGCGGGTGCCCGCTACAATGAACGCATGATGGCCATGGTGGACCGCTAAAACTTCACCATAAGGTCGATATCCAGCAGAAATTCGCGTCTGCGCAGATCGGGGGTCCACAGCCCGCCGTTGTTCGCGCAGCCCGCCACCGTCAGCGACGGAGTGCCGTTCACGCACGCATATTGCGTGGGATATCCGTTGTTGCTGCCGGGCGGCGGCGTGATGCCGCCCGAGCCTGACCAGTACGGCACGTTGGCGTGCCGGAAATCGCCCTCGAAGCGCAGCGTCAGCCACTGTTTCGGCATGTAGTCGAAGGTCCCCGAAGTGTCCCACGCCTTGAACGGGTCGCCCGGGTTCTCCGTGAAGTATGGCGAATTGATCGCCGCCGACGCAGCCGTCTCGCCATTGATGGGCGGAAGCAGCACCAGATAGCGCCCCGGGTTGTTGATCATGCCGCCGCCCAGCGTGAAGCCGAACATATCGCGATGGAACCACCAGCGGTTGTAGACCATGAATCCGACGAAGCTTTGCTTCGGCCCGCCCGCCGTATTGCCGTGGCAGCTCACGCCGCCGCCGAACTCGCAGCCCAGGTCGCCCGTGAAGGTGAACGCCATCTTGTCGAGAGTCCTTTCGATGTGGTCGTAATACTTGACCTCGACGCTGTTGTCGGTGTGAATCCGGGCGCGGTTCGGGATGTATAGATCGTCATGGCCCAGCCCGTAATTGTTCGAAAGGATGTTGAGCCAGGGGAACGGGGTCCACTTGATCTGTCCGCCGAGGCCCTTGCGCGAGTTCGACGAGGCGTACGACTGCCAGCCGTTGATGATCCAGGGCTCGATCTTCAAGTGGTTCGTGGGAAAGATCTGAATACGCACGCCCTGAAAGAACCACGGTGTGTTGGAGGAAACAAACGAAGGCTGATAGGCCCAGTTATCGTAATTGTAATAACTGAACAGTCCCACGTACGACATGAAGATTCCCGCGTCGATGTTGATGCCGTGCAACACATTCAGGTGATATCCGCCGTAGGCTTCCGATAAGTAGCGGTCGGCATTGGACAGGTCCCACTGCCCCTTGGCCGGGCTGGGATCGTTGCGCACGGTCGCTGTCGAATACATGCCGAATTGCGTCATGAAGCGCGCGCGCACGTTATCCCAATGGAAGTCGCCGCCCAGGCCGAGTTGTTCCAGCTGGATCTCGTTCGACCGGAACAACTCGCTCGATCCGCCCATCGAGTTATCCTGCGGGCGGTTGAAATCGTAAGTGTAGGTGAGGTCGGCGCGGATCTCCGGCGTGAAGAACTTAGTGTCGAACGCAGTATCCTTGTTGCGCGGATTGCCGTTGAGCCAGGTCCAATTGGCATCCGCGAACGGGGTGAAATTGTCGGCCGCGGGCGCCGCCGGGGCAGCGGCCGGGGTAGCCTGCGGGGCAGGCGCTTGAGGAGCGGCAGGCGCGGGCAATGTGGTTGGCGCCGGGAGAGCGGTCGGTGGCGGCAAGGTTGCGGGAGGCGTCAACGATGCATATAGCGGCAGCGGTTCTTTCGCCGGAGCCGGCGTAGCGGCCGCGGCGTTCTGCGCGCGCATCTCGTTCAGTTCCGCCTCGAGCCGCTCGATATGCTTCTCCATGGTTTCCAGATGCGCGATGCGTTCCTGCATTTCAGCGAGCGTGTTGGCCGCCGCAGGCGCGGCGGTGGCCGTCTCTCGCGCTGACAGCGCCAACGCGACCCGCAGATTCTCACCGGCTCTCAATTCGATGGTCACCGATGAGGTCAGAAATCCATCCTTGCTGCCAATCAATTGATACCGGCCCGGCTGCAGGTTCACGATGGTGAATCGTCCATCGGTCCCGCTGATGATGCGGCCGTCGGCGCGGCCGGCCTGATTCAGCACGGCCACTTGCGCTTCCGCGAGCGGCGCGCCGTCCGGCCGGAGCGTGACACCTCGCAAGGTGCCTGCGGCGGCCTGTGCCCAGATTGGGCAGGCGCTCCAGGCAAGCCACATGGACAAAGCGGTGCAAACTGCAAGTTTCATTTTCAAGGTATTTGCCTCTAACTCAGCTCTGGTTCAAGGTTCCAGTTGATGTGCGGTCCGGCAGGCGGAGTTTCATGGTCCCGATACGCCACTCAGTATGCAGCAAGTCACATAAGGAAAGCATGAGGATGCGTTGCCGCGCCGGCGCACCGTCCGCGCCGCAATGCATAATGAAAGGGTTACATGTCTTCAGCCGCTGCCATCCGTGGGCGGACGGAAAGGGCAAACAGCCGTCCGCGAGGCGCATCGAACTGGCGCAGGGTTTTCCTGCTCGGCTTCAGGCGCCTTCGCGGGTACCTGGCCGGCCCGGCTGCGGTCGCCCTCATCACCACGGGCGCCTTCCATCTACACCTGAACCTGTCCACCTCCGGCTCGTTTTACTTTCTTGTGGTGGTGATGGTCGCGATGACTTGGGGCTTCTGGGAAGCCAGCGTGACGTCTCTGATCGCGGTGAATTGCCTGAACTACTTCTTCGTTCCTCCGGTACTCACCTGGAGGGTGATCGACCCTGAGAACTGGATCGCGCTGGCCACCTTCGAAATCACGGCGTTGACGGTCAGCCGGCTTTCCGCTCGCGTAAAGGGTCAAGCCCGGGCCGAGACGCGCCAGCGCGTGCAGGTGGAGAAACTCTACGAGCTGAGCCGCCGTATTCTGCTCCTCGACCGCAGCCGCACCATCGCGCCGCAGATGGTGGCGCTCATCCAGGAGATCTTTCGCACCGAGTCCGTGGCGCTCTTCGATGCCCGCCCGGCGCGCCTGGATGCCGACGGCCCGCAGTCGGCCGCGTTGGAGCAAATCGCTCGCAACGCCTACCTGCGGGACGCCGCTTCCGCCGGTCTCGATGGGCAGACCTGGTCCGAGGTGCTGCGCCTGGGCTCGAAACCCATCGGCGGCATCGCGTTACGAGGTCTGGAGCTTGACCGGCTCACCGTCGCCGCCGTGGCCTCTCTCACGGCGATCGCGCTCGAACGTGCGCGCTCTTTCGAGAAAGAGAGCCGCGCGGAAGCCGCGCGGCAGACCGAACAGCTTCGCACCGCCGTGCTCGACGCGCTGGCCCATGCCTTCAAGACGCCATTGACCGCCATTCACACCGCCAGCTCCGGGTTGCTCGAAGGCGGGCGCCTGGCCCCTGGCGACGCCGAACTCGCCGGGCTAATCGACGAGCAGACCGGCCATTTGAACCGGCTGACCTCCGAGCTGCTCCAAATGGCGCGCCTCGATGCGGCGCGGATCAAGCTCCAGCGCGAACGCATTTCCGTGCTCACCCTGATTGAGGACGTCCTGGCGCGGCACCGCGAGCAGCTTCATGGCCGGCGCGTCGAAATCGCCGACAGCTCATCCGGCCTGGAGGTCTATGGCGACCGGGAACTCCTGGTGACGGCGCTCGGCCAGTTCCTCGATAACGCCTCCAAGTATTCGACGCCCGGGTCCCCCATCGTCCTTGCCGCCGAAGAGAACCTGGGCGAGATCGTCGTCGCGGTGCACAACGAAGGTCCGCCCATTGGAGCCGCCGACCGCGAGCGGATCTTCGAGCGGTTCTACCGCACCGAACAAACGCGCCACCGCGCGCCGGGCACTGGACTTGGCCTGTCGATCGCGCGCAAGGCGGCCGAGGCCCACGGCGGGCGAACCTGGGTGGTGAGCGAGGAAGCCCACGGAACCACGTTCTATCTGGCTCTGCCTCCTGCCCCAAAGAAACCATATGATGCAGTCCCGCGGCAATGTTCTGATCGTTGACGACGAGAGTTCGATCCGGCGCGCTCTGCAAAATACCCTCAGCGGCATGGGCTTCGAGGTGAGTGAAGCGTCCAACGGAGAAGAGGCCCTGCAGATGGTCCGCCAGGCCGAATACCATGCCGTGCTCCTGGATATCAACATGCCCGGCATCGGCGGCATCCGTGCCTGCCGCGAAATTCGTCGCAACCTGCCGCGTCTGGGTATCCTGATGCTGACCGTGCGCGACGGTGAAGAAGACAAGGTCGCCGCGCTCGATGCTGGGGCCGACGATTACATCACCAAACCGTTCAACATTCGCGAACTCGCCGCGCGCATCCGGGCCGCCGTGCGCCGCGCCGCCGTGTCGCAGGCCGATCCCCAAGCCCCCATCCGCATCGGGAACATTGAACTCGACCCCGCACGCCGGCTGGTGCGCAAAGCCGGCGAGCCGGTCCACCTGACGCCGAAGGAGTTCGACCTGCTGCATTACCTGATGGCGCACGCGGGTCTGCCGGTGACGCACGCGCGCCTGCTGCAAGCCGTCTGGGGGCCGGAATACGGCGGCGAACTCGAATATCTGCGGACGTTCGTGCGCCAATTGCGCAAGAAGCTCGAAGACAATCCCGCCGCGCCCGCCTGGCTGCTGACCGACAGCCACATCGGCTATCGCTTCGCCGAGGCCAGGCCGGATTGACGCCAAAATCCGAACGCTCACGGGTTATGCTGGAGTGGTCGCGAAGCGCGCCGCTTCGCTCCTGAACCATGCCGGCAAACAAGAAAAGTATTTTCATCGGGGACGATGGCAAAAGCTTGGCCTTTACCTTCGTCCTGGTCTGTTCCCTATTCCTCCTCTGGGGCGTCTGCAACGGGATGATCGATGTGATGGACAAGCACTTCCAGGAGGAGCTCAGCCTGAGCAAGTCGCAGTCCGCCTGGGTGCAGTTCGCCCATTACCTCGGCTACTTTCTCATGTCGATTCCTGCCGGATGGCTCGCGACGAAACTCGGCTACAAGGGCGGCATCATCACCGGGCTGCTGATCGTGGCCGCGGGCGGGCTATGGTTCATCCCAGCGACCGAGATCAATGCCATGGTCCACTCCGGCCGCGTCTCGCCGGCCACCGCCTTTGTGGGATTCCTGGCGGGCGTCTGCCTGATCGCCACCGGTTTGACGTTCCTGGAAACCATCGCCAACCCATACACCACCGTGCTCGGAGCGAAAGAATACGCCGCGACGCGCATCAACCTGGCGCAATCGTGCAACGGCTTCGGCTGGATCTTCGGGCCCATCCTGGGCAGCATGTATTTTTATGGGACCGACGCGCAGGGCCACTCGACCGGAAGCCAGACTCTATATATCCCATACGCGGGCATCGCCGTCGTGGTCATGGTACTGGCGGCCGTCTTCTATTTCGCGCGCATCCCCGATATCAAAACGAAAGACGATTATCACCTGGACGATTCGACGCCGGGCACTTCCCACTCCATCTGGTCGCACCCGCACTTCGTGATGGCTGTCGCCGCGCAGTTCTTCTACGTCGCGGCGCAAGCCGGCATCTTCAGTTTCTTCATTAACTACATGACGTCGGAGCTGCCGCCGATTCCAGGATCTTTCCAGAGCGCCGTCACCACCGTATCGACCCACGCCGGCTTGCTGCAGGGCTGGCTCTCCGGCTGGTTCGAGACTGCTGCGAGCGGTGCGGTTAGCCTGAGCAACAAGGGCGCCTCCAACCTGGCGTCGCTCGGTTTCGTCTGCTTCCTGGCGGGCCGTTTCAGCGGCGCGGCCATCCTGAAGAAGTTCTCCGCGCACAAGGTGCTGGGGATTTACGGCACCATGGACGTCATCGCGACGTTTCTGGTCTTCTGCAAACTGGGCTGGCTGTCCGTGGCCGCCGTGTTTCTGAGCTACTTCTTCATGTCAATCATGTTCCCGACCATCTTCGCGCTGGGAATTTACGGGCTCGGCGTGCGCGCCAAGCGGGCATCGTCTTATATCGTCATGGCGATCATGGGCGGCGCGATCCTGCCCAAGCTGATGGGCTACGTCGCCGACAAGTACGACATGTCGCGCGGCTTCATTGTGCCTGCCGCGTGCTTCATCATCGTGGCTTTTTACGGATTCAACTGGCCGCGCCTCGCCAAGGCCGAGTCTCTCCGCGGAGAGGTGGCGCCCACCCTGCACGGATAAACGAACGAGCCGGAGGGGACCATGAATCGAACGTGCGCCGACATTATCCTGTGGCTGATGCGTCCGAGGGTTTATGTTTCGATGCTTCTGAAGGTGCTCTGGGTTACCGGGCTGGCGGGGGCTTGGTGCACCTTCGGAGCGCATTTCTGCTTTCCGGGGGGGGCGGTCGCCGCATGCGCTTCTCAATGTGGAAAGCGCTCTAACGTTACTGTTGCTGCTAGCGATCTGGGCGAGGGCCTGCCCGTCCAACGCAGCGGGTACACGGACGGCAGATGCTACCACAGATGGCCGGTGGGATCTGCTTCCGCTGCCGCTGCTTCTGGGGCTTTCGGTCTTGGCTTATGCCAAGATCGTGAACGCACCTTTCATCTTCGATGACTACAGTCATATCGCTGAGGCGGCGCGATCGGGTTGGCATGCAACCATGGCATTGTTTGGCCCCGTGGAGCGCAAACCGGGGCTATTTTTGCGCCCTGTCGGATTCGTCTTATACCGTCTCAACTATCAGTGGGCGGGCATCCACGCGACGCGCTGGCATGTCGGGAGCATTTCGCTTCATGCGATAGACGCGTGGCTTGTCTACCTGCTGTGCCGGAATCTAGGTCTGAGACGGAGTGGAAGTTTGTGTGCAGGTCTTATTTTTGCGATGAGCGCGGCCGCCGCCGAACCGGTCGCCTGGATCGATGCCGGATTTGACCTTGTTACAACAGCCTTCGTTTTGGTGGTCCTTCTTCTCGTCTGCCGGTATCTTGGCTCCGGCAACCACGCCCCACTTGCCGCCGCGCTCGCCGTAACAGTGATGGGCGTGCTGTCGAAGGAGTCTGCCTACTGCCTCCCGGCCTTGGTAGTCCTAACCGCTCTCATTCACCCGCGGGCCGATCGGCCGCGCGCCCTCCGGGCGTTTCTCCTGATCGCGGCGGCATGCATTATTGTCTTTGCGTACCGTTGGTGGGCGCTCGGTGGAGTCGGGGGGTACCTCGTCCGCGGCGCTGGAGCCGCCGAATTCCTGCGCTATAACCTCGTACCGAGGGCCAATGCCCTTTTGCTCCGGCTGTGGACAGTTCTGTTTTCCCCGGTGAACTGGTCCGAGCCCCTAACGCCAATTTCGAAGGCAGTACTCGCCGCTCTTCCCCTGCCCATTGTGTCTCTCGTCCTGGTCGCTCGCATTCCCCGCCGCCAGTTCCTCGCATGCCTCGGCTTTACGCTCGCGGCTGCGATCCCCGCCCAAGAAATGTTGCTGATTGGATTGGACCTAAGCGGAACGCGCGTGCTCTATCTGCCGGCGGTTGGGATGGCGCTGCTGTGGGGACTCTTGTCCGACAGCGTCGGCAGGCGCGCGCAAGTGGTGCTTCTGGGTCTCTCCCTGGCAATTCAGGTGACCGCGCTCGAGCACAACCTGGTCCCTTGGCACGACGTGCCAGAATCGGCAAGGGCCGCCTGCAGATCGTTTGGCCTGCAGTTGGCATCGCTGTCGGATCCAGTGACTGTGGGTCGCCTGCCTGCAACCGAGCGGGGAGTCGTTTTCTTGCAGAACGGACTTCCGGAGTGCGTGGAATTCAATAGCGGGGTCAGCGCGGATCGCATCCGCGCGCTGGGTGGGACCGACCGGGATCAGGCGGCCACGTTCGTCTGGGACGACGAGCGTGGGTTCATACACGGGCGTCCCCCACATTGAGCGTGATCCATCGGTGCACTATACCGCACAACTCGCGCCTGCTCCTGAACTATCGCGGCGTGCTTCCCCCGCCTCTGGTACAATCGGGCAAAGGGGGCAAGGTTGAGTAAAGCTACCTGGGATTTACCCCGCACTCTCGGTACTCTTCGTCATAGTTCTTTTTCCGAGGACCAAATCGGTTCCCGGTCCGTCAAGGACGAACTCCGCCAAAACCTGATGCGCAAACTGCAATGCCCGGGGCCGTTGTTTCCGGGCATCGTGGGTTACGAGGAAAGCGTCGTGCCGCAGGTGGTGAACGCCGTCCTTTCGCGTCATAACTTCATTCTGTTGGGATTGCGCGGCCAGGCCAAAACCCGGCTGATTCGCATGCTCACCACGCTGCTCGACGATGTGCTGCCGTACATCGAAGGCTGCGAGGTCCACGATAATCCATACCGGCCGATCTGCCGGCGTTGCCGCAACATGATTCAGGAGGAGGGCGACAACACGCCCATCGCCTATCTCACCGCCGAGCATCGCTACGTGGAGAAGCTGGCTACGCCCGATGTGACCATCGCCGACATGATCGGCGACATCGATCCGATCAAGGCCGCGCGCCGCGGCCAGGACATTTCCGATGAACTCACCGTGCACTACGGCTTGCTGCCGCGCGCCAA
>DATKNQ010000033.1:0-22647 GCA_035541265.1 Bryobacteraceae bacterium
TTGCTCCGCTTCTTCGAACATGGCCGGCGTCACATCGCGCAGGCTTTCGACCTGCGCATGGCGCTGCCGCACGATCTCGACGGCCGCGGCGCACTGTTCCGTGCGTTCCTTGTAAGCGGAGCCGGAGAGTTCGTGCTTGACCATGGTGTTGACGGCCAGAAAAGCGATGCCATCCGGTAGCCGCACCACCTGGTGTTTCAGGCTGCGGCAATCGATGCAGATGGCCGCGTGCTCCTCGCCGAACACCGAGATGTACTGGTCCATGATGCCGCAAGGCATGCCGACGTAGCCGCGCTCGGCGCGCTGGCAAAGACGCGCCAGCTCGAGCGGGGGCATGTGGCGGCCGCCGAGCAGCGCGAGTGCCGTGGAAACTTCGAGCGCCGCCGAAGAGCTCAGGCCGGAGCCCTCCGGCACGGTGCTGCGAATCAGCAGGTTGGCCGGGTGGATTTCGAAGCCGGCGCGGATCAGTTCCATGGCCACGCCGAGCGGATAATCGGTCCAATGGCGGCGCGGGCTCAGCGTGCCGAGATCCGCCACGGGCCACTCGGCGGATTCCTTGCGATCCTCCGAATAAATCCGCAGCTTGCCGTCGGGCGCCGGGGCCGTGGCGACATAAGTGGCGAGATCGAGCGCCACGGGTAAGACGAACCCGAGGTTGTAGTCCGTGTGCTCCCCGATGAGATTCACACGGCCCGGGGCGCGGAAGATGCGGACGCCATCCGCGCTTCCATACAGCCGCCGGAATGCTTCGATCATGAGTGGCTCCGCACCGCCCGCCAGGCCAACAGCAACAGGAAGATCCCGAACACCAGCATGGCGATGCCGCTATAGAAATTGACGTTGACAGTGGTCAGCGGCGCGGTCGCATCCGGCGCGAAGAGACCCCATCCGATCAGAATGAGGCCGGTCAAGGCGAAGAACCAACCCGAAGGTACTCTCAGGTCCATATCATCGAAACCAAATATTCAGGATGACGAGCAACACAATTACGATAGCAGTCAGCGGCGCGGGGCGTTCGTACCACTTGGCGGTCGCATCGTGCGGGATCTTGGTCAGGCCGTAGACCAGGCCTTCCATTTCCTTGTCGGGGCGGGGTGTCGTGAAAAGGCTCACGGCTACGGAGATCACGAAGCACACCGCGAAGGCGATGATGGCGATCCAGAAATTCTGCGCCATTTGCGACGGGAATTGGTGCCAATTGGCGATCCAGCCGCCTTTGCCCTCGGCCACCGTGGTACACAGGGTCATCACCGCCGCGCCGGTTCCCAGAGTCAGACCGGCGAATGCGCCGTGCGCAGTCGTGCGCCGCCAGAACATGCCCAGCAGGAAGGTGGCGAACAACGGTGCGTTGACGCAGCCGAAGACCAGCTGCAGCAGGTCCATGATGTTGTTGTAGCGGGTGGCCACGTAAGCGGCCAGAATCGACAAGAGCACGCCCACCACGGTGGTGACGCGGCCTACCGTCAGGTAATGATGATCGTCGGCATTCGGGCGGATGTAGCTTTGGTAGATATCGTAGGTGAACACGGTGTTGAACGCCGTGACGTTACCCGCCATGCCCGACATGAACGACGCCATCAGCCCGGTCATGCCCAGTCCCAGGATCCCGGACGGGTAGAATTGCGCCATCAGGGTGGTGAGGGCCTGCGTGTAATCCGGACCGCCGGCGGCGTTGGGCGGGAGAGCGTAGCCCACGTTCATCTTGGTCAGGGCGATGGCGGCGATGCCCGGCATGATCACGATGAAGGGCAGGAACATCTTGGGCAGCGTGCCGACCAGCGGCGTGCGGCGCGCGGCGGACATGGACTCGGCGGCCATGGCGCGCTGCACGACGAGAAAATTCGTGCACCAATAACCGAACGAAAGGACGAATCCCAAACCGGCGATCATGCCAAAGAGCTCGACGCCCATCGGGTTTTCCGTGGGACTGCCCATGTAACGCCACGCGTGCGTCATGTTGGGGGGCAGCCGCGCAACGATGCCCCGCCATCCGCCCGCTTTACTGACTGACAGGATGGCCAGCGGCGCGAAGCCCAGCACGATGAGGAAGAATTGCAGAACCTCGTTATAAATGGCGCTGGTCAACCCGCCCAGGAAGGTGTAGGCCAGCACGATGGCCGCCGACGCCAGCACGGAAACATTGAAGCTCCAACCCAGCACGAGATGCAAGAGCAGCCCCAGCGCGTACATCGAGATGCCGGAGGAGAAAATGGTCATGATCGCGAATGAGAAGGCGTTGAACGCGCGCGTCTTCTCATCGAAGCGCAGCTTCAGATATTCCGGCACCGAGCGCGCCTTGCTGCCGTAATAAAAGGGCATCATAAAAATGCCCATGAACAGCATGGCCGGGATGGCGCCCAGCCAGTAGAAGTGCGCGGTCATGATGCCGTACTTGGCGCCGGACGCGGCCATGCCGATCAGTTCGACCGCGCCCAAATTGGCCGCGATGAATGCCAGGCTGGTAATCCAGACCGGAACCGACCGGCCGGACATCAGGAAATCGCCGCTGGAGGAGATTCTCTTGCGAAGCCTCCAGCCAATGCCTAGGACAAAGGCAAAATACAGGACGAGGATGACGTAGTCTACCGGAGCGAGTTTCAAGCGTGGAACTCCCTTTAACTCCGAGCGAGTTTAGGATACAAAACCCTAGAGTTTAACGCGGGGGTTGCGTAAAAGCAAGGTTTAGGCAATCGGCTTTGACGGCGTTGTGCTGGGTTGTGCGGGATCTGTAGGATCAGCAGGAACATCGCGCCGAGCAGGCAGAGATTCACCGTAAGAGCCCTGGAAAGCGCATGCACAAAAACATCCGCCCGGTCCGGCCGCTAAGGGCGCTGAAGAATACGGTGCCGGTGGCGGCCACGCCACTGGCGAAGAACACTGCTGCACCGTAGTTAACACGCCGGGCGCCGATCCGGCGTCGCCGTCCTTGAAATGGATTAGGATCGTGCTGACCAGCGCCGGCATCACGGAGCCTTGCCTGCGCGAGCGCGCCATGAGCGCGGCCCCGCATTGATGGTCCGGCTGCCGAGCTTCGGCTGCACCCGAACCGGCGCGAGGGAACCGGATAGATACGGGAAACAGGAGCTTTGAAGCACCCGGCAAAAATGCCGGTTGCATGGTCACGTCTACGGTCCTCAACTTTGAATCGCATGAAATGTGGAGCAGCTCTTTACCGCTCCGGCGCCAGCGAGGCGCGACTCCGCCGCCAATCTTCCACCTGCTGCCGGCAGAGGCTGTTGTGGTGTCGCACCTGCATCAAAAGCGGGTTGGTGCTATCAGTTCCCCGGCAACCCTGCGGCTCGCAAGAAACCGTGAACCACACCACTGCTGTCCACGTAGAAACCAGCTATCGCCCCAGCGTCATTGCCGCCTGCCGCGATGGTGCCTTGACCCGCGCCGGTGCCCGCTCCCGGCACGTCAATGGCTGTGTAGGCGCCGTCCGCTCCGCGCGAGTAGCCGTGGTTCACATTATTCGTGTCAATGAACTCTCCCACTATCGCACCTCTCAGATTCACGGAATACGGCAGTGGCGGATCATCAGGCCGACGCCCACCTTCAGATTCTTCTGCGATGCTTGATCGGCGAGCTGGATCATCCTGCGCGTGGTCGGGCCGTCTACGGTCACCGGCTTTTCCATGAAGACGTTCAGCGCGCGCTCGATAGCGTAGGTGAAGTGCACCCAGCGGAAGGCGGGAGGCGTGGCCAGGATCACCACGTCGCCTTTGCGCAGCGAGTCCATCGCATGGCGGTAAGCGTCGAAGCCGATGAACCTTCGGTCCTCAGGCACGTCGATCTGCGAGGCGTACTTGGTCTTCAGGCGGTCGTAGCTCGAGTGCAGCTTCTGCGGAAACACGTCCGCCATGGCCACCATTTTGTATTGGCCGCGCTCGACCGGCAGCGCGTTTTCCACGGCGCCGGTGCCGCGTCCGCCGCAGCCGACCAGGGCCAATTGGATAGTGTTATTCTCCGCCGCGTGCACGGCCGGGAGGGCGATTCCGGATAAGACCGATGCGCCGGCGATGCGTCCGGCGTCCGCCAGGAAGCCGCGGCGCGACGTTGTGCTGTTGGTTGATTCGCTCATGCGAGCTCCAGTCAGCAATACTCTATCTCATCGTGGCGTGGCTGGGATTCCCGAGCGTTTGGCGCGGTAATTCCGCCAGATCAGATAGGCGGCCAGCAGGGCGCCTGCCACGCACGCGAGCAGTACCAGGTTGTGATGGATACGTGTGGAAACGGCTTCCCACTGGTCGCCGAGAAAATAGCCGAGCGACACGAACGTCGCCGACCAGAGGAACGCGCCCAGGTAGGCGAACAGCGCGAAGATGTGCGGCGCGGTGTAGGAAACGCCCGCGGCATAGGCCGTCAGATGGCGGACGCCGGGAATGAAGTACCCGAAGGTCAGGCTCCAATGTCCCACGCGCTCGAAGAAGCCATGCGCCTTGGCCAGGCGCTCTTCCGTCAGGTGAATGTACTTGCCGAAGCGATGAATCAGCGCCAGGCCGAAGGTGCGGCCCAACAGGTAGCTCACGGTAATGCCCGTCGAGGTGCCCGCCAGCACCACGCAGTAGGCGGGGACCAGTTTCAGTTGGCCGCGGAAAATCAGGTAACCGGTAAAGCAGAGTAGCGTCTCGTCGGGAATGGGCAGGCCGACGATTCCCAGCATGAGCAGGCAAAAGATCGCCGGATAGCCGTAGTGCGTGATCCAGGCGAGAACGTATTGTTCCATGTGGCGGGCTGCTCGCCTACACCACCAGGGTCGATACGTCCACCTGCGAGCGGTTCCCTTCCACCACCACGATGCCCGACTCGGTGACGTGATGATAGCGGCGATCGTTGTCCAGATCGTAGCCGATGCAGGCGTCGGGAGGCACGCGGACGTTCTTGTCGAGAATGGCCCGCCGGACACGCGAGCGGCGGCCGATGTCGCAGTTGTCCAGAATCACGCAGTCCTCCACTATCGCGCCGGCGTGCACTTTCACGCCGCGGAAGAGCACCGAATTCTTCACGGCGCCGCCCGAAAGAATGCAGCCGCCCGAGCAGATCGAGTCGATCGCCTCGCCGCGGCGATTCTCATCGTCGAAGGTGAACTTGGCGGGTGGCTCCGGGTAACTCGCCGTGCGCAAGGGCCATTGCCGGTTGTAGAGATTGAGAGCCGGCTTCACGCTGCGCAGGTCCATGTTGGCATCGTAGTAAGCGTCGATGGTGCCGACATCGCGCCAATACCCGGCGTTGTCCGGCGGCTCGCCGGGGATCCGGTTGGTCAGAAAATCGTAGGCGTACATCTCGGACTTGCCCGCCATCTTGGGCAGGATGTTGTGGCCGAAGTCATGCGAACTGCTCTCGTCGGTGGCGTCCTCGTACAATTCACGCAGCAGCGTACGCGTGGAGAAAATGTAGTTGCCCATGGAGGCGTAAACGCGGTCGGGATCGCCGGGGATGGTAGGCGCGTCCGCGCGTTTTTCGTGGAAGGCGATAATTCGCCCGTCCGGCGCCGTCTCGATCACGCCGAACTCCGACGCGAATTTCTTGTCCACCGGAATGGCCGCCACGGTCACCGCGGCGCTCTTATGCTCGTGATACTCGGTCATGCTGGTGATGTTCATGCGGTAGATATGATCGCCGCCGAAGATCGCCACCACGTGCGGATCGGCCTGTTCCACCAGGTTGATGTTCTGATAGATGGCGTCTGCCGTACCCTGGTACCAGGTTTCGCCGGCGGACCGCATCTGGGCCGGCACGGGGATTACGAATTGTGTTTTGAGCAGCCCGCCGAACTGCCATCCTTCACTGAGGTGCTGGAGCAGTGACTGGCTCTTGAACTGAGTCAGTACATAGATGGAGTAAATCCCCGAGTTGATGAAGTTGCTCAAGACGAAATCGATGATGCGATACTTCCCGCCGAAGGGTACAGCGGGCTTGGCACGTTCTTTGGTCAAGGGGTACAACCGGGTGCCCTTTCCACCCGCCAGCACGATTCCCAGCACGCGTAGTCGCATAGGTTTTCAGCCAATATCCTATCAGGCGCAAGGCGGTGCGCCAAGATCATTCTGCGATTTCTCTCCCGCCTCTCCGCTTATCATAGGCCAAAGGAGGAGAACGAAACCTAAATGAAACGGATCGTCTGGGTGATCGCGGCGCTGGCGTGGGCCGCGCTGCCATCGAAAGTGGAACTGGATAATACGCGTGTGCAGGTAACTGAAATAAGGTCGGCGCCAGGGGCCGTGCGCGAGCGTGGAGTACGCGCACACGATCAGGTGATCGTGTTTCTGGATGACTGCCGCTACGAACGTACGGATCCGAAGACCGGGGCCAAGACCGTACGGGTGCGCAAGTCAGGAGAAGTGATCTGGCATTCCAAGGGCGAAGATGCGCCGCAACTCGTCAACCTGGGAGACAAGCCGTACCGCACGGTGGTCATCGAGCTGAAGTGAGGCTATCCATGGCGGAGCGCCGTTACCGGCTCGATGCGCATGGCGCGGATGCCGTAAAGCTCGGACTCCGCCATGCGCGCCAACAGAAGGCTTGCCGGCAAGCCGATGATCACCCCGATGGCGATCACCCGGCAGGTTTCGCGAAGTACCGAAACCAGCAATCGCTGCGGCTGCGCACCCAGCGCCAGCGCGGCCAACGAGCCGAGGCCACTACAATGTCACCAGGCCGGCCGTGCGCAAGCCAGGGTCGCCGCGCAACAGGTTCAGCAGGCTGCGCGTAAACAACACGGCGCCGATCAACAGCCACAGCGAAACGCAGATCTGTGCGACGATCGCCCCTGCCGCAGCCGCGACTGCGGACCGGCGGCGCTCAGGCCCGTAGCCTGTTCTTTCAAGGCCGGCGCGATGCTGAACCCGAGGAGCCGCAAATCGAGTTACGGCGTCAGCCAGCCGCCGGTCGAATCGGCCGGCAGCAGGCGCAGCAATCCCTCCATGAGATGTTGCGAGAGAAGCAGGCCACAACTCCCCCGGCAAGCGCCAGCAGGCCGCTCTCCATCATCAACTGCCGGATTAACCGGCCGCGCGAGGCGCCCACGGCCAGGCGCACGGCGATCTCGCGCCGGTGCGAAGTCGCCCGGGCAATGAGCAGGCTCGCGACATTCGTGCAGGCGATCAGCAGCACCGGCCAGGCCATCACCGCCAACACCAGCAGCGGCGTCTGCCAATGGTTACGCGGTTTCGGCCAGCGCCGTCTGTCAGCCGAGCGCGGGCGTCATGGAAAGGGCCCCCTCGATGTACTGTGCGACGATCGCATTTGCCAGGCGTAACTTGTCGCGGATGGGGACTGCCTGCCGGTGCTGTAACATCATGCACACGCTAAGCACGTCGCCGGTGCCGGTGGTATTGATTTGCCTCCGGGCCGGCACGGCCGGCTCTACAATCAGCGGCTGCCCGTCGAAGTAACCTGCACCCGCCGCGCCCATGTGCACCACGATCGCGCGGGCGCCCCAATCCACGATGCGGCGCAACGTGGCATCCAAGTCCTGCGAGCCGGCGAATTCATTCAACTCCCGGACATTGCCGTGTGCCAGGTCCACCAGGGGCAGCACGTCGCGAATGGCCTGCTCGCGTTGTTCGATTTCCTGGGCCGGCGCGGCTCCCCATCGTGGGTCCCAGTTCAGGTCAATCGAGACAGCCATGCCCGCATCGCGCGCTACCCGGAACAGGCGCGCATTGCCGCGATGGAGCATCGCCTCGGAGAACCAGATATCCGTGCGCGCCAGATGTTCATATCGGGGCAAGACAGTCAGATCGAGGTCTTCGTAGGCGAGCGACTCGTTGTTCGGCAGGCAGCTTACGAAATGCCGCTGCCCCGTGGTGAAGGCCAAGTTGATGGATGTGCCGGTTTGGACATTTGTGCCGCGACACAGGTGCGGCTCGACACCTTGGTGGCTCAGCGCATCTTCCAGGCGGCTGCCGAGCGGATCGCCGCCAAGCTTGCCCAGGAAAGCCACCCGCGCCCCCAACGCCGCCGCGGCACAGGCCGTGTTGGCTCCTCCGCCGCCGGTAGTTTCGCGAATGAAGGCGGCGCTGGTCTCGCCGTCCTGAAAGAGATACTCGCCCGGAGTCAGAGGGGCAATGCGAATGTCCCGATTCAAGTTGCCCACCACGCAAAGGCTGGCGGAAGCGAACGGAGTCATCCAAACCAGCATAATTCACATGGTTACACTAGCTGCTCCGTGTGATGCGCGCCGGCCACAGCACTTCGCGCATCAAGAAAATTCTAACGCGCGCCTTATGCGCCTCTAACATCGCGCAGCATACACTGGCCATAGTTGCGGCGTCTGAGTGACTGCCGCACTTCGTACAAAAGCACTTAGGAGAAATCAATATGTCACCACAAATGCAAGGGACTCCCCAGGACGAGCAGGCCATCCGTAATGTGGCCACTGAGTTTGTGAATGCATGGAACCGGAACGATGCGAAGGGAATCGCCGCCTGTTTCACCAATGACGGCGATCTGATCAATCCCCAGGGCCGGATCGGCAGAGGCCGGCAAGAAGTCGAGAAGCTGGTGCAGGAGGAGCAGGGCGGTGCGATGAAGGGAACGCACATCAGTCTGCACCAGAAGAACGTTCGCTTTTTGCGGCAGGACCTGGCGATTGCCGACTACGACTGCGAGTTGGCGCGGGTTCGCGGCGCCGACGGCAAGGAGACCACGCTGAAAGGCCTGGCGACGAACGTCGTGCGCAAAGAAGGCGACAGGTGGCTGGTCACCGCGTCGCGCCCGTTCATCCCCGCGTTGCAGCCGGGATCGCATCACTGATCCCGCAACGGCGCGGTGTTAATGACAGAAAGCGCACCGCGCCGTTCTTACGCCAAGCCGAGTAAGTCACTCGCTGGATCGTCGGCGGAGTTACGGGGTGCGGAGTTGCTGCCGGCTGACATCAACTTGACCGGTTCGCGAGGCGGCGGAGCCAGCCCCGCAAAACGATAACCCATGGACGGCTCGGTGATGATATATCGCGGCGCGGCGGGCGCTGGCTCGATCTTCTTGCGCAATTGGTTGATGAAGACTCTCAGATAGGCGATTTCGTCTCCGTAATCCGGTCCCCAGACGGCTTGCAATAAGCGCCGGTGCGAAACCACTTCGCCCGCGTTCAACACCAGGCAGTAGAGAAGCTTGAATTCACGGGCGGTTAAGTGTACGGTAGCATCCCCACGCCTGACTTCGTGGGTCTCGAGGTCGATCTCGACCGGCCCCAGGTTCAAGACCTTCGGTGGGCGTGGAGCAAATCGCCGCCTTACAGAGCGAATGCGGGCGACCAGTTCCTCGACAGACAGCGGCTTGGTCACGTAGTCATCGGCGCCGGCGTCCAGAGCTTCGATCTTGTCTTTCTCGCCCTTGCGGCCGGACACCACGATTACCGGCACCTCGGCGTAGGTGCGGATCTCGCGGCAGGCTTGGAGGCCGCCCATGCCGGGCATATTCAGATCGAGTAGAATGACGTCCGGGACTTCCGTGCGCAGCCGCTCCAGGGCTTCCTCACCGCTGCGGGCATCGGCAACCTCAAAAGCATGTGCTACCAGCGCGATGCGCAAGGCGCGGCGGGTTTGCGGCTCATCGTCGACAATCAAGACTCTGGGTGCAGTCACCGGGAGCCTCCTTCGCGAATGGGATTGAAAAATGAAACACAGCGCCGCCTTCCGGCCGGGAGGTGACCCACATGCTGCCGCCGTGGGCTTCCACCACGCGTTTGGCGCTGGGCAATCCCAGGCCTGTGCCCCGCACGCCCGGTTTGGCCGCCCGGCCGCGAAAGTACTCGTCGAAGATGCGCTCCCGTTCATCGTCCGCCACACCAGGGCCTCTGTCCGCCACGCTGATGATCGCCGCATTGTCCTGTGACTCGCAGGCGATGGAGATCGGAGACCGCGCCGGCGAGTACTTCAAAGCATTGTCGAGCAACTGACTCAATACACCGCCGATCATGCCCTTATCGCAATCCACCATAGGCAGTGCTTCATCGATCCGCACCGGAATCGGCCGGCCCGCGACTTGGGGCGCCATATCCTTCAGCACCGTGCGCACCAAGCTCCTTAGATGTTGCGGGTGCATTCGGGGCTGAAGCTCCCGTGCCTCCGTCCGGCTGGCGCGCGCCGCTTCATCCACCCAACGGTCGATCCGGTTGACCTCCTCGGCGATCAGGATAAGCAACTCGCGCCCCTGTGCTTCGCTGCGCGGCGGGTTCGACAGCAGTGTGGTCACCGCGATCTTGATGGTCCCCATCGGCCCGCGAATCTCGTGCGCCAAGGCATCCAGCACCGCGGACTTGAGATCTTCAGCGGCGCGCGCACGTTTGGCTTGCCGTGCGTTTTCCGCGGCCCGCACTGTGGCGAGCCAGACCTCGAACTCCTGAACAAGTAGTTCGAGTAGGCCAGGCGATATGGCTCCGTTGATGGCGAGACTGCCAGTGGTATGTCCATTCGACCGGAGTGCCGCTATACAGACGCCATGGGCCGCTGTGATTGGGGTCGCCTGGCCGGCCGCAACCCGCAGTTGCTCATCGGCGATGAAGACGGCTCCGGCGCCCGCCCGGATGATCTGGCCGGAAGTCCGGTCGTAGATGGCGGCGCCCTCGATATCGAAGATTTCCATTAGCCGGCGGGCGAATTGCTGTAGCGCGGCTTGTACTCCTTCGCCGCGCGGGATGGTGCGACCCAGTTCGCGCAATTTCTCCAGGTCCTTGCGGCGAGCCTCTGCGTCCCGACCATGCTTGTGAGTGGTGTACGCCCAGCGAATGGTCAGGCCCAGCGCCACTGACATCGGAACAAGCACAAATGGGCTGCGAGTGGCATACCACGGGAGGGCACCAGCGATGAGCAACGCCGCGGCGACGGCCGCCGGGAGGAGGAGACGGATGAACAAGATCGTCCTTTGCTTCCGCATGGGGACACCTTGCGGTCTGCTCAACCGCGTGCCGTCGCGGATAGCAACCGTACCCTCCGGCCCGTCAACTGGCTTCGTACCGGAGCTGGAAATTCGATCATAGCAAATCGGGCATAACTTGAGTTACCGCGATAGTCTGTTACGTTACAGGTCACTAATTGGATGTGAGATTCATTACTATCCAGATAGAGAGTCTTTCAAACAGCGCGGCTGCCGGGCTACCCAAGATATTGCTGCTATCATGGTTTTGTTGCACGCCGGGTGCGATCACGAGTGAGACGACGGTCATGTTTGCTTCTGTATCTGGCCGTAAGGAGCGATCAGAAATGTGGGAGTTACGGAAGATCGGAGTTTTAGGGATCTGCCTGTTGGGCGTCCTGCTCGCGGCGGGATGTAAGAAGAGCGCACCTCTGGCCGCCCCGCCCCCGCCAGAGTCCGGGGCCGAGACGGTCCCCGGTACGCAAGGGAATGCCCCGGTGGTTGCCGATTTCGTCGCGGAGCCTCGGACCATCGAGCGTGGTCAGTCGTCAACCTTGCGATGGACGGTAACCAATGCCACCACCGTTTCGATCGACAACGGTATCGGCTCAGTGCCGGTGAGCGCCAGCCGGCGTGTGTTCCCGAGCGACTCGACCACTTACACGCTCACCGCCACCGGACCGGGCGGCACGCAGAGCGCCTCAGTCACCGTCACCGTGATTGCGCCGGCCGCACCGCCGCCTCCCACAGAGACTGCGGCGCCGCCGCGCAGCCTGACGGAGATGGTCTCCAGCACGGTCCGTGACGTGTACTTCGATTACGATAGCAGCGGCGTGCGTGGCGATGCGAGCAGCACTCTTACCGAAGACGCCGCGGCTCTGAAGGAAATCTTCAGCGACTTCCCCAATGCGACCATCACCATCGAGGGCCACTGCGACGAGCGCGGCTCGGCCGAATACAACCTGGCGTTGGGCGATCGCCGGGCCGCATCCACCAAAGACTTCCTCGCGAAACTAGGTGTACCTGCCGCCAAGCTCAAGGTCATCAGCTATGGCAAGGAACGCCCGCAATGCACGGAGCACAACGAAGAGTGCTGGCAGAGAAACCGCCGCGCTCACTTCACCACGGGTGAATGACATTGCGGCACGTGGACTCAGGAGAGTGCCACAACGACCGACATTCGAGGCTCTCTGCTTCGGGATCATAGTCGTTAAAGCCCGATTCTGCCGTCTGACGGCCACCTGAGTCACATGCCCGCAGCGTCCGAGATGGGGGTTGACCCTCGCGACTGCGCCGGCCTTGATATACTCCGCTTGTTTAGAGGAGGCGCGCCATGAAAAGTATCCTTTACGCGTTTATTTTGGTGACTGCGGCCGCGAGTTTACTGGCAGCCGGCGGGAAACCGGACTTCAGCGGAACCTGGAAGCTCGATCCTCTGAGAAGCCGCTTTAGCAAGGATCTCCCGGCCCCCAAGGAACTGACCTTGACCATCGAGCATCACGAGCCCAAACTTCACGTCCATCTCAAGATGGATGGCAGACGCGGCGCGGAAGACGTAGCTTTCGACCTGACCACGGACGGCGCCGAAAGTCAGCAGGCGGGCTCTGGCGGCACTTACACCGCGAGCGTGCGCTGGGGTGATATCGACGGTACGCGGCTGGTCTTGACCATCAAAGAGCAGTCGCCCAACGGCACCGTAACCGCCAGCCGCGTAATGAAGATCGGGGCAAACGGGAAAATAATGACCACCGTACTGACGGAGCAGGACGGTAAGGGGACCGAGCGCGCGGATGAATTTTATCAACGTGCGGGATAACTCATAACGAAAGAAGTAATGCCATCTTAATCCTTCTCTTATTCGCCGTCTCTATACTGAGTAGGCGTGCGGATGGTTTGCGATTGGTAGCCCTGTGGGCCATGCCAACAGAGCCCCGCAAATAAGGAGGGCGAAATGTGCGATTACTCACTGATGTCTTTTCCGAACCGTCTCGCCAAAGAGGGTGAGGACTTAGTCACCTATCGCTTTGCCAGCGGAGCGATGGGTTTAGCGTGTTGCTCCGATCTGCTATCGATACGCCGGCAAGAGACTGCCCGGACTTTCTGGTCGGTGCTGAAAAAGATGCTGGCGGCGCCGGAACGGACGTCCGTGCCGGCCGTCTGCATACCGCCCGGAGCCACCCTTCGTCTGATGGACATCCCCGCCAGCCTGCAGAGTCAAGGCGGCGTCGGCCCCGTGGAAGAAGTGACTTTTGCCCAGACGACCGCGGTTGTGAACGCCTATCGAGATGCGATCCGCTTCCGCAACGGCCGTGAGTTCCTGATCCAGCAGTTACGTGAAGGGCAGCGTGTGCGTGTGCTTACAATTGAGCCGGCGAGCGAGCCTGAGGGAATCGTGGATCTACTGAGTATCCCGATCGGCGTCTGAGGAGTTATCTGAGGACCCAGAACAGCGGCGCGAGTCCGGCGAGGGCCAGCGCGCACAGCAGCACTAAGCTGCGCAATCCGGTTCGGCGGTCCGACAGCGAGTAGGCGTAGATCCCTTTTACCAGGTTATTGCTTGCCCCGGCGATCAGGATGGCCGCCGCGGCTACCGTGAGCGCGGTGCCGGATCCCGCGGATTGTGTCATCCCCATGATGAAAGGATCCACATCCGTACATCCCATGATCAAGGCCAGTGAGTAAACTCCCGCCCGGCCTAAGTAAGTCACCACTAAGTGGGTGGCGATGAGCATGGCCAGAAAGAGCGCACCAAAAATGAACGCCGCGCGCAGTTCCAGCGGATTTTCCGGCTCGAACTCGCGCGCCACGCCTCCTTCCTTTCCATCGGGAAGCCGGGCCCATAACCACCCGGCGCCCAGGCTGGCCGCGGCCAGACCGAGAAACGGAAGCCAGAGCGCCGCAGCAAGGTTGCGATTGAAGAGCGCCACCAGGCCGGCCAGGCGCAAGTACATCACGCCGGAAGCGATCAGAGTACTGCCCGAAAACAAATGCGGCCGCAGTTCGCGCTTGGCGCGCCGCGCAAGCACGATGGTAGTAGCAGTCGAAGAGTATGCCCCGCCCAGCAGCGCCGCGAGGATCACGCCGCCCTTTCCCTTGGTCAGCTTCTGGATCACATAACTGCCGTAGGAAACGCTGCTCACTGCCACCACCACCAGCCAGGCCTTGAACGGATTGATCTGAAACGGCCCGAACTCGCGATTCGGCAATACCGGCAGAATGACGGCGCTCAGCAGCAGAAACTTTGCGAACGTCAGGATCTCGCCAGGCGGCACGCGGGTGGTCAAGCCTTCGAGCGCGGCTTTCAATTCCAGCAGCAGGATGCTGGCTACGCTGATGGTGGTGGCGATCCAGAGCTGATCGCGGTACACCAGCGCTCCCGCCAGATAGGTGGTCAGCGCCGACATTTCGGTGGTGAAGCCGGCCAGACCCACGCTGGTCAGCTTGTTGTGATACGAAAGCATCAGGAAAGCGCCGATCACCGCGAAGCCCACCGCGACGCCCAGGAACTGGCCGCCCGAGAGAAACGCCATCGCGTAACCGATCAGGCCGATCAGCGGAAAGGTGCGGACGCCCCCGAACGAGTGCGGATCGCTGGCGGCGCGGCGCTCCTCGCGTTCGAGGCCCGTGAGAAACGAGAGGAAGAGCACCAGGATGATCTTGGCGCCTTCCGGCGGCAGTGCCCTATAAAAGTCCAACATGCGAAGTCCGGATAACCGGATGCATCCTAACACACGGACGTCCGGTTTGAGACGCGCGTGACGGTCTGCGAAGATGAAATAACATGCCGCGTGATGGCCGGCTCATCGTCGTTTCGAATCGCCTCCCTGCTGAACTGCACGAGGCCGGCGGGACGTGGCGCGCCGAGCGGAGCAGCGGCGGCCTGGCAACCGCACTGCGCCCCATCCTCGAGAAGAGTGAGGGTTTGTGGATCGGGTGGCCGGGAAATTCGACCGGCATCGGCGATTCCGCGCGTCAAGAAATCATTAATAATTGGGCGGCCCACGACCGTTTGATCGCGGTCGAACTCCCGCCCGAGACCGCTCACCACTTCTACGAGGGATATGCGAACCAGACGCTGTGGCCCCTGTTCCATTACTTCCCTTCGCGCTTGACTTTCGATCCGCAAGGTTGGAATTCGTACGTGAAAGCGAACGAGTTGTTTCGGGATCGCGTCGTCGAGCAATACCAGGAAGGCGACTTGGTTTGGGTGCACGACTATCAGCTCATGCTGTTGCCAAAACTGTTACGCGAAAGCCTGCCTTCCGCCCGGATCGGTTTCTTTTTGCATATCCCGTTTCCTTCGTCGGAGGTATTCCGGATTTTACCTCAGCGGCGCGAGCTACTCGAAGGTCTGCTGGGCGCCGACTTACTCGCGTTCCAGACTCACTCGCATCTGCAGCATTTCCGGAATACTCTGCTGCGGGTGCTCGGCCGCGAGAGCCATATCGACCAGTTTGAGATCGGCAACCGGGCCGTGCGCCTGGAAGCTCTGCCGATCGGCATCGCTCCGGAGGAGTTCACCAGCCTGCTGACCACGCGCGAATGTCTCGAACACATCGCCGCGCTGGAACGCCGCTATCAGGGCCGCCGGATCCTGCTGGCGGTCGACCGGCTGGATTACACCAAAGGGATTCCGGAGCGCCTGCGCACCTTCCGCCGCCTTTTGGAAACGGCTCCGGAACTGCGCCGCAAGATCGGATTGGTCCAGATAGCGGTCCCCTCGCGGGTGCGCATCTTCAGTTATCAGGCGCTACGGCGCGAGGTGAATGAACTGGTCGGCGAGATCAACGGCAGTTTCTCCACGCCGGACTGGACACCGGTCGTCTACATTCACCGCGGGATCTCGCGCGCCGAATTAGTGGCGCTCTATTCGATGGCGGATGTGGCCTGGGTGACCCCGTTGCGAGACGGCATGAACCTGGTGTCGAAGGAATACGTGGCGTGCAAGCAGGACGGCAACGGCATCCTGGTGCTGAGCGAATTCGCCGGCGCGGCCGAGGATCTGGGTGAAGCGTTCATGGTGAATCCGCACGACCAGGCGGGCGCGGCGGAGTTGCTCAAAAAGGTACTGGCCTTGCCCCTCGATCAGCGCCGCGAACGCATGCAGGCGCTCCACGATCGCGTGCTGCGCAACAATGTCTTCGCCTGGAGCGAACGGTTTGTAGCGCTGCTGAAGGAAGCCGGCGCCGCGCGGGAACGCGCCTTTGCCGAACACCCGCAGCCGCTGAATGCCGCTGCCTTGCTCCGGGCGTACCGCGCCGCGCGCCAACGGCTGCTTTTCATTGACTATGACGGCACCCTGGTGCAGCTTGCCAGCCGTCCGGAGTATGCCACTCCGCCGCCGGATTTGTGCGGCATGTTAAGCCGGCTGGCCGCTGGTCCGGCAAATTGCGTCGTGCTGGTTTCGGGACGATCGCGCAAGGACCTGGAACGCTGGCTGGGAGATGTGCCCGGCCTGTGGCTCGCCGCCGAGCATGGCGCTTTGCTGCGTGCGCCGGCATCGAGCGAGTGGCATTCTCCGCGCCCGGGCGCGCGCCGCGATTGGATGCCCCGCGTACGCCCCGTGCTCGAGCATTTCGTCGACCGCACGCCGGGCAGCTTCATCGAAGAGAAGGAATACTCGCTGGTGTGGCACTACCGCATGTCGGCGCCGGAATTCGGGGAGTGGCTGGCGAATGAGCTAGTCGCCATGCTCGAGCAGACGCTGGCCGATACGGAGCTGCGCGCGGTGCACGGCCACAAGGCCGTGGAGGTCAAGCCTATGTGGGTTAACAAGGGCGTCGTGCCCGAGGTACTGCGAGGATCGCACACGGAGGCGGATTTTCAATTCGCCGTGGGAGATGACCGCACCGATGAAGACTTATTCGCCGCGCTCGAAACCGAGGCGTGGACGGTGCATGTAGGTGAAGGACCATCGCGTGCGCGCTTCTTTTTACCGGATCCGGGGCATGTTATCCAGTTACTCCAACAATTAGCCGCACTATCAGGCGGCTAACTACTGCTTGCGTGCCCGCACCTGCGTCGGATCGAGCAAATGCTTCGGCTCGTAAATCTCGCGTGACCACTTATTGCCCGGCTCAAACTGAACTCCGGCGAAGTAGCCGATTTCATTGTGCGTGCAGTACTTCACTTCGCCGTGTAACTTACGGCGGCCCAGCTTCAGCACGATGGCTGTGCCCGCCGGCACCGGCTGTTCGAACTGCACGCGGGCGCCCGAGGGCGAAATGTCTTCCAGGTTGGCGATCAGATCTTCGGGCTGGGCGCCCTCCAGGCGCACCTGAATCAGGTCCGAGCACCACAGCCGAAGCTCCGCGCGCCGCTCCTTCATTCGCCCACCACCGTCACCAGCACCTGCCGGTCCCGCGCGCGGCTGTCGAAATCGCACAGCACGATCTGCTGCCACGTGCCGGTGCCGATGCGTCCCTCGGTCACCGGAAAACTGCGAGCCGTACCCACTAATGCGCTACGCAAATGGGCGTACCCGTTGTCGTCGCCCCAGCGGGCGTTGTGAGCATAATTATGATTGGCGGGAGCGATCTGTTCGAGCGCGCGTTGTAAGTCGGCGACGCATCCCGGCTCGAACTCCAAAGTGGTAATTCCCAACGTGGAGCCGACCCCCGAGACATTGACAACCCCCTGCCGGACGCCACTTTCGGCGACGATCCGCGCCACCTGCGAAGTAATGTCGAGCACATCCGCGTGGCCGCGCGTGGCGATGCGGAAGCTTTTCTGCAAGACAGGCATGCCGGAAGCGTGCTAGCGCCCGAAGGTCTCCTTGAAGCGGGCGATCTTGCCCAGCCGGCGGTTGTGCCGTTCCGCGCCGGAGAAGCGTGCGCCGATGTACGGCCGCACCAGTTCGACCGCGGCCCGCGAATGGTCGGGATAATCCACTGGGTCGGTCGAATCGGTCCCCAGATCTACGGTTTCATGACCCAGTCCGCCCAATTTCTGGATGATTCGCGGCTTCAACGGGAAGCCGGCAAGATCGCTGGCCACGGCAATCTTCATGGATTCTTATGATAGCGCTATACTGCCAGTGTAGTGCGGCGGTGAGAATTTGGCGCCGCCGCAGTCTCTATTGAGATATGCTTGCTCGAAAGCTCTTCGCCATGGGTGCGCTCGTGGCCTCGGCTTGGGCGCAATCCTCCACCGGTGTTGCCGGCCCGGTGGCGGGGTTCGTCTTCGATAAGCCGTCGGGCGCGGTCCGGCCGATGCTCGGCATCCCCGGCGCCGCGTATTTGGGCCCGGCCATCGCGTCGGGCGTGACCGCCGCTTCGTCTGCTCCGGACGGCTCCGCGGTGCTGGCCGTGCAGGCGAACGGCAAAGTGGCCGTCTACAACGGCCTGCAGAACGCGGCTCCGGCAATCACAACAATCGCGGGCGCCATCGCTGCGCCGGGCCGTTTCGCCTGGACACCCACCGCCGGCGCCGTAGCCATCTATTCTTCGGCAAGCGTGCAGGCCCAGATCGTCAGTGGATTTCCGAAATTGCCTAGCGCCGGCACACCGATCGATCTGTCCGCGCTGCCCGGACCGGTGACCGCCCTGGCCTGCGATGGGCAGCACGTCATCGTAGGAGTCTCGGGCGATTCCGGCGGCGTCTATCTGGCGAGCACGCAGACGAGTCCCCAACGGATCGCGGCGGCCGCCAATCCATCCGCCATTACGCTGGCGGGCGGCAGCCTGTTCTTCGCCGATAGCCAGTCCGGTCAGATCATGCAAGTCGAGAGCTACGCCGGCACGCCCGCCGCCGTCGTATTCGCGAACGACAGCAGCATCAGCGCGCCGGCCGGTTTGCAGGTGTCCTCCGACGGGGCGCGGCTCTTTGTGGCCAACGCCGGTAATGGCAAGCTGGTGGTCTACGATATCGGCTCCCGCTCGGCGCTAGAGAGCATCGTTCTCCGCTTCATGCCCACGCGGCTCGATCGCTTCGGCAGCCCGTCGGTTTTCCTGCTGAACGACACCGGAAATGGTCCGCTATACGTGGTGCGCGATGGCGGGGCGGGGAATACCGCTGTCTACTTTGTGCCGGTGCTGCTCAACCGCCACCCGCTGCAGGCGCCCATCCGGCGCATGTAGCCACACACGCTACAGCGCGGCGACGCGCCGCTGCGCCACCAGAAAATAGCACCCGACCAGAACCAGCAGCAATCCATTCACGGCAAGCACCCGCGGAGCGGTATACCGGGGGACCAAATATCCGGTGACCAGGCTGCCCACCGGCATGCCGCCGCGAAAAGCCACGTTGTAGACGCTCATCACGCGCCCGCGCATTTCGTTGGCGGTGATCAACTGCACCAGCGAGCTGATCATCGAAAACACACCCATCATGGCGGCGCCGGAAATGAAGAGCAGCAGGCAGCTCAGCAGCATCAGCTTCGAAAGCGAAAATCCCGCGATGCCGCCACCCAGCAACAGCAGCGTCAACAGCGCGACACGCCCTTTTTTCTCCACGTTTCCCAGCGCGGCCACGATCAGCGCTCCGGTAACCGACCCCGCGCCCGAGCACGACAGCAGGATCGTGAAAGCCGTCGGCCCCCGATGAAAGACGTCCTTCGCAAAGACCGGCAGAAACGTAATCATCGGGAAGGCCATGGCGGTCATCAGAAACGCCAGCGCGATCAGGCCCACCATGGCGCCCTGCTTCTGAATGAATGCGATACCCTGCTTGACGCCGGTCAGGATCGATTCGCCCGTGTTTTGCGGCACAAACTTCACCGAAAGCATGAGCAAGGTGAAGATCACCGCCACGAAGGAGAGACCATTCAATCCGAAACACCACGCCGCACCCAAGCCGGTCAGCGCCAGGCCGCCCAGCATCGGCCCGATCACGCGCGCCAGGTTGAATTGGATGGAGTTGAGCGCGATGGCGTTCGGCAGGTCCTCCTTTTCCACCAGCATCGGGACCAGGGCCTGGTAGGCCGGTCCTCCGAAAGCCTGCGCGCAGCCCACCACGAAGGAGAGGCCGAGGATGTGCCAGACCTTCACCACCTTGAGCGCGATCAACAGAGTCAGAATGAACGCGCAGGTCATCTGTACGTATTGGGAGCCCAGCAGCACGCGGCGGCGATCGATCCGGTCGGCGACCACCCCTCCGATCAGCGAAAACAGAACAATGGGAGCCTGCGCCAGAAAGCCGTCGAGTCCCAGCAGGAAAGCCGAACCGGACATCGAGAGGACCAGCCAGCTCTGCGCCACGATCTGCATCCAGGTGCCGATCGACGAGGTGCAGGCGCCGAACCACTGCAGTCGAAAGTCGCGGTAGAGGAAAGCCTTGAATACCCGGCTTAGCACAAGTTTAGGGCAATGGCCTTTCCCTTTGGATGAGGTGTAGAATATTGCCGTCGCGATCAGCAAAAAACAAAAGACGATTGCCCTGTTTCTGTACCGGCTCACCCAGGAAACGTACACCGGCCGCCGTCAGGCGCGCGTGCGCGGCGTCGAAGTCATCCACCGCGATAGCCAGGTGCCGGATGCCGGGATCATCGAACTGCGGCGGAGCCAGCGGACCCTTGCCCGGGATGATTTCCAGCATGGTGCCGTTCGCGGCCCGCACGAAGTAATTACCGGCGTATTCGTAATTAATGACGAACTCGAGATGATCGGCGTACCATTGCGCGAGCGCACGCGGATCGGGCGATGCGATGGCGGTGTGCTCCAGACCTCTAAACATAGGGTGATTGTATCAGGTTGGACGTCAGCTCTTGGTTTTCGTTTGTTTCAGGTCTTTCTCGAGTTCCCGTACGGCGCCGGGCATATCGCCCGCGTTCTTCACGTGATTGAGCTCCCGGCGGCAGGTGACCTTATCGCCGGTGAGGAAGGCGATCTTGGCCAGAAAGTAACACCTGTAACTGTTGCCGTTGGGCGCATCGTGCGCCTTCTTGGCCTCGTCGAAAGCGCCGGTCAGATTGCCGAGCTGCAATTGCACGTAGGCCATCAGGATGCGCAGCGACGAGTTTTCCGGATTCGAATTTGTGAGGCTCGACAGGCGCGCCAGAGCGCCTACATTTTCGCCTTCCTTGATCAGTTGCACGGCTTGATCCACGATCATCCGATCGCTATCGTTCAACAGCTTCAGGGCGCTGGCCAGGCGGTCGAACCGCAAGTCCATTCCGCCTGCAGGAGGCGGGGGCGCCGGCGCGGCCAGGCAGCGCGACGCAAACCAGGCTGTAAGCAGGGCGGCAAGGCGGACGTAGCACATACTCAGTCGATGCTTAGGATACGCCGCCGGATGCAGGTCCAGATTCTAGCGCACGAGCCAGATTGCCCCGTACGCGAGGCTGGAGCCAATCAGCGCGCCGGCCACCACGTCACTCAGGAAGTGCATGCCCAGCAGGATACGCGAGAGCGCAATGCTGGCCGCGCAGAAGAGCAGCCCAGCCAACAGGCCCGGGTAGAAGGCCGAGAGCGAGAGAGCCACTGCGAAGGCGGTGATGGTATGGCCCGATGGAAACGAAAAACGGTCGGGTGGCAGGAGCTTGGCCCAGCAATGTGGCTCGATGGCGCACGGGCGTTTGCGATTGGTGCGCTTCTTCAGGAACAGGAACGCCGCGATGCCCGCGCCCGCCGCGAGCGCCGCGGTTCCCACAGCCAGGAAGCGCGAAGCTCCGCCAAACAGCAGGATGATGAGACCCATGGCATACCACAGCCACCCGTCGCCGCCGCGGGTGGCGCAAATCATCCACACACGAATCCAGCGTGGCGCCGGCCAACGGTGCACGCGGCGCATCAGGTTGTAATCCCGGGCCGTGATGAACTCTAACACCATGCCACCTTAATTTATAGTCCCACAATCCTACAAGACAATGACATTTACTTAAAAGCTTGGTGAAATCATAGGTGTGAAAAAGCTCGATTTCATATATTTCGACGCGGGCGGCGGACATCGCAGCGCAGCGCTGGCGTTGCAGCAGGTAATTGCGAAGCAAGGCAGGCCGTGGGAAATTCGCCTCGTCAACCTGCAGGAGCAGTTAGATGAGCTGGATGTCTTCCGGCGTATCACCGGTATTCGCCTGCAGGACTATTACAACCTGATGCTCAAAAAAGGTTGGACCCTCGGATCCGCCGAATTGTTGAAGGGACTACACATTGTCATCCGATTGTTTCAGCCCGCGCTCGTCCGGCTGTTACGCGATTTCTGGCGCGCAGGGCAGCCGGACATGGTCGTGTCGCTGATCCCGAACTTCAATCGAGCACTGAAGCTGAGCCTTGCGGACGCGTCACCAGGCACGCCGCTAGTGACCATTCTGACAGACATCGCCGATTACCCTCCGCACTTCTGGATAGAGCGGCAGGAGCAGTATTTCATCTGCGGTTCGGAACGCGCTGTAGCGCAAGTGCACGAATTGGGACACGCAGATCGTTTCATCTTCCGCGCGTCCGGGATGATCCTGAATCCGCGCTTCTACGAGCCGATCAGTGTGGACCGCGGCGCGGAGCGGCGGCGCCTCGGACTCGACCCGCGGTTACCTACGGGCTTGGTGCTGTTTGGCGGTGAAGGCTCGTCGGTAATGTTTGAAATTGCCCGCAGCCTACAATCGCCCGCGCGTCCACTGCAGTTGATTCTGATCTGCGGACGGAACGAGAAACTGGCGGCCAAGCTGCGAGCGATGCCCGCGCACATTCCTATGTTCGTCGAGGGCTTCACCCGCGAAGTGCCGTATTACATGTATCTCTGCGACTTCTTCATCGGCAAGCCCGGACCCGGCAGCATCAGCGAAGCAGTTGCCATGAAGCTGCCGGTGATCGTGGAGCGCAACGCCTGGAATCTGCCGCAGGAGCGCTACAACTG
>DATKNQ010000034.1:0-33704 GCA_035541265.1 Bryobacteraceae bacterium
CCGCGATGCGACGGAAACGGATATCGGGTCAGGCGGTAGTGGAAGTCACGCTACTGGTGCCGTGGCTGGTGTTGTCTTTTGTGGCGGCGTTCAATTTCGGCATGTTTGCGTACGCCATGATTTCGGCGGAGAGCGCGGCACGGTCGGCGGCCATGTACGCGTCGCAATCGCTGACGGTGGCGCAGAGCGGGACCATCGTCAGCCAGGTTTGCCCTTACGTGCTGGGTGAGTTGGGGGATGCGCCGGGTGCGCGCCAGCTGGCCACTTGTACGAGCTCGCCGGTGACGGTGTCGGTGACCGCGAGGACGCCGGGCGCGGGCAACATGAATACGGTGCAGGTCTCGGTGACCTACAACACGATGCATCTGATCCCGTTGCCGGGGCTGATGGCGGGGTCGCTGGCGATTACGCGGAAGGTCGAGGTGCCGATTCGGAACTGAGATGGGGGGGCGGAAGAGCAGACGCGGCAACGCGGTGATCGAGTTCACGCTGGTGGCGATCCCGCTGATCTTCGTGATGATTTCGATGGTGGAGATCTGCCGCGGCATGTGGGATTATCACAGCCTGGCGCAGGCGGTGAAAGCCGCTACGCGTGCGGCGTCGACGCGTGGGGCGGGCTGCGCGGGCGCGGGCTGCGCGATGACGGTGGGGCAGGTCGAATCGACGATTGCGGCCTACGCGCCGGGCATTCCGGCGTCGGCGATGAATGTGACGCTGACCTCGAACGGGGGCACGGTGACGTGCAATCCGCTGAGCTCGTGCAAAGGCAGCGCCACGGTGTGGCCGTCGGCGAGCGGCAATACGGCCGGCTCGGACATTAGCATCGCGGCGTCTTACCAATTCACGTCGGCGGTGTCGATGTTTGTGCCGGGCAACCAGGGCATGCAGTTTTCGGGAGTCACCTTGCAGGCGAAATCGCGGCAGACTCTTCTATTTTGAGATGCGCACAACGGCTGACAAACAATGCGGCCAGGCGGCGTTGATGATGACGCTGTCACTGACCTTGATTCTGGGCATGCTGGGACTGGTGGTGGACCTGGGCTGGGCCTACTACCGGCAGCAAGCCGCACAGGCGGCCGCGGATGCCGCGGCGATTGGAGCGGTGCGGGCGACCGTGACCGCTTCGATGGGCGCGCCCGCGTGTTCGGGCGCGGTGTGGTGCGGCGCCGCCACCAACTGCCCGGCGACGGCGCCGGGGTCGCCCTCGACCAGCTTCGACAATGCCTGCATGCTGGCGGCGGCCAACGGGTTCACGACGTCGGGCATCGACACGGTCAGCGTGCAGGCGGGCAACAGCAGTTCCGTGCCCACGGTTTCCGGACCGAGCGCGGGATACTGGGCGATCGTGCGGGTGAAGGAGAATCTGCCATCGTTGTTTGGCGCGGCCTTCGCGCGGGGCGGGCTGCGGCCCAGCGCCATCGCGACCGCGGCGGCCATCGGCAGCGGGGCGGCGGGCACCTGCATTTATGTGCTTGACCCGAGCGCGCAGAACGCTTTCCTGGCCGCTAACGGCGCATCGGTGAACCTGTCGTGCGGCGTTTATGTGGACTCGAAGAACGCTTCGTCGGCCATGTACGTGACCGGCGGCGCGACGGTGAAAGCCACGACCATCCAGGTGGTGGGCGCGTTCAAGAAGGACAACGGCGGGTCGACCAGCGTGACGCCGACGACCGGGGCGGCGGTCACGGCCGATCCGTTCGTCAACCTGCCGTCGCCGACGCCGGCGGGAAGCTGCCAATCGGGGAACTTCACGGCCTGGCAGGCGAGCCCCTATACACCAGCTCCGGGCACTTATTGCGGATTCAGCTTGGGCAACGGCATGTCGCTAGTGATGAGCCCGGGAATCTACATCGTCAATGGCGGCACGTTTAGCATCCAGGGCGGATCGACGGTCACCTCGACCGGCGGGGTCATGATTTATCTGACCGGCGGGGCGACGGTGAATATCGCGAACGGGTCGAGCGTGACGCTTTCGGCGCAAACATCGGGAACGTATCAGGGGGTGCTTTTCTATCAGGATCGGTCGATCGCTTCGCCGGGAGCGAGCACGTTTGCCGGCGGGGCGACCATGAACCTGACGGGATCGCTGTATTTGCCGCATGCGGCGCTGAACATCAACAACGGCTCGAGCACTTCGGGCACGACTATGGCGATCGTCACCGATACCGTGAATTTCCAGGGCGGCGCGCATATGCTGGCGGACAACGGCGGGTCGAAGACCGGCATCAATGCCGGGTACACCGTCTCGATGATCCAGTAGTCTACCCGCACCCATGCGAGAATCTTAAGCGTGGATGGCGTGATGGTAGTCGATAAGGAGGAAGGTTGGACGTCGCACGATGTGGTGAGCAAGCTGCGCCGCATCGCCAACACCAAGCGCATCGGGCACCTGGGCACGCTCGATCCGATTGCCACGGGCGTGCTGCCGCTGGTGGTGGGGCGGGCCACGCGCCTGGCGCAGTTCTATACGCGCAGCGACAAGGTGTACGAAGCGCGAATCCGCTTCGGTTTCGCGACCGATACCTATGACCGCGACGGCGCGCGCACATCGCCGCCGTGCGAGCCGCAGATTTGCGCTGAAGAGATCGAGCGGCTGCTCGACGGCTTCCGCGGCGAGATCCTGCAAGTGCCGCCGCCGGTCTCGGCGAAGAAGGTGGACGGCGTGCGGGCCTACAAACTGGCGCGCCGGCAACAGACCGTCGAGCTTCCGGCGGCGCGGGTGCAGGTCTATGAACTGACGCTGGTCGAGGTGCATGGCGCGGAGGCGCTGGTGCGCGCGCACTGTTCGGGCGGCACCTACATGCGCTCGATCGCGCACGATCTGGGGCAGGCGCTGGGCTGCGGCGCGCATCTGTGCGATTTGCGGCGCACGGCGGCGGCCGAATTCAAGATTGCCCAGGCGCGCACGGTTCCGGAATTGCAGGAACTGGCGGACGCGGATCGCCTGGCGGAAGCGCTGATTCCGGCCGCGCGCATGCTACCGGCGTTTCCCAGCGTGTACGTGGAGCCGTTGAGCGCCGGGCATATCCGGCAGGGCCGCAATTTTCCGGTCTCGCCGTTTCGCGTGGAGCCGGGCACGCGCTATGTGAAGGCAGTCTCGAACGACGGCGAGCTCATCGCGATCGGCGAGGCGGTGCTGCCGAATCTGTATCACCCGATGGTCGTGCTATAAGCTGAGAGTATCCCGCCGGTCGCCCCACTATCCGTTTTACAAAGACTGACGAAGCAGACCCCGGCTTTCGGTTAAAATTACTTACGCGTGGTGGCGAATTCCACGGGGAGCGCGTAAAGAATGCTGGAAGCCTGTGCTTTGAGTGACAAAGGCTGCGTCAGGCCGAACAATGAGGATTATTCCCAGATCGAGCCGGAGATGGGATTGTACGTCCTGGCCGATGGCATGGGCGGCGCGAAAGCCGGCGAGCGGGCCTCGCGGCTGGCGGTAGAGACGGTCTCGCAGAGTATCCTGGCGGCACACAACCGGGATTCGCAAGCGCTGCTGGTGGCCATGGAAGAGGCTAACCGGCGGGTGCTGGAGGCGGCGGCCAACGATCCGGCGCTGGAAGGCATGGGCACCACGCTGGTGGCCGCGCTCGAAGTCGGCGATGAGTTGCTGATCGCCAGCGTGGGCGACAGCCGCGCGTATTTGCTGGATCACGCAAACTTCCGCGCCATCACCCAGGACCAGAGCTGGGTGAACGAAGTGGGCCGGCCGCTGGGTCTGGATGAAGAAGCGCTGCGCACGCATCCGATGCGGCACGTCTTGACGATGGCCATCGGGGCGGGGGCGGCGCTGGAGATTAATTACTACCAGGGCATCCGCCTCGAACCCGGCGATATGGTGCTGATGTGCAGCGACGGATTGCACGGCGTGGTGGAGGAAGGGCGCATCGAGGCGATTCTGCGGAATGGTGCGCCGGGCGATCCGCTCGAGCAGAAGTGCCGCGGCCTGATCGAGGCGGCGCGGAACGCGGGCGGGCCGGATAACATTACGGCGGTTCTGCTGCGAGCCGCTTAGGGCGCCGCCCGGTCCGGTCCGGCGCGCGCCCCGCCGGATCGGTTTTATATGAAGATGTTTCTCGCAAGGGCGTTGGTTGTGGCGCTGCCATGCGCGGCGATGGCTCAAGTCGCCAATCTGCAAATCAAAGTTCTGGAGGGGGAGGGAGCTGTACATCCGGCAGGCGCGCACGTGGCGCGTCCGCTGGCGGTGCAGGTGACCGACGACGAGGGGCGCCCGGTGGCCGGCGCGGCGGTCAGCTTCCAGCTTCCGGCGGACGGTCCGGGCGGAATCTTCGCGAACGGTTTGCGCACCGACCTGGCGATCAGTGATGCAAGCGGCCGGGCCGCGATTCACGCCGTGCAGTTGAACCGGATCGGGGGGCAGTTCCGCATCCGGATCACGGCCGTCAAAGAACAGGCGCGCGCGGGCATCATCTCGGTGCAGTACATCGGCGAGAGCAAGGCTGGCGCTCCGGTAGTGGCGGCGAATCACGCGGAGCAGAAGTCCACGGCTCCGCAGCAGACCGCGAGTTCCGGCGAGATCACGCCCACGACTACCAAGATGAGCTCGGGCCGCGGGCACAAGAAATGGTACGTGCTGGCGGCGGTCGCGGTGGCGGGCGGCGCGGCCTTGCTGGGAGCGAGCCGCGCAGCGGGCACGCACGGCTCGACGGTATCGAGCAGCACGGTCAGCATCGGAACGCCGGGCATCACGATAGGACACCCATGAGCAAGCTGCCTGCATTGCTGGTGTGGCTGGCGGCGGGCTGCGCCTCCGCGCAGGTGACATTGTCGACCGTGCAGAACGGTATGGCGACTCCCGTCAACCAGGCTTACGATTTCGCTTCGGTGTCGCTGGGCAGCGTGGCGGACGTGGATTTTCGCTTGACGAACACCGGCTCGCAGGCAGTGTATCTGACCAGCCTGGGGATTACGGGCCCGTACGCTGCGGACTTCACGGAAGTGTGCTCACTGTCGCCACAGCTATGCGGCTCGTCGGTCACGCAGGTGCTGCCGGTCCTGATGAACCCCAACGGCACGCTGGATTTCACCGTGCAGTTCAAGCCGTTTCAGTTGGGAGGGGTGAGCGTCAAGATGGAGATCGCGGCCGGCAACACGCTTTCGGTGATCCTGTTGGGCACGGGCGTGCCCGGCCTGACCGTGCTTTGGAACGGCGGCCCGCTGGGGGCTGGGCAGACGGTGACCTTCGGCAACGTGCAGACCGGCGCCAGCGAGACAGTAGCGCTGTCGCTGTCTAATCTGACCGATACGGTGCTTACGGCGCCCACGATCCCCGCGCTCTCCAGCGGGGACTTCAGCCTGAGCGGCAGCGCGCTCACCGCGACCACGATCGCGGCGGGCGGCGTAGTGGAACTGGACGTGACGTTCACGCCGAGCACCACAGGAGTGCGCCGCGCGACGTTGACGATCGGGCTGAACACCTATCCGCTCCAAGGCACGGGCGTGGCGCCGCCGCCGCTGGTATTTCCCACGCCCACGGTTGAGGTGACGCCAGCGACGCTCGCGAGCGCGCAACAGGGCAGCCTCTCGATCGGCCTGGCATCGGCGTCGGCCGCGTCAGGCACCGGCACGGTGACGCTCGCGTTCCAATCCGCGGTGAGCGGCGTCAGCGACGATCCGAACATCACGTTCGATGACGGGACGCGGACGGCGACGTTCACTGTGGCGGTGGGTGCGACGAGCGGGCAGTTTTCCGCGGGGCCTTCGGTGCCGTTTGCCACCGGCACGACGGCGGGGACGCTGGTATTCACGGTGACGCTCGGCAACCAGACCGCGCAAGCCAACATCGTGGTACCGGCGGCCCAGATTGGCATCGATGCGGCGGTGGCGGCGCGCAACGTGGCCTGCGACCCGGCTTTGGTCTACTGCACCACCGCCAACATCGAAGTCCAGGTCAATGGCTGGGATAATACCCGCAGCGCATCCGGCATCGTGTTCACCTTTTACAATTCGTCGGGGCAGATGATCGCACCGGGGAATATTGATGTGTCCGCGGCGCCGGCTTTCGCACAGTACTTCGCCGGATCGGACATGGGCGGCATCTTCGGTGTGCACGCGCTGTTTCCGGTGAACGGAGATGACACGCAGGTGGTGGCGGCGGTGGTGCAGCTCATGAACTCGCAGGGCAGCGTCCAGAGCACCAAAATCACCTTCTAGCCAACCTTCAGCCAGGCTCGGGAGGCGGCCTGCGAAGCCGCCGCAGGCAGAGTGCCTGCCCCACTTTTCTATGTCCCACTTTTCTATTGACATTTTAAAACGGCAGTTTTAAAATGCTGTTTAAGTCATGGCCGAGCACAACCATTCGCGGGACGGCACCGAGGACCGCATTCTGGATGCGGCCGGGCATGTTTTCGCGGAGACCGGCTTCCAGGCGGCCAAGGTGCGCGACATCTGCGCGCGCGCCGGAGTGAATCTGGCCGCCATCAATTATCATTTCGGCGACAAGTTGGGGCTGTATCGCGAAGTACTGAGTTATGCCGCCTGCGCGGCCGGCAACGCGGCCGATTTCAACCCTGTGCTGCCGGGACGCACGGCCAGGGAGAAACTGCGCGCCTTCGTCTTCGGATTGCTGCAACATATGTACGGCGAAGACCGGCCGGCGTGGCCGGTGCGGTTGATGACGCACGAACTGGTACAGCCCACGCCGGAATTCGACGGCGTGGTGGAGAGACTCATGCGGCCACGACAGGATGCGGTCCGCGCGCTGGTGGCCGGCGTGATCGGCCGTTCGGCGGACGACCGCGCGACGCGATTGTGCACGCAGAGCATCTTCGGGCAGATCACCATCTACGCGCACGGCCGCGAGGTGTTGAAGAGGCTGTGGCCGGAACTGCGGTTCACGGCCGAGACTCTGAACGAGATCGCCGATCACATCACGGATTTCTCGTACGCCGCGCTCGAACACATCGGGCGGCGCCATGAAGCGGCCAAACGGAAGCCGAAGGCAGCTACGAGGTGAATATGAAGAATGCTCTAGAGAGAGATGCGCGCGCGGGCCGTGCGCGGACCGTAGTCCTGTTTGTGCTGCTGCTGGTGGCCGCCGGCGCCATTACGGTCTGGCGGGTGGTGCTGGCGCGGCCGCGCGGTCCGGCCAATGTGATTTACCTGAGCGGGAGGATTGAAGGCGACGACTCGGCGGTATCGGGAAAGGCCACGGGCCGGGCGATGGAGATCCGGGTGCGCGAGGGCGACCTGGTGAAGGCGGGCGATGTGATCGCCATCCTGGACGACCAGCAATTGCACGATCGGGAGGAGGCGGCGCAGGCGGGCGTGGTCCAGGCGGAGGCGCGCCTCGAATTCGCGCGGCGGCAGATCGCGGTGCTGGAGGATCAGTTACGGCAGAGCTCGGTCGAGACGGGGCAATCGAAGACCGACGCGCAAGGGCGCGTGAGCCAGGCGGAGGCGGAGCTGGCGGCGGCGGAAGCCGAGCTGGCGCAGCAGGAAGCGGCGTACAAGCTGGCGCTGTTCGACAAAGACGCCTACACGCGGCTGGCCGCGACGGGCGCGGTTTCCGAGCGGCAGGGCAAGCAGGCGGTCACCACGGCCGAGACGCAAGCCGCGCTGGTGGCGGCAGCGAGGCGGCGGGTAGAGGCTGCGCGCGGCGCGCTGACGACGGCGCAGGCTACCTTGAACAATCCGGATATCCGCACGCTGCAAGCGGCCACGCTGCGGCGGCAGATCGCGCAGCAGGAGTCCGACATTGCGAGCGCGGCCGCCGACGAACAACGCGCACGGGCGCAACTGTCGGAGGCCAAGGCCAACCGCAGAGATCTGACTGTTACGGCGCCGTTCGACGGGACGGTGGTCACGCGCACGGCCGAACCGGGGGAAGTGTTGACGGCCGGCACGCCGATCATCACGCTGCTCGACCTGCACAAGGTGTATCTGCGCGGTTTCATCCCCGAGGGGCAGATCGGGCGGGTGAAGGTGGGCCAGCCCGCGCGCGTGTATCTGGATTCGAATCCCAAGCAGCCGCTGGATGCCTATGTGCTGCGCATCGATCCGCAAGCCACGTTCACACCGGAGAACACGTACTTCCGCGACGATCGCGTGAAGCAGGTGGTGGGCGTGAAGTTGGGATTGAAGGCCGGGTTCGGATTCGCCAAGCCGGGCATGCCCGCCGATGGCGAAATTCTGGACGCTCCCGCGGGGCTGTAGTATGCAGCCGGTCGAAACGAGGCGGGCCTCGGGCCCCCCGCAGGCAGAGTGCCTGCCCCACTTGGTCATCCGTACGCAGGACTTGCGGAAGAACTACGGGGCGGTCGAGGCCGTGCGGGGGATCGACATGCAGGTGCGCGAGGGCGAGATTTTTGGACTGATCGGTCCGGATGGCGCGGGCAAGACCACCACGTTCCAGATTCTGGGCGGCATTATGGAGGCGAGATCAGGCGTGGCGGAGGTGTTCGGCAAGCCCGCGCGGCAGTCGCGCGCGATGGTCGGGTATTTGACGCAGGCATTCAGTCTGTATCCGGATTTGAGTGTCGCCGAGAACATCCGCTACGTGGGCGACTTGCGGCACGTGCCGCCGAAGGAGATTATCGCGCGGCGCGACCGCTATCTGCGGTTGTTCGATATGGACCGGTTCGCGGACCGGCTGGCAGGGCGGCTGAGCGGCGGCATGAAGCAGAAGCTGTCCCTGGCCTGCGCGCTGGTGGCGCAGCCGCGCGTGCTGCTGCTCGACGAGCCGACCACGGGTGTAGATCCGGTTTCGCGGCGCGAGTTCTGGGACACGCTGGCGCACCTGGCCGCGGATGGGCTGACGATCGTAGTCGCGACGCCATACCTGGATGAAGCCGAGCGCTGCCACGCGGTAGCGCTGATGCATTTGGGACAGATCCATCAGACGGGCACGCCGGCGGAACTGCGCGAGAGCCTGGGCATGCGGCGTCTGGAAGTCCGCACGAACCGGTTGGCCGAAGCCGAGGACGCGCTGACGGCGGCGGAAGGCAGCGAGATCCGCGACGTGCAGCGGTTCGGCGACCGGCTGGACGTGATCGTGCCCGATCCGGCGGCGGGACGCGCGGTGCTCGAGGCGGCGCTCGCGAAAGCGAACATCGCGGTGCGCGACATTCGCGTGACCGATCCGATGCTGGAGAACACGTTCGTGGCGCGGCTGCGGGCGATGGGGCAGGAGATGCACGCACCGCCGTTTCCGGGAAGGCACGCGCATGGTGACTTAAGGGGCGGCGTGGCGATCGGCGCGGAGAACCTGACCAAGCGCTTCGGCGATTTCACCGCAGTGCACAACGTAAACCTGAGGGTGCACTACGGCGAGGTCTACGGACTGCTGGGCGCGAACGGCGCGGGCAAGACGACCACGATCAAGATGCTGTGCGGGCTGCTCGATCCGACCAGCGGCACGCCGCAACTGGCGGGCGGGCGCGGCAGCATCCGTTCGGAAGCGGTGCGCAGCCTGGTGGGCTACATGTCGCAGAAGTTCTCGCTCTACGACGATTTGACGATCGAAGAAAATCTGGATTTCTTCGCGGGAGTGTACGGTGTGCCGGCGGGCGAGATCGCGGAGAAGAAACGCTGGGTGCTCTCGTTTTCGGGACTAACGGGGAAAGAGGCGCAGATCACGGGCAGCTTGCCGGGCGGGTGGAAGCAGCGCGTGGCGTTTGGCGCGGCGACCATGCATGAGCCGAGCGTGCTGTTCTTGGACGAGCCGACTTCGGGCGTGGATCCGCTGGCGCGGCGCGCGTTCTGGCGCATGATCAACCGGCTGGCCGATATGGGGACAGCGATTCTGGTGACGACGCATTATCTCGAAGAGGCTGAGCAATGCAATCGGCTGGGGTTCATGGTGGCGGGGGAACTGGTGGCGGAAGGCGCGCCGAGCGCCATCAAGGCGGCACAGAAAGGCCACCTGCTGGAGTTGCGCGTCGACCAGCCGCAGCGCGCCGCCGATTTGCTGAAGGAGCAGATGGATCGCTGGCGCGTGTCGTTGTTCGGTGACCGGTTGCACGTGATTACGGACGATGGTGTGGCCGCCGCCTCGCAGCAGATCACGGCAAGGCTGAGCAGCGCGGGCGTGGCGGTGCGCGATGTTCACGAAGAGAACTTTTCGCTGGAAGACGTCTTCATCGCGAACGTCGAGCAGGCGCGCCTGGAAGGCAAATTCGCTTCGGAGAATTGAGAATGCGACGCATCCTCTCGCAAGCCCGGAAGGAATTGACGCAGTTAGTGCGGGATCCGCTGGCGCTGGCACTGGCGCTGGTGCTGCCGCTGATCCTGCTGCTGCTGTTGAGCACGGCGATTTCGCTGACCGTGCACAACCTGCCGATCGTGATCCAGGATCTGGACGCCACGGCCGCCTCGCGACGGTACGCCGATGCGTTTCGCGCGTCGATTTCGTTCCATGTGGTCTCGTGGCCGACGGATCGCAAGCCGGAGGAAGCGCTCACCGCCAATCGCGCGCGCGGGGTGCTGATCATCCCGGCGAATTTTGGGCACGACCTGGCGCGCGGCGATCGAACGCAGGTCCAGTTGCTGGTGGATGCCACGGATTCGAACACCGCGCGCATCGTGCAGGGCTATGTCAACCAGGTCACCAATGCGTTCAATCAAAGCTCGGGCGGGATGGCGGGTGCGGCGCTGGTGGGTGCGCAGGTGCGGCTTTGGTACAACCCGGGCCGCGATTCTCTGAGGTTCTACAGTCCAGGCGTTTTCGTGATGGGCATCTCCATGTTTCCGGCGCTGCTGGCCGCGCTGGCCATGGCGAAGGAAGGCGAGCAGAAAACAATTTTGCAGGTATATGTTTCGAGCATTTCGGCGCACGAGTTTCTCCTGGGCAAGATCTTCGCCTACATGGTCATCGCCGGCTGCGAGTGGATTCTCGGCATGTGCGCCCTGCTGACGGTTTTTGGCCAGCACATTGCCGGCGATCCGACGCCGCTGATTGTAGGCAGCGTTCTCTACGCGTTTTGCGTGGCGAGCTTCGGCACGTTTGTCGGCGCGGGCATCCCGAACCAGGCGGCGGCGATCCAGGCGGTGGCGCTGGGCGGATTTCTGCTGGTCTATTTGCTCTCGGGGCTGATTTTTCCCGTAGAGAACATCCCGGCGGGGTTGCGCTGGGTCTCGAACATTGTGTGGGGCCGCTACTACATCGAGCTGGTGCGTGACGCCCTGCTGGAAGGCGGCGGATGGCCGGCCATGTGGTTTCGCGTTTTCATGATCGCGGTCTTAGGCGCATTTTTTTACACGATGGCATGGCTCTCGATGCGGCGGATGCAGGTGAATGCATGAGCCGGCTACGCGCGTTGGTGCACAAGGAATTCGCGCAGATCCGGCGCGACAGGCGCATGGCGATCTCGCTCATCACCCCGCCGACGCTGCAGATTCTGCTGTTCGGCTTCGCGCTAGATGCCACGGTGTCGCACCTGCGCATGGGCGTGATTGACTGGAGCCGCACGCCGGAGAGCCGCGAACTGGTCTCGACGCTGACCGAGAGCAAGAGCTTTAAGCTCGGCGGCTATTACTCGTCCGTGCAGGATCTGCAGGCGGCTATCAGCCGCGGCAAGCTGGATGCCGGTGTCGTGGTGCCCTACGAGTTCGCGCGCGATATCCGGCGCGGCACGCCGGTGGATGTGCAGATCCTGCTGAACGCGGCCAACACGAACACGGCTACGATTGCGCAGGGCTACGCGGAAGGCGTGATCCAGAATTACAACCAGACGCTTCGGAGCGAGGGCATCCGGCCGCAGGTGCGGATTGCGAGCGGCGTGCCGCCTGACCGCCGCGGCTCGGTCAGCGCGGTGACGGCGTTCCTCTACAACCCGGGCCTGGTGAACGCGTGGTTTATCGTGACGGGGACGTTCGGCGTGCTGCTGATTCTGAACGGGTCGCTGGTGGCGGCGACGGCCATGGTGAAAGAGCGTGAGCGCGGGACGGTGGAGCAGTTGTTGATGACGCCGGCGAGCACAACCGACATCGTGATCGCCAAGATCGCCCCGATGTTTGTGCTGCTGCTGCTGATGTCGCTGCTCGCCATCGTCATCATGCGCGTATTTTTCGCGGTGCCGGTACGTGGCAGCCTGCTGCTGTTGATCCTGAGCGCAGCGCTGTGCCTGTTGTGCGGCATCGGGATCGGCACATTTCTGGCGACGTTTACGAAGTCGGCGCAGCAAGCGCAGTTGACGGCGTTCTTCATCAATCCGCCGCTGGCGACGCTCTCGGGTGCGCTGACGCCGGTGGAAGCGATGCCATCCTGGATGCAGCCGATTACGTGGGCGAACCCGATCCGGCATTTCGGCATCATCGCGCGGGCCACGCTGATGAAGGGCACGGGGCTCGCGGATTTGTGGCCGAACTTTCTGGCGCTGATCGGATTCGCGGTGGTGATGCTATCGCTGAGCATCTGGCGTTTCCGCAAACAACTTGGGTGAGTGAAACAGATGACGATACGTGATTGCGCAGTTCTGTGTCTGGGCCTGGCAGCGATCGTTCGCGCGCAGGCTCCGGCGACATCGCAGGGCACATCGGCGGCGCAGTTGCCGCTTTCCGGACGCGCCGCGCAGGGAGGTTCGGTGAATACCGTGCAGACGCCGGTGCCGGGCGTGACGTCGAGCGTCAACACCATCAACACGTCGGTGCAGATGCAGGGTCCATACGCCGGCAGCGTGCCGGGCGCGGGCAAAGCGTTTTCGGGAAAGCTGTCGCTGCGCGAGGCGGTGGAGCGAGCGCTCGCATACAACCTGGGCACGGAGGGATTGACGCAGGCCATGCGGCAGGCGCGCGGTCAGGCGCACGTGGCGCGCAGCGCGCTGCTGCCGAACGTGAACGGATACCTGCGCGAGACCGTGTTGCAGCAGAACCTGCAGGCGATGGGTTTTCGCTTCAATTTTCATTTTCCGGGCATTTCGATTCCGACGATCGTGGGGCCGTTCAACTATTACGATCTGCGCGCGCAGTTGACGCAGACGGTGGCGGATTTGACCGCGATGAATAACTACCGGTCGGCGCAGGAGCTGATGAAGGCGGATGCGGCGTCGCTGAAGGACGCGCGCGACCTGGTGGTGCTGGCGGCGGGCGGGGCGTATTTGCAGGTGATCGCGGCCCAGGCACGCGTGAATTCGGCCAGGGCGCAGATCGACACCGCGCGGGCGCTATTCAAGCAGACCCAGGAGCGGCGCAGTGTGGGGTTGAATCCGCAGATCGACGTGAATCGCAGCCAGGTGCAGTTGCAGACCGAAGAGCAGCGGCTGATGTCGCTCGAGAACGATCTGGCGAAGCAGAAGATCAACCTGGCGCGCGTAGTGGGACTGCCGCCGAACCCGGCCTATGAGATCACCGACGATGTGCCATATTCGCCGGCGCCGGATCTGACGGTCGAGCAGGCGCTCAAGCAAGCCCTCGCGAACCGCGCGGATTTGCAGGCGGCGGAGGCGCAGGTGCGCGCGGCGGAGCGGGCGCACAGCGCGGCGCGCTGGGAACATTTGCCGTCGCTCGCGTTTGAAGCGGATTATGGCGCGATCGGCATCAATCCTGCGCAATCGCACGGCACGTTCACGGTGTCCGGTACGCTGCGCATTCCGATCTGGCAAGGCGGACGCATCGAGGGCGAGGAACAGCAGGCGGATGCGGCGCTGGCGCAACGGCGCGCGGAGCTGGCCGATACGCGCGGACGTGTGGAAGCGGATGTGCGCGACGCGCTCTTGGATGTGCAGACGGCGGCCAGCCAGCTCGCGGTGGCGCGCAACAATCAGAAGGTCGCGCGGGAGACGCTCACGCTGACACGGCAGCGCTTCGAGGCGGGCATCGCCGATTCGGTAGAAGTAACGCAGGCGCAGGAGGCGGTGGTCTCCGCGGATCTGGATTACATCACCAGCGTGTTCGCGCACAACCTTGGGAAGGTGGCGCTGGCGCGCGCGATGGGGCACGCGGAAGCACATCTGGGCGCGTTTCTCGAATTGCACTGAGCGCGGCGCTATTCGTAGCGGAGGGCTTCGATGGGATCCATGCGGGCGGCTTTGACGGCGGGCAGCAATCCGGCGACCAGACCGACGCATTCGAGCATGAGCGTCGAGGTGATGACGGCGAACTGCGAGATGCGCAGGTGGATATCGCCGGCGCCGCTGGTGTCTTTGAATATCGGACCGAGCAGCGGCAGCGTTTGCAGGGCGGCCGTGACTCCGTAGCCGCAGAGGACGCCGAGGACGCCACCGGCGGTGACGATCACCATGGCTTCAAGCAGGAACTGCATCAGGATCGAGCGGCGGGTGGCGCCGATCGATTTCAGCACACCGATCTCGCGCGTGCGCTGAGTGACGGACACGAGCATGATGTTGGCGAGGCCGACGCCGCCGATCGCCAGCGTGAGCGTGCCGACGAAGCCCAGCAGGATGCGCAGCGCCATGCCCATGGTGTCGACGATGCGCAGAAATTCGTTGAAGACGATCACGCGCACGGCGCGTTCATCGTTGGGCGAGAAGTTGTGCACGCGCGCCAGCACTTCGCGCACCTGGCGGACGGCCTCGGCGCGGAAGATGGGATTGACGGGCATCCAGACGATGTAATCCGGGTACTTGATATCGCGCAGCAACGAGCCAGTGTCGTAGGGGATGAAGATACACTCGTTATCCGGCTCGTTGTAATTCGAAATCTGGGTCTTGGTCTTCAGCACGCCGATGACGGTGAAGTGCAGGCCGTTGATGGTGATGTCCTCGCCTTCGGGCGGGATCTCGCCGAACATCTTGGTGGCGGCTTCCGCGCCCATTACGGCAACGCGCTCTTTCTCGGCTTCGTCTTCGAGGCCGAGCCAGCGGCCGGTGGCCATGGTCTCGTTGCGGATGCGGCCGTAGACCGGATAGACGGCGCGCACGGCGATCGATTGCGTGCGGTAGCCGCGCACGACAGTCGCGCCATGCACCATGACTTCGGGCGAGACGGCGGCGGCCAGTGGGACGGCATCGCGAATGGCGTCCACGTCCGTGCGCTCCATGCGGATCCGGCGGCCGGCGCGTTCGCCTCCGGCTTGCGTGGAGGTCTGGCCGTTGAACATCAACACCAGGTCCTGGCCAACGGCCATGAAGGCCTTGCGCAGCGCGACGTGGAATCCATCGCCGTAGGAGTACAGGATCACGAAGCAGGCCACGCCCCACGCCAGGCTGATGGTGGTGAGGATACTGCGCTGGCGGTTGAATTTGAGCGCCGCGCCGGCCTCGGAGATGATGGAACTAACGCTCATCGCGCAGAGCCTCCACGGGGGTGAGCGACGCCGCGCGCCAAGCGGGGAACAAGGCGGAGGCGATTGCGATCGCGGCCAATGCACCGAACGACCATGCCGTGGTCGTGCCTTTCACCGGCAGGCCGGCAAACATGTCGGACTGCAGCGGCAGCGAATTCACGAGTGACGCCAGGCCGTAGGCGCCCAGGAATCCGAGCAGACCGCTGGCGCCGGCGAGGATAATGCCTTCAGCCAGAAAGTCCATCATGATTCGGTGGCGGGTAGCGCCGATGGCTTTGCGCAGGCCGATCTCGCGCGTGCGCTCGGTGACCGAGACCAGCATGATGTTCAGCACTCCGACGCCGCCGAGCGTGAGGGTGATGAGCGCGATGGCGCCCAGGAACATGGTCATGGAAACGAAGATCTGGTCCACCAATTCGGCGCTTTCGACCGTGTCCCAGATATATACCGCGCCTTTGTCATCCGGCTCGAACTGGTGATTGCGGCTCAAGATGCGCAGGACCTGGACGCGCGCGACCTTCCACTCGTTGAGCGATCGCGGGACATAGATAATGTCATTGACGATGCCCGGATGGAAGTTCTCATCGGTGGGCGGCAGGTCACGCACCATGGACGAATAAGGAATGTAGATCTTATCGCCATCCAGGCCGTTGTAACTGCTGTTCTGATTTTTGGCGGGCATCAGGCCGACGATGCGGAAGGGCAAGCCGTTGAGAAAGACCTGGGACCCAAGCGCGGTGTTGCGATCGCCGAACAACTGTTTGCGGACGTTGTCGCCGAGCACGGCCACACGCTCCACGCCAGTCTCATCGGGATCGAGCAGGAAGCGGCCCTGGGCGATGGGAATGGTGCGGATCCTGGCATAGAGCGGCTCGACCCCATTGACCGTGAACGATCCGCTGTTATACGGGCTCGATACTTTGGCGCCGTTTTGTAACTCGCCGATCACGCGGCTGACTAAATAACACTCGGTACGGATATCGTCGATGTCATCGTATGTGAAGCGAATCCGGCGGCCGGCGCGCTGTCCGCCCACCTGTTTTTCGGTACGGCCGGGGAACAACAAGACGATGTTCTCGCCGAGCTGCTTGGTATTATTGCGCTGGCCCTGTTTGAATCCATCGCCCATGGCGACGATCAGAACGATCGAGGCGACTCCCCAGGCAATACCGGCCATAGTGAGAAAGCTGCGGAGCTTGTTACGCAGCAGGCTGGATGTCACCTGCTTGAGTAACTCCGTAAGGTAGCCCATTTGGCCTCCTGGTTATTGCAAGATCACTTGCTGGCCGACGTTGATGCCTTTCACAATCTGGGTCTTGGAACCATTGCTGATTCCAGTGACTACCGCGAGGCGGCGCTTGCCGGTCTCACTTGTTGAGTCGGGTATTTCGACCGACGTGGACTTATCTTTGTTGTACAGAATGGCGCCTTCCGGCACGGCGATCACGCCCTTGCGCTCTTCGAGGATGATTTCAGCGTTGGCGGTCATCTCGGCGCGCAGCTTGCGGGATTCGTTGGAAATCGAGACACGCACTTCGAAGGTGGTGACGTTGTCCTTTTCGACGCCCATGGGAGAAATCTTGGTGACCTTGCCGGTGAACTTTTCGTCTTTGAATGACTCGACGGTGATGCGCGCGGGCTGTCCGATGTAGATTTTGCCGACGTCACTCTCATCCACTTTGCCCTTGACATAGACCTCGGCCAGATCTCCCAGGGTCATGATGAGAGTCGCCCCGGAGCCCATGGTGAGAATGGAACTGACGGCGTCGCCAACCTCGTGGTCGCGGGAGAGTACCACGCCGTCGATGGGAGATGTGATGGTGGTGTTGCGCAAGTCGTCTTCGGACTGTGCCAGCGCGGCTTCGGCTTGTTCGATAGCGGCTTTGGCTTTGGCGATAGCGGCTTGCGCCACCCCCAGATTGACCGTGGCGGACTGCTGCCGGTTGACAGCCATCTCATAGTTCTTTTCCGCGTCGTCCACCACGTTGCGGGCGACCAGTTGCTCCTTGAACAGGTCGCGCTCGCGGTTCATGTCACGCTTGAGGAAGGGCACGTCGGGACCCTGAGCATCGACCTTGTAGCGTTCGTAATCGGCCTGGGCGCTTTTGAGGTTGGCCTGCGCGAGTGAGAGCGCGGCCTGGTATTGGCGCACCTGCGGCAGGACGTTGTTCTCGTCCAGCTTGCAGATGAGCTGGCCTTTGTGGACGGTGTCGCCGACGTTGACGGGCAGGCTCTGTATGATGCCGCTGGCTTTGGACTTGATTTCGACTTTGGTTACTGGTTCGATCTTGCCAGTTGCCACGACCGAGCGGGCGAGGTCGATCCGTTCCGACTTGACCAGCTTTTCCGGGTCGATCTTGGGTGAACTCCTGCCGATGGCTTTGAGCGTGAAAAGAGCCGCACCCCCCAGCAGGGGCACCGCGAGGAACAAGATCCACTTGAAGGAGCGCTTCTTGCGCGTGGTAGCCATATGCGTGCCTATGGGAGAGATACGAGTGGAGGGGGCGGATAGTTCCGTTATTGGGTGCTCTGGGGGCTGGGGGCTGGTCGATGCCGGTCTGCGACGATTTCGCGCGCTTCGTTGTATCGCGGTTGCCGCACGTTGTGCAGGAGCCGTTCCCAATGTACCCGGCCGTAGACGATCTTCACGTCCGGGTCCGTCAGATCGATTTCCCCCGCCCAGATGCGCCGATGATAGCCGCAGAATTCGGGTACCGCGCCGCTCCAATCGACTGGCTTGTCCTTCGCGCCCAGGTGAAGGAAGGCCATCGCATAGAACAAGTGGGTGAGCTGCTGCATGAGATGGAATCGGGCTCGCTGGTACGGATCGGGCGGCGCCCCAAAATACCGCTCGAGAAAAGCCAGTTCCTCTTCGTCGTTCGTTACTACCTGATTCGCGACCACGGCCAGGTCGGTGTAGCGGTCGTTCCGGAAGGCCGCTTCCCAATCCACGAGCCATACGCGATGTCCATCGAACAGGATATTGTCAGGCTTGAACAAATCGTTGTGGCTGGCGACCATGTCCGCATCGTCGTGCGGGTAGACGGCGGCCAGTTGGGCGTGCCGGGCGAAGAATTCCTCACTCTCGGATTTAGGGAGAATGTTTGCCGAGCGAAACGTCTGGAGGAATCCGTCCAGGGCGGGGCCTTGGTCGATCAGGAACGTACAGGTGGTGTTGAAAGGAGCGTATGCGAACGGCGGTAGTGCATGCAGCGTCCGCAGCAGTGCGGGCAACCTAACGAGCGCGTCCGAAACGGCCATTGGCATAGCCTCTACAAAATCCGTGATGGAGATGCGATCTGGAATGCCGGTGTACCAGACTCTCGGCGCCACGCCGGCTTCAGTGGCCGCCCGCATGCTGGTGTAGTGACGCGTAGGATCCTCCGTACGCGTGATGATCTTCAACAGGTATGGCGTTCCTCGCACGATGACGCGGAAAACGAGGGACGGGGTGTGCCCTTTGGTGATTCTTGAAATGCCGTCCAACTCGGCTACACCGAAAGCCTCGAGCAGGGCGTGAGTCACTGCGACGCTCTTCTCCTGCGGAATCATGAACTCCTCCGTTTGGAATTTGAAGGTCTGGTCGAAAGCGGTTATGGGTGCAAAACTGTGCTTCTGTAATGATGCTAGTCGAGTGGGGGATCGAAATCTACTTGTTTGTGGGACGCCGAGGGATCTTTATTTTTCTTGTTTTCAATGTATTGGATTTCTTGTCCGAGGGACTGTTATCCTCAAGACAGAAGGCCTGCTTTTCATCGGCATTCATAATGCCTGGCATGCCGTGATGTACCACGGGTCCAGCGAGAGACAGGGACGCGAGAAGCCAGAAGGCGAACGGTGCCGGAGAGGGCGCACCCACGGTTAGGGCGTCGTGCGGCAACTTGACGGCGGATGACCTCAATTCCGGTCCCCATCCTCAGTCGTGTCCGCGCTGTCGCGCGGTACAATCGACAACGCGAAATGTCCTTAGCTCCCGGAAATCGGCTGGGGCCCTATGAGATCGTCGCGCCCATCGGGGCTGGCGGAATGGGGGAAGTATACAAGGCCCGCGACACACGTCTCGACCGCCTTGTCGCCATTAAAGTCTCGGAGGCGCAATCTCGGAGCGATTTGAGCGCGAGGCGTGCGCCGTGGGCTCGCTGAATCAAAGGGCGGAGCACAAAGTATGGTCCGGGTCTGCTGGTCTGGCATCGGCCCTGACGGTGCACGGGGCGCGAAAACGGGCGGGCCAACTTCCGGGAACTTTTCTTCCGGTGTTGCGTAATAGCCGGGGAAGGAGAACCGATGCGTACACTCTTGATTTGTCTTCTTGCGCCGGCGGCTGTGGCTTTCGGCCAGAGCAATCCGTTCAGCGCGTTCACGAAAGGAGCCTACGGGGCGGTCAGTGGTATCCTGCTCCGGTCGGCGGAAAAGGTACCGGCGGAAGATTACAGTTTCAAGCCTACGGACGCGGTCCGCAGCTTTGGACAGATCGTGGGGCATGTGGCAGATGCGCAGTATATGTTCTGTTCAATGGCCCTTGGGGAAAAGAATCCAGCGCCGCAGATCGAGAAGACCAAGACCACGAAGGCGGATCTGGTGGCGGCGCTCAAGGCTGCCATCGCTTATTGCGACAAGGCCTACGACAGCATGACCGACGCGGAAGGCGCGAAGATGGTGAAGCTGTTCGGCAATGACACACCGAAGCTGGGGGTGCTGACCGTTAACAACATGCACAACATGGAACACTACGGCAACCTGGTAACATACATGCGGCTGAAGAACATCGTTCCGCCGACCAGCGAGTCTGGTTCCCAGGTTGGTCCTAAGAAGTGACGGAGATTAACTCCTTATACATAATGGTGGTTGATTCGAGGACGCTCGAGTCGAAGTTCAGCGCGTAATGCGGGATCACGCCGGTCACGTTGTATCCGAGTGACCGGTAGAGCGGCTCTGCGGCGCCGCCGGTTACCGTGTCGAGCGTGAGCAACGTTCGGCCAGCGGCGCGCGCGTGGCGATCGAGCACGGCCATCAGCGAGCGGGCGATGCCGCGGCGGCGCGCGGCTGGATGGACGAGTAACTTCTTCACTTCGGCGCGGTGCGGCTGATTGGGCGGCGTGGCGAGGTCGAGCTGCACGGTGCCCACGATTTCTCCGGGGCGGCGCGCGAGCAGGACGCGGCGCGTTCCCTCGTAGACAGCGGGCAGGACCTGTTCGCGCCAGAACGCGGTGGCGCCCACCTGCGAGAACGGCAGGACGAAGCTGACGCTCGCGCCAGCGTGCACACAGGCGTGCAGGAGCGCGGCGAGCATGTCGAGATCGCGGTTCACGCCGGCGGGGTCCGGCTGCCAGAGTTCGATGACGATTGGATCGTTCACAAGCATCAAGCCACCTCTACGGGCGCACCATGGAAAGCACATAGCGCGCCGGGCGCTTGCCGCAGACAAAGCGCGACGGACCGGAGAGAACGTAGCGCACGCAATCGCCTTTTTCGAGATGGAAGGCGGTTCCATCGATTTCCAGTGACAGCGCGCCGGAGAGCATCCAAAGGTGATGCTCGAGGCCCGGCAGCGGCGACACATCGTAGGAGACGCAGGCGCCCGCGGGCAGGCTGACCTCGACAAGTTCGCCTTTCAGATTCGGATGCGGCGGCGAGATAACTCGGCGGATGTAACTTGTTTCGGGATCCTGCCAGGTGACTTGTTCGGCTGCGCGGACCACGGTGGGCGGGCCGGTTTCGGCGTCGGCCATCAGGCGGGAGGCGGTCCAGCCATACTGCGCGCAGAGCGTGTTGAGCATGGCGGCGGTGGGACTGAGCTCGCCGCGTTCCAGACGCGACAGGGTGGCGCGGCTGAGCCCGGTGCGGGCGGCCAGGGTTTGGAGCGGCCATCCGCGTTCGGCGCGCAGGGCGGCCAGGCGGCGGGCGATGCGGCGATCGATCGCGGCTTGGGGTGTTTCTGTTTTGAGAGGTTTTCTCAATATAGAGAAGCATACCACGACAGAGGGTGCTGGGTGCTGGCCTACTCTTCTCAGACGGGAGAGCGTTATCCAGCACCCAGAACCCAGCACCCTTATAATGAGAACAAGTGGGCAAGTTCTTCGTTCAAAATTTCGGCTGCCGCGCGACTCAGGCCGACGGCGCCGCACTCGAGACGCTGCTGGAGACGCGGGGCTTGGAATCCGCCACCGAGCGCAGTCACGCCGACCTGGTGATTCTGAATACCTGCACAGTGACGCAGGCCGCCGATGACGATGTGCGGCAGACGCTGCGGCGCGTGCATCGCGAGAATCCGGAGGCGCGCATCCTGGTGACGGGCTGTTATGCGCAGCGCGCGCCGGCGGAGCTGGCCGCGATGCCGGGCGTCGAGTGGGTGGTGGGGAATTCGCATAAGACGCAGATCGCGGAGTTAGTGACGGCCGCGCCGTATCACGGGAACATCCTGGTGGGCGATATTTTCGCGCAGCACGATTTTCTGTCGGCGCCGGTGGAAGATGCGGCGGGCGACCGCACGCGTCCGAACCTGAAGATCCAGGATGGGTGCAACAACCGCTGCTCGTTCTGCATTATTCCGTTCGTGCGGGGGCGCAGCCGTAGCGCACCGGCGGAGCAGGTGATCGAGCAGGTGCGCAGCCTTGCGCGGCGATATCGCGAAGTGGTTTTGAGCGGTATCAACCTGGGGCGGTGGGGACGCGAGCCGGGGAGCCGCATGCGGCTGGCGGACCTGATCCGGCGGCTGCTGAATGAAACCGGGATCGAGCGTCTGCGGCTGAGCTCGGTCGAGCCGATGGATTTTTCCGATGATTTGCTGGAGGTGATGGCGGCGTCACCGCGCATCGCACGGCATGTGCACGCGCCGCTGCAATCGGGATCGGACCGCATTCTGCGGCGCATGCACCGCAAGTACCGGCCGCGCCACTATGCCGGACGCATCGCAAGGGCGCGCGCGCTGATGCCGGATTGCGCGGTGGGAGCGGACGTGATGGTGGGGTTCCCAGGCGAGACGGATACGGACTTTGAAGAGAGCCGGCAATTCATCGAGAGCCTGCCATTTACTTACCTGCACGTGTTCCCTTACTCGGAGCGCCCCGGCACACCCGCCGCCGTGATGCCGGATCCGGTGCCGATGGCGGTGCGCAAGGAACGCAATCGCGTGCTGCGCGAACTGGCCGCGCGCAAGAACCTGGAATTCCGGCGATCGATGATGGGCCGCACCCTTTCGGTGGTGACGCTGAATGAGCCGGGCACGGCGCTGAGCGGCAACTACCTGAAAGTCGAATTAGCGCGGTCCGTCGAACCGAACCGGTTGGTGGATGTGGAGATCGGCGGCGTGACCCAGAGCGGGCTGCGCGAGGCGGGCAGTCTAGTAGTCTGTGGAGCCATAGGTTGAGGCGCCGCCCACCCGGTGCTGGTTCTTGCGGATGTAACTTTCCGGGATCAGCAGCGTGAGAGCGTCCGGAACGATTTCCACATTAGCAGGGATGTGTCCCGCGTACTCGCCATCGACTTGCACGTAGACACGGTTGCCGGCCGTGCCCGGCATCGAGACGCAACCCGAGCGGACCAGCGAAATTCCGCGGACTCCACTGAGGCGGCGCACGGCCACGCGTCCCAGGTACATCAGAAAGCGGAACGAACTGCTCCCTTCGAAGAGCACCACTTCGAAGCGATCGTCGAGGAGGCTGGTATTCTGGGCGATTTCGAGATCACCCCCGTAATTGCGGACTTTGCTGATGAGGGCGAAGGAGCAACTCACGCGGCGGCCTTCGACGATGACCTCGAATTCATCCAGTTCGCGGCCCAACAGGCTGAAGCCGCCGGCCCAATAGGCCAGCTTGCCGAAACGCGCCTTGAGGGGCAGGCTGAGGTTGTAGACGATCTTGGCATCCAGGCCGATGCCGGCCATCAGCAAGAACAGGCGCGTGCGCTCGGAGCCGTTGACGCATAGCAAGCGGCCGATGGATATGCGTGCCGGGATGCATTCGCTGAGCGCGGCGGCGGCCCGCTCGATGCTGGAGCCGAGACCCATCTCATTGGCCAGCACGTTGGCGGTGCCTGCCGGCAGAATGCCGAGCGGCACATCGGAGAAAGCCACGCCTTCGGCGATTTCATTGATGGTGCCGTCGCCGCCGGCGGCCAGGATCAGCTCGGCGCCCTCGGCAATGCTGCGGCGCGCAATGGCTCCGGCAGTGCCGGGTCCCTGAGTCGGCACCAGCCAGGTTTCGTGGCCGGCTTCGCGCAGGATCTCAGCGGCGCCCGATAGCCGCTTCAATCCCTTGCCGCCCATCCTGCCTGCAAAGGGATTGTAGATGATGATGGTCTTACGCGGGGCGGTTATGGTTTTGCTCCAGACATCTAAGTTTAAACTATAGTGAAAAGCCCCATGCCGAAAGACGTTGCCGAAAGGATCGAGAAGCTGCGCGAGACGCTCCGCTATCATGAGCACCGTTATTACGTGCTCGACGAGCCGGAGATCAGCGATGCCGAGTACGACGCGCTGATGCGCGAGCTGCGCGACCTGGAGACCGCGCACCGGGAACTGCTGACGCTCGACTCGCCGACGCAACGCGTGGGCGGCAAGCCGCGCGAGGGGTTCGTGAAAGTGGCGCACAGCTCGCCGATGCTGAGTCTGGACAATGCGCTCGACGAAGAGGAGCTGCGCGATTTCGACCGGCGCGTGCGCGAGTTGCTGCGCGGCGAGGAATTTCAATATGTCGCGGAATTGAAGCTGGACGGGCTTTCGATGGCGGCGCATTATCGCGGCGGGCAGTTCGTGCAGGCGGTCACGCGCGGCGATGGAATCGTGGGCGAGGATGTGACGGAGAACGCGCGAACCATCCGCTCGCTGCCGTTGCGCGTGCCGACTAAGCTGGCGCAGTTTGAAGTGCGCGGTGAAACGGTGATGAACCGGCGGGCCTTCGAGCGGCTGAATAGCGAACGCGACGAGCGCGGGCTATCCCGTTTTGCGAATCCGCGGAATGCTGCGGCCGGATCGCTGCGCGTGCTGGAACCTTCCGTCACGGCGTCGCGGCGCCTGGACTACTACACGTACTTCCTGCAGGTGGATGGAGAGCCCGCGCTGCCGCGCCATTGGGAATCGCTCGAAGAGATGGTGCGCTTGGGCTTCCGGGTGAATGCCAACCGCAAACTGTGCCGCGACATCGACGAGGTGCTGGGATTCTGCGCGGACTGGGAGGCCAAGCGCGAGGATCTGCCTTACGAGATCGACGGCGTGGTGGTGAAAGTGGATTCGATCGCGCAACAGCGGCAGCTCGGTTTTACGGCGAAAGCGCCGCGCTGGGCCATTGCGTACAAGTATCCCGCGCGGCAAGCGACCACCACGGTGGAGAACATCGAAGTGCAGGTGGGGCGTACGGGAGCGCTAACGCCGGTGGCGCACTTGGCGCCGGTAGAGGTGAGCGGCGTGAAGGTGTCGCGCGCCACGCTGCACAACGAAGATGAAATCGAGCGGCTGGGACTGCAGATCGGCGATTCGGTGGTGATCGAGCGCAGCGGCGATGTGATTCCGAAAGTGGTGCGCGTGCAGGCGCTGGGCTCATACCGCAAACCGTTCCGAATGCCGGCGGCCTGTCCGGTCTGCGGCGGGAAGGTAGTGCGCGAGGAAGGCGAAGCGGCTTCGCGCTGCATCAACATCAACTGCCCGGCACGTTTGAAGGAATCCATTTTGCACTTTGCCGCGCGCGGGGTGATGAACATCGACGGCATGGGCGACGTGCTGGTGGATCAACTGGTGGATCGCGGGATCGTGCGCAGCGTGGCGGACATCTACGATCTGACCATGGCGCAATTGGTGGCGCTCGAGCGCATGGGCGCGAAATCCGCGGGCAACGTGCTGCGGAACATCGAGAAATCGAAGCAGAGTCCGTCGCCGCGAGTTCTGACGGCGTTGGGCATCCGCTTCGTGGGCGAGCGCACTGCCGTGTTCCTGGCGGAGGCGTTCGGCAGCCTGGACCGCATCGCGCAGGCCAGCGTGGAAGAACTGCAGCGCGCCGAGGAAGTGGGGCCGAAGGTGGCGGAGAGCGTGAGCCAGTTCTTTCGCGAGCCGCACAATCAGGAGCTAGTGGAACGCCTGCGCGCGGCGGGATTGAAGTTCGATTACCAGGTGAAGCGCAAGAAGGGCGGTCCGCTCGAGGGCATGACGTTCGTGCTCACCGGGACGCTGCCGAACCTGAGCCGCGAAGAAGCCACCCGGCTGATCGAATCGGCGGGCGGCAAGGTGAGCGGATCGGTGAGCCGCAAGACGAGCTACGTGGTGGCGGGCGAGGAGGCCGGGTCGAAGCTCGATAAGGCGCGCAGCCTGGGCGTGGAGGTCATCGGCGAGCGGCGGCTGCTGGAACTGGCGGGACAGCCGCCAGACTGATTTTCACGGCTTGCTTTGGATTACCACCGAGGCCTCCGTAGTTTGCAAGATGAAAGTCAGGGTCTCCTGCAGATAGAGGCGAACCGCAGCGTCGGTGTGACTCAGATAGCCGATGGACAGATCCTGGCCAAGATACAATTCGAAGTCGCCGCCGCGCGTGGTCACCACGAATGCTCCTTCGATCGCCGGGGCCCAGACGATCTTGTCGTCGACCAGGCGCTTGACGTGCTCGAGTACGGGATAACCGTGGTCGCTGGTTTCGGCGAGTGCCGTGTAGGCTGCGGCGCCCAACAGCACGCAGTATGGACCGTTGACGCCGGCCATCCGCAGTTGGCTCAAGCCCTGCGCGATGGCGTCCGGATACTGGCGGACATCCGCCGGCAGGGGCGTTTTCGGGTTGCTGGTCCCCTGGCGGATGCCGACGATTCCGGCGTCGGGATAGCCTTCAAACACGGCGCCATCTTCGGCGAAGGCCATCTGGCGCGCGGCATCTTTGGCAGGCTGCCAATCCGAATCGTTGGCGCCGCGCTCGACGTCGTCGATGGCCGCGCGATCCAGTTCGAAGGGCACGCGCAATTCGATGAGCGCCTTTACTTCACGCTGCCGTGCGAGGACGCCTTCGCGCGACGATGGGATCGGCCGCAAGTGGCCCGTACCCGCCGCGGACAGAGCCGTGCCCGCGGGTCCCTTCACATCTACCACCCGGCGCGCGGCTAGGTAGCGCTTGAACGTGCGGGCCACCTCATCTTCGATCTGGGACCACGCCGCGTCCGAAATGGGGGCCAGCTCACGATGCAAGTTATTCACGCAGAAAATCTCCTTTCAGCGAACCGATGCCGAGCGAGCCATCGTTCTTTGCAGCGCTCGACTGGATAGATTCCGCGGGCGCCGCTTCGGGTGCGGCCGCGCCGGCAGCATCCAGGAACGTCGCGGACGGCACAAAGAAGAGGTTGCCGGTGAGCGCCTGGCTGAAATCGAGCAGCCGGTCGTAGTTGCCGGGCGGCCGGCCCACAAACATATTTTCGAGCATCTCTTCGATGATGCGCGGCGAGCGGCTGTAGCCGATGAAGTAAGTGCCGAACTCGCCCTGCCCGGCGCGTCCGAACGGCATGTTGTCGCGGAGAATCTGCTTTTCTTCTCCATTCTCCACGATGACGTTCAAAGCGTTATGCGCCGACGTGGGTTTGTCGGCATCGTCCAGCTCCACGTCGGATAGCTTCTTGCGCCCGATGATGCGCTCCTGGGTTTCGGTGGGCAGGGCATTCCAGGCCTGTAGATCGTGAACGTACTTCTGCACGATCACGTAACTGCCGCCGGCGAACGCGGGGTCTTCATCGCCGATGAGGACCGCGTTGACGGCTTCGTCGCCGCGCGGATTTTCCGTGCCATCGACGAATCCCAGAAGATCGCGGTTGTCGAAATAGCGGAAGCCGTGTACTTCGTCGGCGGGGGAAGCGGCGCGGCCGAGGCGGTCCATGATCTGGGTGGCGAGCTCGAAGCAGAGGTCCATGCGCTGGGCGCGAATGTGAAATAGCAGGTCGCCTGGGGTGGAGACCGCTTGCCGGGCGCCGGCTCGAATTTCGCGGAATGGGTGGAGTTCCGCCGGCCGCGGCGAACCAAAAAGCTGATCCCAGGCGTTGGCCCCGATCCCCAGGGCACAGGTCAGACCAGCGTCGGGTTCGCGAAAATCCACCGCGCGCAACAGTGCGGAAAAATCGGCGCAGAAGGAACGAACGGCGTCGAGATGCTCAGGCCCTGGATTGATTTCGAGGACCAGGAAGATGGCCGCGGCAGTCAGCGGCGCGGCGACGGGTTGCGGGACGGCGCCTGGAGAACCGGTAGTGGATAGGCTCACCGATCTAGAATTCTAACATGCAACGGAGTATCGGCCCCGCTTGGCTCTCTCAGGCAAGTGCCGCTAGCGCGTGATGTTGGTCAGCACAGTGACGCCCTAGAAGCCCACAAGGGTGAGGTCCGGCTTGCCGTCGAGGTTGAAATCCGCGCCGGCGGCGGCGAGCGGAAACGGGGCAATCCGCGAATTCGGCTGCGTCCAGGGCGGTGGGGAAATCGCCCTTGCTGTTCACTAGCAGGCGCGCAACGGGTACTCGGTATTTTCGACGTGGGCGGGCTGTTCCGCGATCTGACGCTGGCACGCGCAGACGGCAGTCTGCGCAGTTTGTTGGCACGCCTGGCGCGCATCGACGTTTTGCCGATTGACGAGTAGGCCATGGGGCCCTTCAGCGAAGCGGAGCGGCGCGACTTCTGGGAGATCTGCGAAGATCGCTACCAGACGAGGTCGATGATCCTGACTTCGCCGCTGCCGGTTTCGAAATGGCACGAACAATAGCAAAATCAAGAGGTCGGCGTCGCTTCGCTCCGAACCGGAATAGCCAGCGGTGGCAGCGATGGCTGCACCGTAAACGCAGACGGTATTCTTGATTGCGTGTGTACCGCGACGGGCATGGGTACGGCCGATCCAAGCGGCCCGTCGGACGGGGGCGACTCTGGAGAGGGCGTATGCGAACCACCGCCGGATCCGGCACTTACCCCACCGTCTGCTGGAGCCTTCGAGACCGCCGGAGATCCCAGGCTGAAGTGGACGCGCAAAACCACAGAGAAGATCCACTACTCATCAATGTGGATTCTTGAAAACAGTGAGTGCTCTCCATGCCACTGGAGATCTTGGCTCCATGCCAATCGATCCTGCAACTCCGTATGCGTACAACGCCATTGCGCCGGAGGTGGAGGCAAGGGACGGGAAGGCAGGAGCCGCGAGCGACCTTACGGCCGGAAATGCATGCCGCGCAGGAGGTCTTGGAAGCGCGGATCGGAGCGGAGCGGATCAAACATGGACCAAACTTTGAGGTAGGGAATCAACTGATCGTGCTCCTCGAAGGCTCGTTGCAACTCTTCGATCGCCCGGTCCTTTTCTCCCAGGGCAATAAGGATCGGAACTGTGGTCCGAGCTGGCGCGAACCCTCCGCGCGACGTGCCTGTTATCTCCGCCAAAACCTTGATGGCCTCGTTCCGCCTTCCGGCCATGGCATACGCTTCGCCCACCAGCCCCAAATATCCTTTGCCCCCCGTGAGCGCCACGGCCTTTTGCGCCGGAGCGAAAGCCTCCCGGTACGCACCCTTTCCAATGTAGCTCGAAGCCAGCTCGCCATAGGCGTCGGGAAAGTTGGGAGCGAACTCGACGGTCTTACGCAATACTTCGATGGCGGGGTCGTACTGGCGGGCCATTTTGTAGTGTGTTCCGAGGTGCGTTTTCGCCGCAGGGCTGAGCGGGTCAAGCTCAAGGTAACGGAGACTTTCCCGAAGGGACTCAGCAAACCGGCCCGTCGACATGAAATAGTGTGAATAAACGTGGTGAGCAGGACCATAACTGGGATTGAGCTCAATCGCCCGCGCGCACGCTATTTCCGCCGCCGGCCAGTCCCAGTCGTAGAAGGTTGCAACGGCGCAAAGGGAGCTATACGCCTCCGCCGAGTTGGGATCCAGGGCAAGAGCCTTACGCGCCGCCTGTTTCGCTTCCAGGAACGTCTCCTTCGCCGGGCGGTAGTGGAACCGGCCCAGGAAGATGTGAGCATCGGCCAAGCCGGCGAAGGCGGGCGCGAAACGGGGGTCCCGTTCAATGGCTGCCTCGAAGTATTTGATCGCCGATTGACAGCTTTCCTCGGTCCAGTTATCCAGAATGATGCGCCCCTTCAGGTAAGCTTCATACGCCTCGGGATCGACGGGACGGGCCTTGACGAGGCGCGCCTGGACTTCCGGCGTCAGCTTGGCTTTGACTTCATCGCTGATGGCTCGCGCAACTTCGTCCTGCAAGGCCAGGACGTCGCGTTGATCGCGTTTATAGGATTCGGCCCAGAGGTGCCGGTCGGTGGGGCCGTACAGCAAGTTGGCCGTGATGCGCATGCGGTTTTCTGAGCGCTCGACGGTACCCTCCACGATGGCGTCCACGTTCAGTTCGCGCGCAATCTGGGGAAGCGGCTTCTTGGTCCCCTTGTACTGCATCACGGAGGTGCGTGAGATGACCCGCAGGGCGCTGATTTTGCCAAGGTCGGTAATCAACTGCTCGGTCATGCCATCGGCGAAGTATTCCTGCGCGGGGTCGCGGGAGAGGTTTTCGAACGGCAGGACGGCTAGGGATTGGATATGTAGGGGCAGCTCACGACCCACCCCTACAGCCCGAAAAACGCGCCCGCGCAGGCCCGCGACGCTGAGGACGAGAAGGATACCTGCACCGATTGCCGCCATGAGAGCGACGGCCACAATCCGGAATCTTCGGGGCACGCGGCGCGTCTCCGCTGCCTCTGTAGGGGCGGTCTCTGACCGCTGATCGGCCGCCGGCGAGGACACCGGCACTACAGCCTCTACCGGGGCGATGAAGCGGTAGCCGCGCCGGGGTAGCGTCTCGACATAGTGGGGACTTTCTGCATCGTCCCGCAGCACGGTCCTAATCTGTTTGATGCAGTGATTCAAGCCTTGCCCAAAATCGACAAAGGCCTCGTTCCCCCAAATCTGCCGATGGATCTCTTCGCGGGTGACCAGTTGGCCCGCACGGCTGGCGAGCACGGCGAGGATCTTGAAGGGCTGCGGCGGGAGGTGAACGAGAACTCCGGCTTTGCGCAGTTCTCCGCACTCGAGGTCCATCTCGAAGACCCCAAAGCGGATGAAGCGTTGTCCGGCAGCCACGAATTCCACTGCGGACCCCCGCGGCATCTCGGGAACTATTATACGCCGGTCCGAGTGTCAAGCGCGCAAGAAGTCCCAGCCTTGATCATCCGGCCGGCTAACGCCAAGCGACACCAAAGGTTAGCCGGTCAGTTTGAAATCAGCCAGAAACCACCCATCAACCATTGATCGCCATTAGAGCCGGACTTAAGTTCGGTGCGTAAGGCACAACCGAAGTGGCAGCGGTCTCGTGGTAGCCGCCACGTCGCGTTGTAGATCGCAAAATATCTTGGAGTGAGGTGAGTATGCGTAAGCTGTTCAGCATTGTGTTTTCGGTGGCCCTGCTGCTGATCGTCAGCGGCCCAGGGGCTTGGGCTCAGAAAGGCAAAGTCTATGACCTCGGCACATACCCCGGTGGAACCTGGGCCGAGGCGGGGGGCATTAACGATTTCGGCGTTCTGGTTGCGCAGGGCGATACTGCTGATGGAGACAGCCATCTTTTCAGGATCGGACTATTTGGTTCCCAGGCAGGGCAGTGGTTCGACCTCGGGGCACTAGGCTCTAATCTGGGATGGTTCACGTGGCCGCAGACAGCCGACACCGGCTCGGTGGCGGGCTACGCCGCCACGAGCGGGGGCTACGTGCACGCCTTCGTAACGACAGGAAAGTCCGAAAGGATCGATCTCGGGACGCTTGCGGATATTGGTTACGACTCTTATGACTATAGTGCAGCCGACGCCGTTAACAAAGCCGGCAGCCTTATCGCGGGCAGCAGCTGGAGCGTCACGAGCGGCGGCCAATTTCCGGTCGTGTGGACGCCAACCAGCGGGTGGAATGCACATGGGCAGACGATCACCTGGAAGATCCACAAGCTCGACACGAGGGGTTTCCCTCACGGCTTCGCCATGGGGGTGAACGATTTTGGCCAGATTTCCGGCGCAGCCTTTGACGACGAAGGTATCTATATTGCCCTCGTCTGGAACCCTATCCCGGGCGGAAAGGGATGGGAGACCGTGCAACTCCCCGGTTCCTCAGAGTTCCCCGACGTTGCCATTGCCGGTGGCATTAACGAGAAGGGTGAGACCGTGGGTGATGTCCTCACGCCAGACTGGGTGCATGGCTATAGCGCGCTCTGGCAGCCAGCCGATCCTCTGAGGCGGACCTATAAACTGACTTTGCTTCCGAATCCGTGGGGCCTACCGCAAGGCGACACTGCAGAGGGCATCAACGACGCCGGTGACATCGTAGGCGCTAGCTGGGATGCAGACTACAACTTCGTCGCCGTTCGCTGGACTACGAAGGATCCCACCTTCGTTGCACCCCTCGGCTTCCCGGGGGATTGGAGCCTCGCATATCAAGTGAACGAGCTCGGAATCGCCACGGGGACGTACGGTGGCGGGACGTGCGCAAACGAATGTGTAGCCGCCGTGCAGTTCAGCCATTAGTGAGGTCCAACCCGGCTTCGCCCGCAAATGTCCGAACTCCAGGCAGGGCTTGGCCTCGGGGGCCGATATCAGTGAGGAAGACATGCCAAACCAAAATGCATTATCGACCCTACTTGTCACCTGGTTTGCCGTGCCGAGCCTAGGCATGTTTCTAGGCGCAGCGCCGGCGAGGGCCCAGAGCAGCTCCGCTAATTACACCTTCCTGGTGGCTGCGGGGTTCCTTTGCGATTCCGGTGACTCTGCTGCCTGCCCGGCTGTGGTGCAGTCGGCCAATGGCGACAGCTACCAGATGAGCGGCGCCGGCACGTTCAAAACGCAAAGCAAGCCGGTGACGGCCGCCGGAACTTTCGCCCACAAGTCCGCCGATGGAATGCTGCTCGAAACGGGCGTTTGGATCGCGAGCGAACTGGTTAGCTTTGATTCGTACGGGATCGCGCCGGGCGCGCTCAGGAATGGGGGACGGGCAGTCGGCCCCTCCAAGTTCGGCCCCATGCGCATGCAAATGTTCTCTGGCTCGATGCCAGCAGGCGGGCGGGCCGTTTTTCGCATCCGCCTCTTGCCGGTGCGGGGGCTGCCGAAAAACGCGACGCTTGAAGTGAACTGCGCTCTCGGCAAGGCGCCTCCCGAACACCAAGTGGAAGGATTAAGGCTGGCATTCGACGGAGGCAGTGTCGAATTCGACGAGGAAGTCAGCGGGGTTGCACTGTTTCTCCTGACGCGGCAGGGAGCCGGCGCGGCGGCGAAAGCGCCGACTCCGGAGGTGGAGACAAAGGCTGCGCCAACTGAGGTTCAGCAGTGACTTCGATGTGTGGGGAACTGAACCGGAAATTCCGGGTTCGAGGGGATCACAAGCACACACGCGTGTCTCGATCTGACTCGCCGGCTTGCCCATGGGTGGAACCCCTACGAAGCCCGACGGAACAATCCGGGATCAGATCGGCCGCTCAGAAATCCGCAGACATGACCGACCGCGTGCGGAAAACCGCGGCGGGCGGCGCCGAAACGGCCCTTGGAAAGCACCGCGGCCTGGGTGGGCGCCCACTAAACCAAAAACCCGGAAGATCCACTTGAGTCTAGCAGCCGCGGTGAACTACCAAATTGCGCGAGGGGTACTGCGCGCTCAGCCCAGATTGTTGATGTCGATGCCCGATTCCCAAACGTCGGTCGAGCGGAGCAGTTCGTCCCAGGTAGCTTCGCGGCCGGTGTAGGCGGCGGTGCGTCCGAGCATCGCGGAGAGCGCGGACTCGGCGCCGAGCGCGGCCTGGTTGTGAAGCTGGCCGCTCACGATGCTGTGGATGAAGGCTGCGTGTTTTTCGGAATCCGCCTGCGCGAGGTTGTCCGAGAAATTGCCGGTGACGGAAAAGTTGCCGCTCTGCGATTTGGCGCTGCCGTTCCAGGTCCAGGGCTCTTCACCGCCGATCCCGAGCGTGCCGGAGTAGGGCGACTGCGAATCGCCGCGCGTGCCGAAAAAGCGCTCGCTTGCGTCGAAGCTGGCTTTGCCGAACTGGCAGGAACTGAAGCTCACGTGCACGTCGTTCGGGTAGAAGAAGACCACATCGAAGTGCGACCAGTTGTCGCCCGGTGTTTCGGTGCGGCCCTTGCGGCTTCCGGTGCCGATGGCTTTCACGGGGTGGCCTTGGAGCACCCAGTTGCAGATATCGATCACGTGGATATTTTGCTCGACGATGATGTCGCCGGAGAGCACGCGGTCGTGCAGCCAATGGCGCAGACGCAGCTCTGTGGGCGAAGCTTTCGGGTACTCGGGCATGTTGAGGAACGGGCAGTAATAATAAGCCTGCCCGCAAGCGATCTCGCCGAGCGCGCCCGCGTGGATGCGGCGCACCAGCTCGACAAACGGCGGCGCGTTGCGGATCTGGAAGCCGACATCGAGGCTGACGCGGCCCTCGGCCTTCTTGCCGACTTCGATGGCGTGCAGCGCGCCGGGTACGTCGACGCCCACGGGCTTTTCGCAATAGACGTGCTTGCCGGCATCCACCGCGGCGGCCAGGTGCTGCGGATGGAA
>DATKNQ010000035.1:0-3812 GCA_035541265.1 Bryobacteraceae bacterium
ATTCGCGCCGCCTTAGGGGCCACCCGCTGGCGTCTGCTACGGGCCGCACTCACCGAATCGCTGGTATTAGCAGTGGGTGGCGCCGTCGCCGGACTAGCGTTCGCCTACTGGAGCGCCGGCCACATCGCGCAATTCATGTGGCAGGGCTACGTGCCCCTGGTGCTTTCGACCGCGCCTGATCTGCGCGTGGTGCTCTTCACCACGGCAACCGCAGCGGGCGCGGGGATCTTATTCGGAATTCTGCCCGCCTGGCGCGCCGGCGATCAGGATCCCGGCACGGTGATCGCACATGCCAGCGCGCGGATCGCGGGCGGGATGGGATTCTCGGGGCGTGCATTGGTCGCGGTCCAAATTGCCCTGTCATTCGTGATTCTCTCAGGGGCCTTGTTGTTCACCAGGAGCTTGGCCAACGTGCTGGGCCGCGACCCGGGATATCGCCCCGATCGCCTGCTGGTCGCGCAGCTTTTTCCGCGCAGCGCTTATCGCGGGTTCGACAACCCGGCGTACTTCCACGAGCTTCTGGAACGGCTGCGCGCGACGCCCGGCGTGACCGCCGCCACCTTCGCGCACGACCGTCCGGTCGGCGTCGCGTGGAAACGGAAGATCCTGCCGGCCGGGGTCAGCGCGACGTATCACCTGGTCGCGCCGGGCTTCTTCGATACGCTCGGTATGCGCATCCTGCGCGGGCGCGATTTTGACTTGCACGATGACGAGAGCCGCCCTCCGGTGGCGATCGTCAGCGCCCGCCTGGCGCGCTCGCTGGCTTCATCGGGCGATGTGATCGGACAGCACGTGAGAATCGGCGAGAACCAGCGCGAGTTCGAAATCATCGGCGTTGCGAGCGACGCCACCCTTGACGATCCGCGCGCTCCGGATGCGCCGGCCATCTACGCGGCCAGCTTCCAGCAGCCCGATTATCTGGGCTGGTCGGATGCGATCGTGCGCGCACACGGCGATCCGGCACAATTGGTTGGCGCGTTGCGAGAGCAGATCGAATCACTGGGGCGCGAGTATCCGCTGCGCATCGAGACGGTAGGCGAGGAGCTCGATCGCACGCTACTGCCCGAGCGCGTGCTGGTGCTGCTGACCGGCTTCTTTGGCGCGCTGGCGCTGCTGCTGGCGGCCATCGGATTATACGGCTTGCTCTCGTACACCGTATCGGGCCGCACCGGCGAGATCGGGATTCGCGTGGCGCTGGGTGCGTCCGGGCGTGCCATTGCTACGCTGGTTCTACGCGATGTCGCGATCCTGCTGGCCGCCGGACTCGCGGCAGGAACGGCGATCGCCTTCGCCGTCTCACGTGCAATTGCAGCGTTACTTTACGGCTTATCGAGCCGCGATCCGCTGATGTTAGGCGCGGCTGCCGGGGTGCTGATCCTGGCTGCCGTAGCCGCCAGCCTGACGCCCTCCATAAGGGCCATGCGCGTCGATCCAGCGACTGCTCTGCGGCATGCGTGAAGGGCGGGAATCAGCCAGGATCCGCGCCAGCAGTCCCGGGATTTCATAAACCGCGGAATTCCTGAGCGACGCGGCATGCGCCCGGTATTGCGCAAAACGCTCCGGGGCCAGCAACTCCGCCAACGCGCGCCCAAGTTGTGAGAACCCGCCAACGGCCATGCCCACCTGCTGCTCCACTATCCAGTCGGCGTTATAACGCTCGTGCGCCAGCGTCCACGGACTGCGCTCGACGATCACGGGTAAATGCATGGCCAGCGCCTCGCTGATGCTCCCCGGTCCGGGCTTGCCGATGAAGAAATCCGCCAGCCGCATAAAAAACGGAACTTCCGTGGTGAAGCCTTCGGCGTAGACCGGCACGCGATGCCGCATGCTGCGCAACTTCTTGAGCGCCTGCGCATGGCGGCCGCACAGGATGATCATCTGCACTTCGGACCGGCAGCGGTTGATGGCGCGCGCCACCTTGACGGCGTCCATGGACCCTTGCCCGCCGAAGGAAATCAGCGCCGTCGGCCAATCCGGGCGCAGGCCCAGGCGCACGCGTTCGGCGGCCCGATCCAGCGAGAGGGGCGCGTAGAACTTGGGATTCAAAATCATGCCGGAGGTGCGCAGGATGCGGTCTTCGGAGTAGCCTAGCGCACGCGCCTGTTCCACCGCGCGGCCGGAGCCGCAGATCACGTACTGATCCTGGCGCTCGATCCAAAAGTGCGGCGGATAGTCAGCAATGTCGGTCAGGACTGTGACCAGCGCGGCGGCCGGACAGACGCGCGCGAGTGCCTGCTTGATGGCGCGGTTATAGTGCGGAATCAGCGACACGACCATATCCGGCGGATCCTGGCTCCAGTGCGCCGCCAGCGCCTGCACTTCGGCGTCGTGAAACATCCGGATGGCCAGGTGCATGGGCGGGATCAACTGAGCGGTACCCAATGTCCAGCCGCGCCGCAGCATAATATTGTAGACTTCCTGGAACGGAATGCCGGTGAGCTTGCGGATGATGTCGATCTGATAAAGCAGGTCCTGGATGTTGCGCATGCGGAGTTCCCAGGGCCGCCGCTGTTGGCGAATCACAGTATCGAGTGCGGTGGCTGCGGCGCGATGCCCGCCGCCGGAATCGATGTAGATCAGATCCATCTTGGCCTGTGGCATAGGGCCCGTGGGGCAAAGCTCAGTTGACTTGCCCCGGATGAGAGACGCCGGGGCTGCTTCTTTCGGTGTGTTCGGCCAGCACTGCGCCGGCCAGGTGCGCGCCCTGCGTACAATCGGAGAGCGGCGCGCGCACGGCGGCGTTGGTCTGAGCGGTGGCCAGAGCGGGGCTGAAAGCCGTCAACACCGGGCGGCCGATCCAGCACTGGGATGGTTCGATGTGGAAAATCCAGGCCACGGTGAGCGCCGTGTCGAACGTGTTCACCTGAGCCGAAATCCGGCCGGCGGAGACGCCCGGGCCGGCCAGGATCCAGGGAATCTGAATCTCGGCCAACGAGTTCTTGCCGTGGCCGTGTTTGGTTCCGCCGTGATCCGAAGTGATCAGGATATAAGTCGAGTCACGCGCGGAAAGCCGGTCCACCATATCCAAGATCTCGCCGATGTAGCCATCAGCGTCCGCGACAGCCTCATAGTATTCCTTGCTATACCAGTTGTGCGCGTGTCCGGCGTGATCGACGTTATCGAGATGGATGAACATCAGCGCGGGACGATTCTGGGTCCAGTAGTCGATGGCTGCCGTGGTGGTGTTGGCAGCGCCGGCCACGTGCTGTAAGACGTTGGGTGCGTCTTTTTCGAGCAGATTCGCGAATCCGGCCCAATCGTGAAACACGGCGATGCGGCTGGAAGGATAAGTGGCGCGCATCAGTCCGAAGATGGTGGGGAACGTGCCGTCCTCGGTGCGGCAGACCGGCTGGAATTCCACCAGGTGGCGAAGATAGCCGTTCGAGGTGATGCCATGCTGTTCCGGCGCGGCACCGTCAATCGCGGAGGCCCAGTTGGGGCTGCTGAGAGTCGGCATCACGCCGCGAGCTTCCATAGTCCACGCGGCGCGCTTCATCAACTCGCGCAGATGGGGCACATTCGCCTTAGCCACGCCGTCGACACTCAGCCCGTCTACGCCGATGATGATCACATGCGGGCCGTGCCAGGCGCCGGTGATTTCGGCCGAGATGGCCGGACCGCAGCCCAGCGCCAGCATTAACAAGAGTGATGTTGGTTTGCACCCCATATTTCATAAATAGACCACAATTGCTGCGATCACGTTACGAAGCAAAGAAAGTTTTGTAGAAGTTAGCGGTATAGGACCACCCCACGAACCCTTTCTTCGTTCGGAAACCTGGTAGCCTAAGACGAATCGGCAGGCTGATCCTCGA
>DATKNQ010000036.1:0-16507 GCA_035541265.1 Bryobacteraceae bacterium
TCCGGAATCTCGGCCACCATGGCTTCGGTGGTCAACATCAGCGACGCGATGGACGCGGCGTTCTGCAGCGCCGTACGGGTCACCTTGGTCGGATCGATCACGCCCGAAACTACCAGGTCTTCGCACTGGTCGGTCTGCGCATTGAAACCGAAGTTGGCGTTGGAGTTCGAGCCAACCTTCTCCACTACGATGGCGCCCTCGGTGCCCGAGTTCACCACGATCTGACGCAGGGGCTCCTGACAGGCGCGGCGCACAATGTCCACGCCGATCTGCTCATCGCCATCCGCCTTCACGCCTTCGAGCGACTTCGGCTCACCGCATACGCCGGTAGGAAATACATGCGCCAGGGATCTGGTTTGCGAACGATCTCAATGGTTGGTGGCGAGCCAATCTACCTCGTTCCACCCCGGCGATGTGGCCGACGTTGCGACGAGAGTGTTGCCAGCGCAACCGTACAGGTAGACAAACGACTGCGCCTTACCGCCCGACAGAGTGTTACGAGATCGGTCAAGAAACCGCAGGTTGGATCCTCTAAAGACTGGCTTCCCGGATAAGTCGGAGGTCCAATCCTTAACCGAAACCCAGAGAGTATTGTCGTCGCATAGAGCGACCCCATCAACGTCCTTTAGCCGCACGCTGAGTGGATAGCTCGCGCGCTCGACGCCGTCCAGAGAAAACTCGATATAGCGCTGCGCTTCTGGAGCAAACCAGCCTACGCGATCCCGTGAACCAACAAAGCGCGAACCCTGAACCGGCGCGCCACGTCCCGAAAACTCCGTGCTGGCTAGGGCGGCGCCAATCACTTTTCCTTTTTTGTCAAACCTGCGGACGATAGAGTAGTTCCCATTGGGACCTTTATCTCGTCCGGAGTTGTCCTTTTCGCGGCCGGCCGTCCAAATTACCCCATCAGGCGAAAACGCCAGTGCCGACACTACGTAGGGCTCAGTGCGGACGACCAACTGATCTGCACCGGCAGGCGGGATAATCAGTAAGAAGCCGGCGGCATTGTCTTCGCCTCCATAAGCTATGCCGGATAGGGCCACGTATCCATCAGCGCTCCTAGCGACTTGGTCATTGAAGACATTAATCAACTGGGCGCCAGGGATCTGGACGAGAATGCTCTGTACCTCATCGCCCGAGCGACCATAGATGTGCAAAGTTGGAGAACTTGATGAAATGCTGTCAATGGCGAGAATCGAGTTTCCGCTCCACACGCCAAGAGGACTTGCCGGCGGCATCGATGGCGAGAGGGACGTCGTGCGGACTACGGTTTGGGCGTGGACCATGCCGGCTTGAACAACGGCTATGATCACAGCCGATAATGTATTTCGTGCGCTCATGCGTGGACCTCCATTCAGGGTTAGGCCTTAGCCCCCATTCTATGTCTCCCCATTGTTACACCCAGGGTAGCCCACGCCACACGCGCAGGTCTGCTGCCCGGGGCAACATTGCGGTTGACTACAAAAGCCACAATAATAGCAGCCCCCGCCGGGGTTGTACGCACTTGATTCAACAATAGCTTTAGTGCAGGCTGGCGGGTTGTTCGTACAATTTACGGCAACCACCTCCCAATAACTGCCGGTGCAGGAGCCGCCATTCTCGCAGCCACCCTGAGCATAGACTACGCGTGCTCCAATGATACGATCAAGGAGAGCTGCACCAACAGCAGTCCGGCTGCAGGAAGAAGGTGGACGACGGTGGTTAAGCAAAAGCGGTATCGAGTAAAGGGGATTGGCCCGAAGGCCCTGGAATAATGTCGGGAGTCTGGTCCCACTTACACTGATGAAGGTTGTCCGCCGTTCAATGGGGGGGGGCGGCTCCCTTCTGGCTAAGTGAGGACCCAATCGAAATGCCGGTGCCAGCTACGGCGCATAGTAGGATCAACGCCTTAATTGCGCCCGATCGAGAGTGACGTGTTTCACCCATGGCGGCATTATACGCGGAATGGAACGCCTAAGTCAACGAGAATCATCATAGCTCGACTTATCGTAATTGTCTCAGCAGACGGCGTGCTGTTAGCCCTTTTGAACACTGCTATTTGCCTATAGATGTCGAGTTTCACCACGCCACATCGAGATATCAATTCCGGGGTCCCAAGCAAATCTTACCGCCAAACATTATATTGTCGCCCGGTCAAGATGAATCCCCCCACCCTCAGTCCCGATTCATCCGTCGCCGGAGCGCCCTTGCGCTCCGTTGTGACCTCACCTCCATCAGGGTGTCAAGGGAACTTTGACCGCCGAACTGTCGAACATGCTCGGCACACAATAGAAAAGCCGCGCCCCCCCTTGCCAGGAGAGCGCGGCTTTGTCAAACAACTTACTAACTGGACTTAGTAATCCATGTCCGGGCCGCCGTGGCCGCCGGGACCAGGCATGGGCGCCTTCTTCTCCGGAATCTCGGCCACCATGGCTTCGGTGGTCAACATCAGCGACGCGATGGACGCGGCATTCTGCAGCGCCGTACGGGTCACCTTGGTCGGATCGATTACGCCCGAAACTACCAGGTCTTCATAGGTGTCGGTCTGGGCGTTGAAGCCGAAGTTGGGGTTGGAGTTCTCGCGGATCTTCTCCACCACGATGGCGCCCTCGGTGCCCGAGTTCACCACGATCTGGCGGATGGGATCCTGGCAGGCGCGGCGCACGATATCCACGCCGATCTGCTCGTCACCCTCGGCCCGCAGAGTTTCCAGGGACTTTGCCGCGCGCAGCAGCGCCACGCCGCCACCCGGCACGATGCCTTCCTCGACCGCCGCGCGGGTCGCATGCAGCGCATCTTCCACGCGGGCCTTCTTCTCCTTCATTTCGGTTTCGGTAGCTGCGCCGACCTTGATCACCGCCACGCCGCCGGCCAGCTTCGCCAGCCGCTCCTGCAGCTTCTCGCGGTCGTAGTCGGAAGTGGTCTCGTCGATCTGGGTGCGGAGCTGCTTGATGCGGCCCTCGATCGTCTTCTGGGTACCGTTGCCGTCCACGATGGTGGTGTTGTCCTTGTCCACCGTGACGCGCTTGGCGCGGCCCAGGTCATCCAGGCGAACGCCTTCCAGCTTGATGCCGGTCTCTTCCATGATCGACTTGCCGCCGGTCAGGATGGCGATGTCTTCGAGCATCGCCTTGCGGCGGTCGCCGAAGCCCGGCGCCTTCACCGCGCAGGCGTTCAGGGTGCCGCGCAGCTTATTCACTACCAGGGTGGCCAGCGCTTCGCCTTCCACTTCCTCGGCGATGATCAGCAGCGGCTTGCCGGAGCGCGCGATCTGCTCGAGCAGCGGCAGCAGGTCCTTCATGTTGCTGATCTTCTTCTCGTGGATCAGGATGTACGGATCTTCCAGCACGCACTCCATGCGATCCGCATCCGAGACGAAGTAGGGGGAGAGATAGCCGCGGTCGAACTGCATGCCATCCACCGTCGACAGCTCGGTGTTCATGGTCTTGGATTCTTCGACCGTGATCACGCCATCCTTGCCGACCTTCTTCATGGCGTCGGCGATGATGTTGCCGATGGTCGAATCGCTGTTGGCCGAAATGGTGCCAACCTGCGCGATCATCTCACCGGAAACGGGCTTCGAGAGCTTTTTCACTTCCTCAACAGCGGTGGTGACGGCCTTGTCGATGCCGCGCTTCAGTGCCATCGGGTTCGCGCCGGCGGCCACGGCCTTCACGCCTTCGCGGAAGATGGACTGCGCCAGGATGGTGGCGGTGGTGGTGCCGTCGCCAGCCACATCCGAGGTCTTGGAGGCCACTTCGCGCACCATCTGGGCGCCCATGTTCTCCAGGGGATCTTTGAGCTCGATTTCTTTGGCCACCGTCACACCGTCTTTGGTGATATTCGGACCGCCGAATTTCTTTTCCAGGACGACGTTGCGGCCTTTGGGGCCCAGCGTAACCTTTACCGCGTCGGCCAATTGATTAACGCCGCGCAGAATCGCCTGGCGGGAATTCTCAGCATATACAATCTGTTTCGCCATTTATGTTTCTCCTCCTTAGGACGCCTTCTTGGCTACCTTGGGCTGACTCTCCAAAATGCCGAGGACCTCGTCCTCACGCATGATCAGGAACTCATCTCCATCCAGCTTGATATCGCTGCCGGAGTACTTGCCGAACAAGATGCGATTACCCACTTCTACATCGAGCGGGACGAGCTTGCCGTCTTCCAGGCGCTTGCCCTTACCCACCGCGACGACTTCGCCTTCCTGCGGTTTTTCTTTGGCGGAATCGGGGATGTAGAGGCCACCCTGCATGGTTTCCTTGTCCTCGATCCGTTTGACCACGATGCGGTCATAAAGCGGACGAATCTTCATTAAAGTACGACCTCCATGTTTCGGTTGATGTTCTCGGGATATGCGGAATCCGGGTAACGGAATCCGAAGTCCATTATTAGCACACTAGCGGGCCGAGTGACAAGATCCAGCCGTAACCCATTGGAAATAAGTGCAACATATGTGCTTGACAACACCCTGCTCCGCACCTCCGAATGTCGGCAAGAAACATGTCCGCGGTAGAATAGGAAACGCCTAAACGGCGGGAGGTCATCAACATGGCGATGCAGGTTTGTATGGGGGCAATGATGATGTGCACATTCGGCATCGCGCCCAGTTCACTCGTGGTACTGCCGGTGAACAAGACGTTTACCAGCGAAGTTCCGGACGCCAACATCATGGATCACGTCCCGATGGAGAACATCATGCCCTTTGGCATGTGTACATCACCGGCGAATCCCACGGTTGCCGCGGCGACGGCCGCCGCACTGGGGGTGCTGACACCCATGCCGTGCATCCCGAATACGCCGGCGCCATGGGTTCCAGGAGCGCCCACGGTGTTATTGGGCAATATGCCCACGCTCGACAATACGTCGCAACTGATGTGCATCTGGGGCGGCGTGATCACTTTCGAAACGCCCGGCGAGTTCACTGTGGATGTTCCTTAGCGCATAAAAAAAGCGGGCCTGCACCACCAGGTACAGGTGCAGGCCCGAGGGAAGAAACGTGTGGTTAGCGGTGGCCGCCGCCGTGCGCAGCGCCCCCGCCACTGGCGCCGCGCGAGGCATGTCCGCCATCGCCACCGCGCGGAGCGCTTTCGCCGCGCGAGGGGGTCCGTTCGCGAACCACCTGCGGCGCCACCCGGATGGATTGCGGCCGGCTGCCCTGCGAATTCGGGCGATAGTCCGCATTGGACGGCCGCGCCACGTTCCAGCCGGGCGAAGCCGGACGCGGCTCGCCAAACCGCTGCCAGCCGTTCGCGCGCGCCGGCGCATCGCCTGCGCGATCTGCGGAGGGCGCGGGCTGGTCCGCTCTACGCCAGCCGCCGGCGTTCGGCGCGGAGGCTGTCGCGGGACCGGCGCGAGTCTCGCCTCCGGCCGCCGGCCCATAAGCGCGAGGCGCGAGCGAAGCCTGCCGGCTGAACGTCTGCATCGAACGCTGCTGCTCACTAAACGGCACACGCTGCACCGCAGGCGGCGTGCTGTGGCTGAAGAAGCGCACGTTTTCCGTACTGCGCGGCACACTGCCAACCGTGCGATTCGAATACCGGAGATTCGCGGCGCTGGGCGCCACCGGCAGCGGACCACGCACCAGGCCGGCCTCGCGAATCTGCGCCGCCGTGGCGTGCGAAATCTGGCTGAAATGTCCTTGCCGGAAACTGTCGGCCGGCACCGTCGAAACCGCCCGCGCGATGCGCGCATTCCGGTAGACGCTGGCGGCATTGACGGAGGTCACGCTCGCGCCGCGGTTGAAGAACGCCGGGTTGCGATAGCCGGCATAGAATCCCGGGCCCCACCAGGGATGCATCGCCTCGAAGGGCGCCAGCGGAACCCAGCCGATATTGCCGAACGAGAATCCCACGCCCGCTCCCGGGCCGAATCCGAAGAATGCCACTAGCGCAGGCGACCAGTAATGCGGACCAAACCGTCCGGGATACCAGCACCAGCCATACGGCGCGGCATAGAACCAGCGACCGTAATGAAACGGCGCCCAACCCCAGGGGTCGTAACTGATCCAGCTCCACCCAAAGTAGTCTTCCCACACCCAGCGGCCGTTCGAGTACGGAGCCCAATCCGGCCCCACGGCCGGCACCCACACGTCGCCGTACGCCGGCGTGTCGACCCAGCGGCCGTTCCCGTCCAGATCCTCGCTGCCATAGATGTCCTGTGGAACGTTATTGTAGCTGCGCGAGTTGAGTAGTTCCTGATCGCGTTGCTCATTCCAGCGGTCCCACTGATCCAGGCTGATGGCTGGGTCGATACGGTACTCGGGATCCGATGGATCGCCGCGGACCACCATGGTCTGGCCTGCCTGCAATTGTTCGCTGCCGCGCGGCGTGTAGATCTGCGCGGTACCCAGCCGTACGGTGATCTCGGTTTGGCCGTCCCCTTGAACATAGACCCGGTAAGCACCGATGCCCATGGGTCTTACGGAAACGGCCGGCGTGTCGATCTCCACCTGTGCGTGCGATTCACGCAGGACCCGGAACGTCACGGTGCCGTGCCCGACTTGTACATGGTAATGGCCGCGGTCCACTTGGGCCAGGCGGGCCTCCGCGTTGGCACCGATGCGGATCAGGTTGGCGGAATCGAACTGCACTTCGGCACGGGAGCCGGCCCCGGTCCCGACGCGATCCTCCACCATAAGCGGCACATTTACGGCAGCGGCGACCCATTCGCCCGCGTCGCCACGCCGTATGGAGACCTCACCGTTCACGATACTGATGCGCGCTACACCGCGCTCAGGATTTCCCGGATCGCCAGGAGGCGGTGCGGTCTGCGCATACAAAAGCACCAGCGGCATCGCCGCCAGCAATGCGGCAGCGGCGAGGAATCCGCGACATGACGCTGAAAGTGGCATGGTCATTTCAAGCTGCCAGGTGAAGGGCAATTAATGGTCCATAGGGGATATCCTTTCTTTACAGGAGATTAGAGGAGCACACCCCACCGGCTATGCTGGCTGAAAAGCACCACTGTGCTTGGAAACAAGCACCACTAGCACCAATGGTCCTGGTAGAGACAAACGGTAGAAGTTATAATGACCCCGTCGAGGACTCACCCGGTTTGCCTGAGTATTCCCCAGTACAGATCCTGGTAGCGGACGATAGTCCGGTTTTCCGGGACATGCTGCAGCGGATGCTGCTCGAATGGGGTTATGAAGTGATCCTGGTCTCCGACGGACAGCAGGCCTGGGACGCACTTCGCCAGGAAGACGGACCACGCCTGGCGCTGCTCGACTGGATGATGCCGGGCATGGAAGGCGCCGAAGTCTGCCGCCGCGTACGTGCCAATGTGCATGACCGTTACGTATACATGCTGCTGCTGAGCGTGCGCGCCGAACTGGACGACTTGGTAGCCGGTATGGAATCCGGCGCGGATGACTACATCGTGAAGCCATTCCAGGTCGACGAACTGCGTGCGCGCCTGCGCGCGGGACGGCGGGTCCTGGCCCTGCAGGAACAACTGGTGGAGGCGCGCGAGGCGTTGCGCGAACAGGCCACCCGCGACGGCCTCACCGGTTTGTGGAACCGGCGCGCGATCTTCGAGATTCTGCAAAACGAACTGGCCCGTTCCTCGCGCAGCGGGGAGCCGCTGATTGTGCTAATGGCCGACCTGGACGGCTTCAAACCCGTCAACGATCACTTCGGCCATCTGGCCGGCGACGCCGTGCTGCGGCAGGCGGCCGCGCGCATGCGCGCTTCTGTCCGGCGGTACGATGCGGTCGGCCGGTACGGTGGCGAAGAGTTCCTGATTGTCCTGCCGGGCTCAGAGCTGCCCAATGGATTGGTCCAGGCAGAACGTATCCGCAGCGCCATCCACGCGGAAACCTTTCACGCCGGGGATACCGAGATCCGGCTGTCGTGCAGCTTGGGTGCGGCGTGCGCGGCGCCGCCCGCCATGCATCAGGCCGACGATCTGGTGCGTCAGGCAGACACCGCTCTTTATCGCGCAAAGCATCTCGGCGGGAATCGCGTGGAAGCATCGCCGATGCCTGGCAACTTACGCTCCCCTCTCCTGGGGGTATCGGTCAACACCAAAGGCCCCTAGACATTTCACGCTTTTTACACCCACTGTGACAAAATCGGCATAATTCTGTTTGCAGATGGTTACATCCGGGTTATAATCGACCACGCCCCCGAGTTCGGAATGCAAATGCTCTCTTTGGCTCACGAAAGCGACGCGCCCCTTCCCGCCCCGCCGCAACAACTGGCTTGGACGATTATCAGCGGTCTGGTGCATGATATTCGTCAACCGCTCAGCGTGATCGAGGCTTGCGCGGATTATCTCGACTTGATCCTACCCGTGGCGGATGGCGCCGCGCGGTGCCAGTTGCAGTTACTCCAGCAGCAGGTCACGGATGCGAATCGCATTCTGCACGAGGCCTTGCTGCAGACGTACGAAGAAGAAGCGCCTGCCATGCATGCGGCTGCCGGCGGCTAGAGACCAGCGCGCCGCACAAAGTCGACCAGCGCGGGGGTGACATAGTCCGGCGGACTCACGTTGAAGCGGGGTTTAGTGGCCCAAACCTCATGCGTCACGTTAGGCCAACGGGGCGCGCACCCCGGACGCCCGACCAGGACGCAGGCATCCGCCCGGCCAAGCAACCGTGCGCAGGAAGCCTTGAAGTCCTGCTTGGCGAAGTCCAGCACCGCGAAGTATAAGTCGGGCTTGATAAACTCCACGATGCTGTTGGACTCGATGATGAGGTTGCGGCTCGCGGCAGCGACCTGCCGCACGACCGGCAAAGCTTGCTCCAACTGTCCGGCGGCGGTGCGCATCCAGTACGACGCGCACGCTCCAGCCGAAAGAAAGCGGCCGGTATCAGAACGGTTCGGACGCTCTTCGCGCGCGATGGAGTAAGGGTGCTCCGGCGCGAGGCAGCATCCGCACGGCTTGCCCGCCGCGGAGCACACCCCGTGTCCGAACTGGGTGATTTTCATCGCCGTCCACCCGGCCTCGGGCAAGGCACGGATCAGCCCCGCGACCACGGAGGTCTTGCCGATATCGCGCGAATGCCCGCCAACCACGATGAGCATCAGGATCGCGAAGCGGGCCCGTTCCCGGCCTCCAGCTCGGCCAAACGGCGTTTCATCTCGGCCAACTCGCGGCGCATCTCCGGCAGGCGCGCTAGGTTGGCGAGCTGTTCCAGATGTTCCTTCAACGGACGGGCCGGCGTGCCCCAAACCGTCTGCCCCGAACGCACGATCTTGGAAGTCAGGATGCCGCACCCGGAGCCCAGTACCGCGCCCGACTCGATGCGCGCCTTGTCGCCTACTCCCACCTGCCCGCCGATCACGGCATAATCCTCCACCACCACGCCGCCTGAGAATCCGGTCTGGGCAGCCACCACCACGTGCCGGCCGATCCGGCAATTATGCCCCACATGCACCATGTTATCGAGCTTGGTCCCTTCGGCGACGATGGTCACTCCCAGCGCGGCCCGGTCCACACACGAATTCGCGCCAATCTCGACAAAATCGCCAATCTCCACGCGGCCCACCTGCGGAAACTTGTGGTAGCGGCCGTCCTCGAAAACATACCCGAAGCCGTCGGCGCCGATGACGCAGCCGGAGTGCAGGATCACGCTGCGTCCCAAATCCACATTGTCGTAAATCGTGACGTTGGCGTTCAGGACGCACCCCTCGCCCAGCACCACACGTTTGCCGATCACGCAGCCGGCGCCGATGCTGCTGGCCAACCCGATGCGGGTGCTGTCGCCGATATGGACGTGCGGTCCGATGGCCACCAGGGCGCCGATCTGCACATCCTTGCCGATCACGGCAGTCGGATGAATGCCCGGCTTGATCTCCACGGTCGGGTAGAACCGGTTCATGGCGCGCGCGAAGGCGGTGCGGGGCTCGGACGCGTGGATCACGGTGCGGCGGCTGGAGCTCGGAAAATCCGGCGGCACGATCAGGCAGCCCGCCGCTGAAGAGTCCGCCTGCTGCATCGCCTTGCGGTTAGCGATGAAGGACAGCTCGCTGCCACCCGCGGTTTCGAGCGGCGCCACGCCGGTCAATTCCTTCTCGCCGTCGCCTTCGAAGGTGCAGCCCAACCATTCCGCCAGTTCACGAACGCGCATGTCTTATGATACAAGCTGTGATTGCATCCACTGCTCGAGTCCATCCGGAAGCCAAGATCGCTCCGGACGTCACTGTCGGGGACTTCTGCGTCATTGAGCAGGACGTGGAGATCGGCGCCGGTTGCGTGCTGGAACCTTATGTATACGTAAAGCGCTGGACCACCCTGGGAGAACGCAACCAGATTTCCGCCGGAACGGTCCTCGGCACGGACCCGCTCGACAAAGCTTTCTCCGGCGCGCGCAGTTATCTCCGCATCGGAAGCCGGAATAAGATCCGTGAACATTACACGATATCGCGCGGCACGCAACCCGAATCCGTCACCGAGATCGGCGATGACAACTACATCATGACTTCGGGCCACATCGCCCATAATTGCAAGGTCGGCAGCCACACGGTGATCTGCAGTTGCGCGCTGCTGGCCGGCTACGTGGAGGTCGAGGACCAGGCATTTATCTCGGGAGGCGTCGTCGTTCACCAGTATTCCAAGATCGGGCGGCTGGCGATGATCGGGGGCAACACCCGCGTCAATAGCGACGTGCCGCCGTTCTTTCTGTACTCCGGATTTAACGTAACTGCCATGGGTCTCAATCTGGTGGGACTGAAGCGGGCCGGTTACAAACATTCCGGCATTAGCGCGCTCAAGAAAGCTTATCGCCTTCTATACCGTTCCGGTCTGAAACTGGAAGAGGCACTGGCCCGCATCGAAACCGAAGTTGCCACCCCGGAGGCGCGCCACCTGGCCGAGTTTGTGCGGCGTAGCGAACGCGGCATCTGCCGCGAGTAACTGTCCCCATGACATTCCAACAACTCAAAGAGTTTCTACAAGAGATTCCATTTAACGCGCACGTAGGATTGCGTCTGACTCGTCTGCATAAGGACGGTGTGACTATCACTTGCGATCTGCGTCCGGAACTTCGCAACGGCTCCGGCGTGTTGCACGGCGGGGTGACGGCCACGCTGGCGGATGTCGCCGTCGGCATGGCACTGACTCGGCATCTCGGGCGTCTCCGCAGCGCGACAACCGTCGAAATGAAGGTTAACTACTTGCGCCCGGTCCAGCATGGAAGGATTACGGCGCGATCTCACTTGATTAAAATCGGCTCCCGGCTATGCTGTGGGCGCGTGGAGATCCTCGACAGCGAGAAGCGTCCGGCAGCGGCAGCGCTGGTTACCTACATGATCCTGGAACCGTAACTGTCCGGTAAGTTGCCGCTGGAACACATTGAAAACGAGTTTAGTGAGGGTTTTCCTGCACAGATTGTGACGTAGCCCGGAAAATCGATCGCAGCGCGCGCGACGGATGTTGCCGGAAAATCTGATATCATGAAGGGGAATTTGATTTGCCCGCAAAACCTGGCCGTCGATTGTGCCTAGTCTGCTCGCTTTCAAATAACCAGGAGATCATGTGAAGAAGATATTCGTAGGCAACTTGGATTTCAAAGCGACGGAAGACTCGATCCGGGCGCTATTCGAGCAGCACGGTACCGTGGAGCGTGTCAGTCTAATGACGGACCGTGACACCGGCCGGTCGCGAGGCTTCGCTTTTGTGGAAATGACCGATTCAGCCGAGGCTGAACGCGCTATCGCCGCTCTGAATGGTTTTACCTTCGGAGGGCGGGCGCTCAACGTGAACGAGGCCCGTCCCAAGGTGGAGGGCAGCGGTGGCGGCGGTTTTCGCGGCGGACGTGGTGGTGGTGGCGGTGGTGGACCGCGCCAGCGCCGCGAACCCCGTTGGTAAGCGCATCACCCCATGCTGTAACCTCAGCCGCAGCCAACACAGACTGCCCGGAACCGGCCGCGCGCAGAGCGAGAGAGGAACTTTATGGCCATGAGATCGCGCACGACTTTCAAAAAACGCCAGAAGGAACTTGCCCGCCAGGAGAAGCAACGCGACAAAGCTGCCCGGCGGCTCCAGCGCAAGCAGGAGAAAAACTCACCGGAATCCGACGAGACAGCCGCCGATATCGAACAACCGGCGGCTTCGGATCTATAACGAGCGGGCCCCCGGCCCGCTCTCCATCAGCTACTGGGCCAGCGCCTTTTCAATCGCGGCAATCACTTTGGGATCGTCCGGCTTGACCGGCGACTCGAACCGCGCCAGGATACCTCCGTCTTTCCCGATCAGGAATTTGGTGAAGTTCCACTTGATGTCGCCGCCCGTGGACCTGGTCAGATACTCATAAAGCGGCGCAATATCCGTGCCCTTCACTGAGATCTTGGCGTACATCGGGAAGCTCACACTGTACTTGCGCGTGCAGAAGGTCTTGATCTCTGCGTTGGTACCGGGTTCCTGCGCGCCGAAATTATTCGCCGGGAAACCCGCGATCACCAGGCCCTGGTCCTTGTATTTCTCGTAGACCGCTTCGAGTTCCGTGTACTGCGGTGTGAAGCCGCACTTGCTAGCCACGTTCACCAACAGCAAAACCTTTCCCTTGTAGGCGGCCAGCGGGGCCGGCGCGCCGTCGATGGAATTCAGGGTAAAGTCGTAGACACTGGTGGCGCCGAATAGCGCCGCAGCAAATATAAGTAACGAGGCGGACAACAGCATCTTGAGCATGGAACCAGTATACGCATTCCGGTTCGGGTTAGCTGCTGGTGTGGTCGTGAATAATCTTCCATCCGGCGCGCGTCTGGCGCAGTACAAGCGTATAGCGGCCGGATGCGTCGCCTCCGCCGGCCGCGGTGCGCGCCAGATGAAACTCGCCGGTAACCAGCGCGTAGTCCCGCCCGAGCATGCGCACTTCAATGTTCGAGAATGCCAGCGTTCCCATCGTTTCGCGCGTCGGGTAGGCCTTGCGGTAGCGGTTCAGAATGGCCTGGACTCCGCCGCGCACCCTCTCGCGGCCGACGAAGGTGGTGTCCGGCGAGTCGTCGTAGTAACCAGCGAACGCAGCCAGGTCGCCGCGATTCCAGGCCTCTTCGGAATGCGTGAGGACCGCGCGCACCGCATCGGTCTGCGCGCAGAGCAAGGGTAACCAGCAGAAGAGCAAAGCGAAACGCAGCATGTTCGATTATGGCTCGATGGAACGGTTCCGTCCAGACTTAAACCAGAGCGGCGTGCGCCGTGCCGCGCCGCTGGTGGGATACCGGCCTTGCAACAACCGAAACGCGCGCTCTACCCAACCGTCCGTCGCGTCGTCGCCGCTACAGGCGTAGTGGCCCGCCTGCACCACGAGCGCGAGCGCCTCCGGAACACGCGCATCGTTCGGGTGCGCCTCAGCCCACTCGATGGTCTGCTTCGCCAATAGCGTAGGAGCCGCCGGAGCTTCGGCGAGCACATCCCATTGCTTCTTGGCCGCGGCGCGTTCGTCCGCTGAGCGGAATGCGGCCTCGGGAGTGGCGCCCTGGTAGAGTAACTCGAGCGGCGCGTTCATCGGACGCCGGGAGGTGTCGACGGCGCACCACCAGTTGTCCCGGAAGTTGTCGATCTTCTGGTCCGGCGCGAGGCGCCCGGTTCCCGCATCCATCCAGGGGCGCATTCCCGGATCGTGCAAGAGCAGCCACGTCCCGGCGAATTGGCGTGTCATGTCGTCAGGCGCGGACAGGTACGCGTCAAGATAGGGCTTCAGATCTGGAGCGACCGCGGCGAGGGTCGCCGCGATGGCCAGGCCGGTTTTCACATCGTGCAGCAGGATCGCGCGTACCCACACGGCACGGGCGATTCGCATCTGCAAGTTCGGCGCGAGATCCCGACTGCGCGCGGCTTCGAGCAGCACCGGGAGCGGCGCCTCGCGATTCAGGATGTGCGCGGCATCCTCATCGAACTGGCGGATGCCGGCCTTTCGTTTACCGTCGTCGTTGTCGATGGCCGCTACCATGCGGGGGCCGAATTGCAGCATCTCGCCCCAGTCGCGCGCGAGGCGCATGCGGGATGCCAGGAACAAATTGCGGGCAGCCGCGGACAGCTTGCCGCCAAGAATCGCATCCAGTTGCGGGCGCGCGTCAGCAGGCGCGAGGAGCCGCGTCCAGTGGAATTCCACCGTCAAGAAGCCTGGCGAGGTGCGCGGAACCTGCGCCGCGGCCGCCATCAGATCCGCGTCCGGCGCACTGGCCCACGTCAGCGCTGCCACGAGCCACGGCAGCGAATGCGTGGCGCGCCATCGCACAAGCGCGTGATCGCCGGATGTGTAGTGCATGGCGGCGATCCAATCGGTGAGGTCGTCGTTGAGCGGCGGCTGTTTGCCGCGGCTGTCATACTCGTCCCAAATGATCCGGTAATCGTTCATCACGGTGGCGACGTCCGTCTTTTGCGTGGCCACTTTGCGGGCCAGCTCGCCGAGCACGGCGTCACGATCCGTCTCGACGCGCAGAAATCCAATCAGGCCCCGGGCGCTGGCGTGCCACGGCGCGGCCTCGGGATCGGCGACGACTTTTTCCAACTGCGCTTGTGCCGCCGGCGCCGCGTGCGGATCGGATAGGGTGGCTTTGCGGACGAGCGTGCGCGCCGCCAGATACGGCGCAATGGCGTGCCAGGGGGAACTGCGGTCCGCGGCGATCCGCAGGAAATCGGCTTCGGCTGCATCAAACTTCCCGGCGTAGAATTCGGCCGCCGCGACCTGATAGGCGCGGTCCGCCCGCGTCCAGGCCGGAGCTACGGGAGGAAGCGACAGCGGAATCGACGGCGGCCCGCTGCAATTGGCGAAGACCTGATCCTGGGCCGCGACCCATGCCCGCAAGTCATCGTGCGAATCGCCCGCTTGCATGCGCGCAGCCAACGTGGCGGCGGCGTTCCGGAAGGCATCGTCGCCACAGTTCAATATGTAGGCTTCACCCAGCCACTTGAATTGGTCGATATGCGCGAGCGGCGGCGCACCCACGGTCACGCGCGCCTGCAGCCAGATACCGACTGGCACGGTATTCGGATAAAACAGGGCATCCCCAGCGGACGGCGGCGCGGTCAGCGTCTTCTGGTCGGTCTTGCTCAAGCCGATACCGGTGAGGTACCGGTAGGCCGCCATCAGGTAGATGCGCTTGTATTGCGGCTGCAGAATATCGAGCTGGCCGCTGAAGTAGCGCGCCTCATCGAGCGGCGCGGCGCGGCTGGTGAACACGGCCTCTGGCAGAAACGGGCCGCAACTCGACAAATCGTCTGGTGCGATCAACGCCGCAGCCAGCACGAACAGGATCAGAATGCGCTTTGCCATTGGTTGACCTTTCGTAGCACTGCCTGCCAATGCTCCTCGGACCAGGCGCGCGGATCGAAGACATACACGCGCCGCCCGGACGGGATGCGGGCCGGCAATTCGTCGGTCGAGATCCCCATGCTCGACCGGCACAATACGTTGCGGAAGTCGCTGCCGGCAGTGTAGTGATCGGGCCCCATGCGAAACAACATAGGCACGGCTTCGGCCACCGGGAGACCGGAGATCCAGTCATCGGATTCGCACCAGGAAGCGAGCGCGGTGATCGACAGCGGCATGCGCGCCGGGAGCCGGCGCCGCACATCGTGCAGAAGAGCGCGATAGTAAACGCGCTCACTCGCGACAGCATCGAAATCCACCTGCAGCGCGCGCACGCCAGGGATACCGGCTCCATCGGCGATCGCGGCGGCCATCGGCGCGGCATTCGCACGCGCGGCACGTCCGCCAGTCTCGACACGGACCACCGCCATCAATACCGTGCCGGGCGGCACCCGCAGCGGCTGCAGGCGTGGGCGGATTCCCACGGCGTCATTCTTGAGACACACGGTGCGCGCCAGAAATGCAACGCCGGTGGTGCGCGGATCGAGCCAGTGCAAATCTTCGGGACGCTCCCAGGCCCAGACGAAAACGTGCGGCAATCCGGGCAACGGATCGGGCCGCCGCGCGCAGGCCGCGAGCATCAGTATCAGGCCGATTACAATGGGTTTGGCGATGAATGCGCAGCCCATCCTCTTCACCCTGGCACGCGTGCTCGACGAGCAGCGCCTGGAAGCGGTGCTGATCGGTAATGCGGCGGCTGCCCTGCAAGGCGCGCCGGTCACGACGGTCGATTTCGATTTTCTGTTTCGCAAAACGCCCACCAACATTCGCAAGCTGAAGGCCATCGCCAAGAGCCTGGGTGCCATGCTGCTGCGCCCATATTATCCGGCTTCAGGACTCTATCGCATCACGCGCGACGACGACCAGTTGCAGCTCGATTTCATGGGACGGATCGATGGCGTACGGTCGATCGAAGGCATGCGTAGACGGGCATCCCGGATGGACATGGGCGGCCATGCGTTGCTGGTGGCAAGCCTGGCGGATATCATCCGAAGCAAGCGCGCGGCGGGCCGCCCGCGGGATCAAGCGGTTCTTGAGATACTGGAAAAGGTCCTCCATGAAACGACGCAAGCCGAGAATGACAAGAAGTGAGGCGCTGAGGCTCGAAAGCGAACGGGCGCTCATCGAGCAAATCCGCCGCAACCTGGCGCTGCCGATGGAGAAGCGCACGAACTTTTTGCGCAAACGGATCGGCTTTCGCGCTTCCTGCCT
>DATKNQ010000037.1:0-17801 GCA_035541265.1 Bryobacteraceae bacterium
CGGAGCTTCTAATCCGATATGCGCCTGCGCACCTTTCCAGTCTTCCTGGCTTTCCTGGCGATGGGGTTCGCCGACGCCGTGGGGCCCTTCGTCAGTCTCGCCAAGAACGAGTTTCAACTCAGCAACACGGTCGCTTCGCTGATTCCCTTCGTCGGATTCAGCATGTTCGGTTTGCTTTCCATCCCCGTGGGCATCTTCCAGGATCAGCGTGGCAAGAAGTTCGTGCTGATGCTGGGCCTGCTGGTGGCGCTTGCCGGAGTGCTCAACGCCGCCTTCGGTCTCTCTTCGTTCGGGAGTTTTCTGATCACCGTGTTGCTGCTGGGCGCGGGCGCGGCCATTCTCCAGGTGTCAGGAAATCCCATCATGCGCGATGTGTCCGATGAGGGCAAATACGCGCGCAATCTATCGCTCGCGCAATTTGTGAAAGCCATCGGGTCGCTATCCGGACCGATGATCCCGGTCATCGCGGCCAAATACTTCGGCATGAGTTGGAAGGTGATCTTCCCGATTTATACAGTCGCGCTGCTGGTGGCAATCGTGGCCGTCGCGGGCCTGCGCGTCGAAGAGAAGAAGAGCGAGCATCGCGCCGCCACGTTCCGTTCCTGCCTGTCGCTGCTCTCGAATCCTTACGTGCTGATGATGGTTGCCGCGATCTTCTTTTACGTCGGCGCCGAGGTATCCGTCAGCGCCGGCATTCCGCTGTATCTCAAAGAGCGCTTTAATATCGACATCAACAAAGTCGGCCTGCTCGGCACTGGGCTGTTCTTCACTGCACTTACCATCGGGCGATTCTCCGGCGGCGTCATTCTCAACTGGATGGCGCCGCGCAAATTTTTCCTGGTCACCTGCGGCGTCTCGATCGCCGCGCTGTTGGGCATGTTCGTTCCGGACCGCACCCTTGCCGTTTCGTGCTTCTTCCTCGCCGGTCTGGGATTCGCCAACATCTTTCCGCTGGTTTTCGCCATCGCGGTGGACGCCATGCCGGAGCACACCAATGAGCTATCCGGGCTGATGGTCACCGCCATTCTGGGCGGTGCGTGTCTGCCGCCGCTGATGGGCTTCGTCGCCGATCACAGCTCGGTCGAGATCAGCTTCCTGGTACCGCTCGCGGCCATTCTGTACAACACCTGGACGGCGCTTGCGAACCGCCGCGTGGCGCACGCCTGAAACGATCATGCTCAACTACTCCAACGACAATCGCGTGGTGATGACGCTCGATGCTGGCGGCACCAACTTCGTTTTCTCGGCCCTGCAGGCCAACCGTCCAGTGGTCGAAAGCTTCGCGCTGCCCGCCAACGCCGATCACCTGGCGCGGTCGCTCGCCAATATCGTCGCGGGTTTCCGCAAGGTGCAGGCGCAAGTGCCCGCGCCGCCGGTCGCGATCAGCTTCGCATTCCCCGCGCCGGCCGACTATTTCGACGGCATCATCGTGAGCCCGGGCAACCTGCCGGCGTATCGCGACGTGGCGCTCGGGCCAATGCTCGCCGATACGTTCACCCTGCCCACATTCATCAACAACGATGGCGACCTGTTCGCGTACGGCGAGGCCACCGCCGGATTCTTGCCCTATGTGAACGGCCTTCTCGAAAAGGCCGGCAGTCCGAAGCGCTATCGCAACCTGTTCGGCGTGACGCTGGGCACCGGTTTCGGCGGCGGCATCGTGCGCGATGGCGCGCTGTTCATCGGCGATAACTCCATGGCGGGCGAGATCTGGCTGGCGCGCCACAAACTGGAGCGCGAGATGAACGCCGAAGAGGGCGCCTCGATTCGTGCGGTGCGGCGCGTCTATGCGGCACGTGCGGGTCTTCGCTTCGAAGATGCACCCGAGCCTAAGGTGATTTACGAAATCGTCGAAGGCCGGGCCGCAGGAAATGTGGATGCCGCGCGCGAAGCTTTCCGCCGCATGGGCGAAGTTGCCGGCGATGCCATTGCGCAGGCCGTCACGCTGCTCGATGGACTCGTGGTGATCGGCGGCGGCATTGCGGGCGCGCATCGCCAGTTCCTGCCGGCCATTGTCGAGGAGATGAATAGCAGCTATGTCGCGCCCGATGGCACGCGATTTCCGCGCCTCGCGCAGCGCGCCTTCAATCTGGAAGACCAGGTGCAGTTGGATGTGTTTCTGAAGGGCGAGACCAAGGAACTGACCGTCCCCGGCGGCACGCGCAAAGTGCGGTTCGACGGCTTGCAGCGCACCGGCGTGGGAACATCGCGTTTGGGAACGAGCGAAGCGACGGCGATCGGCGCTTATGCCTTCGCCTTGAGCCAGCTCGACCAAGGAACTTAGTATGCGCAATACGGTGTTACTGATGCTGATGGCCTTGCCCGTGTTGTTCGGACAGCCATACACGCTCGGTGTAGGCGTGTATCCTGGCTATCCCAGTGAGAACTTCGCGCCGCTGATGAGCGCCGATCAGACTTATCGCAACTTAGCGTTACATCGGCCGGCGTATCAATCGAGCAGTTACGATTACAACCTGACGTCTCAGCTAATCACCGACGGCATCAAAGATACGCAACTGCCGCGCTGGGTTTCCGTCTCCACCAGTGAGCAAGGCGTGCTGCCGAAGAACGAACGTGAGTGGCTGCTCGATCATAACTGGGTTACTGCCGTTACTCTCAAGGGTGCGGACGGATGGGTCCAAGTCGAGTTAGCGGGCGGCGACTCACCGCGCGAAGTGGATCGCGTCGGGATTGACGCGCGCGTGCAGCCGAAACCATCCGGCGAGGCGGGCTGGACCGTCATCGTCTCGGGCTCCGGCGATGGACAGACATGGAAGGAACTCGGCCGTGCGGCCGGATCGGACAAGCCAGCGCGCGAATTCCAGCCGTCCGTTCCACTGTCCGCGCCGTCGCGCAGCCGTTTCTATCGCGTCGCTCTGCACGCGCCCAGCGTGGCCGCTTGGACGGTCGGCGAGGTCGAGTTGTTCGACAAGAACGCGCGCGTCGAAGCGGGCGGTCCATATAGTTTCACCAGCGCATGGAAGAGCGCCGGCACGGATGAAGAGTGGGTCTACGTCGATCTGGGTGCATCGTGCGAATTCGACCGCGTGGCGCTGCACTGGATCCGCCCCGCGCAGCAAGGTTCGCTCCAGGTGTCCGACGAAGCCGTGAATTGGAAGACGCTGCAACCTATCGCCGACGACATGAAGCTGGCGCAGCCGGCGCATAGCCGCTACGTACGTCTGCTGCTGACCAAGGCCGCATCGCCCGAAGGCTACATCCTGAGCGAAATGGAAATCTACGGCCGCGGCGGACCGCTTCCGGAAGCCAAGCCCGCGCCGCCCGCGCGAGCCGATGGCCGGCTGGATCTGGCCGGCGGCGGTTGGCGCATTCAGCGCGACTCACTCGTCGAGACCGATGGCGCGGCGATCTCGAAGCCGGGATTCCCGGATAGTGACTGGCTAGTTGCCACCGTCCCCGGCACCGCACTTACCAGTTACTACAACGCGGGCGCGCTGCCCGACCCGAACTACGGCGACAACCAACTGGCGATTTCAGACTCGTTCTTCTACGCCGATTTCTGGTACCGCAACGAATTCACGGTTCCCGCGGTAGCACCGGGCCACCACGTTTGGCTCAACTTCGACGGCATCAATTGGAAAGCCGATGTCTTCCTGAACGGCCAGAAACTGGGGCGCATCGAGGGCGGTTTCATGCGGGGCCGGTTCGATATCACGCCTTACATGCATGCCGGCCAGACGAACGCGTTGGCCGTGCGCGTGGAGAAGAACGCCACGCCCGGCAGCAGCAAAGAAAAAACCTTCGATAATCCCGATAAGAACGGCGGCGCGCTGGGCGCCGATAATCCCACGTTCCACGCCTCCATCGGCTGGGATTGGATTCCGACGATTCGCGGCCGGAACACGGGCATTTGGAACAATGTGTATTTGACGTCAACTGGCCCGGTCGCGATCGAAGACCCGTTCGTCAATAGCGCAGTAACTCCCGGAGCAACCGTAACAGCCGATGTCACGATTGAAGCAACCGTACGCAATCAGGAGTCACAGCCAATCACCGGAACGCTGCACGGCGGCTTCGGCGATAGCGTTTTCGACGAGCCGGTCAGTCTGCCAGCCTCCGCTTCGGCCGTCGTCAAACATGTACTGCACCTGACTAATCCGCAGCTATGGTGGCCCAATGGCTATGGCGAGCCGCATCTCTACCCGGTCAGTCTGCAGTTTGAAACAGCGGATCATGTGACTTCCGATAATAAGTCCTTCCAGGCCGGAGTCCGCCAATTTACTTACAGCGAAGAAGGCGGCGCGCTGAAGATCTGGATCAACGGCCGCCGCTTCGTTCCCATGGGCGGTAACTGGGGCTTCAGCGAATCGATGCTGCGCTACCGCGCGCGCGAGTACGACGCGGCCGTCCGCTACCATCGCGACATGCACTTCACCATGATCCGCAACTGGGTCGGTCAAATCGGCGAGGATGCTTTCTACGACGCCTGTGACCGGTACGGCATCGTCGTGTGGCAGGACTTCTGGCTGGCGAATCCCTACGACGGTCCCGATCCGGACGATGACGCGCTGTTCATGCGCAACATGCGCGACACGGTGCTGCGCATCCGCAATCATCCGTCGATCGGCCTTTACTGCGGCCGCAACGAGGGTTTTCCGCCCCCGCCGCTCGAACACGGCATGCGTGAAGTGCTGGCCGACCTGCATCCCGGCCTGCACTATATTCCCAGCTCTGCCGACAAGGTCGTGAGCGGCCACGGACCCTATCGCGCCATGCCGGTGAAGTACTACTTCGCCGAGCGCGTCACCACCAAGCTGCATAGCGAATTGGGCATGCCCAACATCGTCAGCATGGATAGCCTGGGCGCCATGATGCCCGAATCGGATATGTGGCCGCAGGGGCGTATGTGGGGCATCCACGATTTCTCGCTCAACGGCGCACAGGGCGGCGCATCGTTCCGCGAGCGCATCGAGAAGAGCTACGGTGGCGCAAACAGCGCGGCGGAGTGGGTGAGGCTAGCGCAGTATGTCAATTACGAAGGCTATCGCGCCATGTTCGAGGCGCAGAGTAAGAATCGCATGGGCCTGCTCATCTGGATGAGTCATCCCACATGGCCGTCCTTCGTCTGGCAGACTTATGACTATTACCTCGAGCCGACCGCCGCCTACTTCGGCGCGAAGAAAGCCTGCGAGCCGTTGCACATCCAATGGAATCCGGTCACGGACAATGTGGAAGTCGTGAACTACAGCGCGGGCCTGGTACAAGGACTTACCGCCACGGTCGAACTCGTTAACATGGAGGGCACAGTAAAGTGGCAGATGCCGGCGGATGTCGAGAGCGCCGAAGATACAGTCTCCACTCCGATCCACATGGAGTATCCGGCCGGGCTGACACCCGTGCATTTCATTCGCCTGAAGCTAACCCGGGCCGGTGAAGTCCTCTCGGATAACTTCTACTGGCGCGGTACGGAAGAGGGCAATTACCGAGCGCTGCGCGATCTGCCGAAGGTGAAGCTCGATGCCAGGACCCGTACCGAACGCCGCGACGATCTCTGGACTTTGACCACCACGGTCCACAATCCGGCCAACACGCCAGTCTTGATGATCAAGCTGAAAGCCGTGCGCTCGGTTTCCGGCGACCGCATCCTGCCGGCGATCTACAGTGACAATTACATCGCGCTCATGCCTGGAGAGAGCCGCACCATCCGCACCGAACTGTACGATGCCGACACGCGCGGCGAGAAACCGAGTATCGTAATCGAGTGAACGCCATGCGCAAAGTAGTTACAGCGAGCGCCGCCCTGTTCGCGGTCGCACTCGCGATGTGGGCGGCGGAGGCCCCACTCTCGACACCCATTGGCCGATGGAAAACGATCGACGATAAAACCGGACAGCCAAAAGCCATCGTCCGGATCTACGAAGAAAACGGCAAGCTATTTGGAAAAATCGAGGCGACCCTCCAGCCGGACGCCAAGAAGTTTTGCGATAAGTGCAAAGACCAGCGCAAAGGTCAGCCGGTTATAGGCATGGTGATCCTGCGCGGCATGCAACAAAAGGGCGACGAATACACCGGCGGCGATATCCTCGACCCCGACAACGGATCGGTCTATCGATGTAAGATGCACCTAGAAGACGGCGGCCGCAAGCTGTCAGTGCGCGGCTTCATCGGCTTCTCGCTGCTGGGCCGTTCGCAGACTTGGACGCGCGAGCCTTAATAACCTTCCATGTGCTTCAGCACTTGTATCAGGACGGCGCCGACGACTTCGAAGCTATGCGCACTGACCTTGTCGATGGTATCCGCGGGCGTGTGCCAGTAAGTCTTGTCGAAGTCGATTAAGTCCACCGCATCCACGCCCATCTTGACGAAAGGCATGTGATCGTCATCGGTCGGGCCGCCCGTATCCAGGAAATACTTGCCGTAGCCAAGCTGCGTGGCAGTGGTCCAAATCAGCTTCAATAGCGCGGGCGACGAATTTCCCTCTTGCATGATGTCCAGGTCTTTGTCGCCGATCATATCCACGTTGATGAGCGCCTTCAGCCGCCCCAGCGTGCCATCGGCTGACCAACGCTCCGCCAGGTGCCGGCTGCCGTACAAGCTGTCGGTATCCGACCATTCGCCGAACGCTTCCTCGCCATCGAACCACACCAGGTAGATGTCGTCCGGGTGCGGCGTGCCTTGCAAAGCCTCGGCCATCTCCAGCAGAAACGCCGTGGACGAGCCGCCATCGTCCGCGCCCACGAAGCGCACACCCGCCATTTTCTTCGTGTCGTAGTGTCCGGTGAACGCAACGGCGCGCCCCGACCTACCTTTGAACCGCGCGATGATATTGACCATCGGAATCGGCCCCATCGGCGTGTGGCCGGTGAAGCTGTCTTCGATCACTTCCGCGCCGCGCGGCTTCAGTTGTTCCAAGATGTAAGCGCGCAGGCTGCGCAGCGCCGCCGAGCCCGGAGGACGCGGCCCGAACGACACCACCTTGCGCTCAAACTCCATGGCGCGCGCGCCGCTGAACTCGCGGCTCTCAGCCGGAACCGCCCAACACAATGCCGCCACCAACAGCGCGCTCAAGACGATTTTCTTGCGGTGCATATGTATCCGAGAGTAAAGTTGCGGTCGCGGTCCAGAAAATCCAGAAACGGAATTACCAGCGCCGGTGGAACCAATAACAACGCGGCGGGAAGAAAACCCAGCCAGCGGAGGCCGCCTGTAAAGAATTGTAGCCCGTTCAGCAGCCGCCGGGCCAGCAAGCGGAAGTATCCGCCCACCGGCTCGACCCGGATTTCCACCATGCCAGCCTGTTCCAGCAAGTAAGTCATGCCGTGCCGCGTGTAACGAAAATAATCGTGCGGCGACTGGTGCACTTCCCATTCATGCGGCACCACCACCAACAGCGGTGCGGCGCCGGTCAGCGTGCGCGCGATCTCCCGCAGGACACATCCCGGCGCGCGCACGTGCTCGAGCGTGACGATGTTGATGGCTGCATCGAAGCAACCGGAACGGAAGGGCAGGCAAGTGAGATCCGCCACGGCGTCCAGGCGGCTGTAGTCCCACGAATCGTCGCCGACGGCCAGGTCCACGCCGCAATAGTGCTGCTCGGCGAAATAGCGCGCATGCCGCGCTTCGCCGGCGCCGGCATCGAGCACGCGCGCGCCGGCCGGCAACCCTCCCGCGAAGCGGGCGACCGCGTCCTGGATGGCTGCCTCGAAATGCAGAATGTGGCGTGCCAGCCAGCGCGGCAACCGCTCGACGAGTGCGGCGTTGTTCATGGCCGCTGGCGCGCCTCGATCATCACCGTCGATCCGGCACCGCACGCGGCTTCGAGCAACGTGAACGGCAGGGCGGCGGCGATCAGCGCGAAGTGCGCGAGATCTTTGATCAGCTTCGCCACCGTCGATTCCTGCCGCCGGCGGACGCGGCGCGCCATCGGATCGAGCCCGGGCGCCAGACTGGTGGCGAGTCCCGCGGGATTGTCGCGCAGCGAAAAATACTTGCGGCGCACGACCTCAAAACCGGCGGCGGCCAGCATCGCCTCCAGATCGCGTGCGCGGAAATCAGTCAAATGCCGCGGCGCATCCACGCCGTTCCAGCGCGCGCCCAGCAGGCGGAACTGCCAGCACGCGGCATTAGGCACCTGCACGATCAGCCGGCCGTTCGGCTTCAGCAGCAGACGTGCCGATTCCAGATACGCGCGCGGGTCGTAAAGGTGCTCGAGCACGTGGAACATGGTAACGCCGGCGCACGACGCCGCACCCAGCGGGGCTTGCGCCAGGTCGCCGCACAGCACCGGCACACCGTTTGTCCGCCAGGCAATCGCCGCGGCTTCCGCGGACGAATCCAGGCCCATGGCCGCAAATCCACGCTCGCGCAGCATGCGCGGAAACAAGCCGCCGCCGCAACCCACATCGAGCACTGGGCCGGATGCTCCGCACGCAGCCAATGCGCGCGTCACAAATCGTACGTGGTCGCGCAACACCAGGCGGCGGTAGCGTTCCTCCAGCTTGGCCGCGACAGTCCGGTCGGGCGCGTACCAATAGTGCGCGGGGTAGTAATGTGATAGATCTTCCGGCGCGGGCCGCGGCGCCAGGCGTATCAGTCCGCAGCTTGCGCACGCCACGATCTGAAACTCGCGCTGCGTGGTTCCGTAAAGGCGGTCAGTGGCCGTGCAGAGCGTGCGCGAGCGCGCATTGCCGCACATCAGGCAAGCGGTCATCGCGATAAGTCCCGCGTCCTGGCTCGGCGGGCGAGTAACCTCACGTACGGACTCACAGTGCTTACTGTTGTATCATAGCTAAAGGGGGGCAGTTGGGGTTATGAGTCCCGTCGGCGAAACGCTACGCCGGGAACGTCTGCAAAAAGGCCTGAGCCTGGACCAGATCTCCCGTGAGACCAAGATCTCCACCCGCCTGTTAGAAGCTATCGAGAAGGACCAACTCGACAGGTTGCCGGGCGGGGTGTTCGCGAAGAGTTTTGTGCGCCAGTACGCCCGGTTCCTGGGGCTGGACGAAGAGGAACTGGCCTCCGAGGTCGAAAAACAAATCAATTCTAACGCGGACCTGCCGGCCTTCGCCGTGAGCCAGCCGGAGCCCTCGTTCAAAGTGCCGCCGGTCCCGGCTTGGGAGAGCACGGGCGGCCGCTCGAATTCCATCCTGCCTGCGCTGGCCATGGTTGTGGCGGTGATGCTGGTCTGCTCGGCCGTTTATGTCTGGTGGCAACGCAGCAATAAGGCCGCGCCTCCGCCGGAAAAGGTTTCCGTCGTGCGGAACTCTGCGCCTCCGGCTGCCGCGCCTTCCGCCGTCACGAAGTCCACCGAGCCCGCACCGGTCACGCCCGCCGTATCTCACAACCCGGCGCCGCCGGCGGACACGGAAGTGGCCCAGTCGACTCCCGCGCCCACGGAATCCGGCACATCGGCCGCGCCTCCCGCCGCTTCGAATCCGGATGCCAAACTGCACGTCTCGCTCACCGCGGATGCCGAGGCATGGGTGCAGGTGTGGGCCGATGGCAAGTGCGTAATCGTCGGCACCCTGCACCCCAACGAGACCAGAACCGCGGAAGCTGTGGATGCCATGCGTATCCGTACGGGAAATGCCGGGGATTTGCAGGTAAGCGTGAATGGGAAATCTGCCGGGCCGCTGGGACCCAAGGGGCAGATCCGTACGCTCGAAATCACGCCGCAGGGCGTTCAGATTCTGGCGCCGCCGCCGAAGCCCGCACCCGAACCGCTCTGACGGCGAAGCTCCATCCGCTGTTTGCGTTTCTCGATCAACAACAATTCCCGCCGCCGGCGTTTCTTCACGCGTTCGTCGATGCGCCGCCAGAACTTGCGGAAGTAACTCACTGCCGAGAGCATCGCGAAGATCACCACGCCCCACATCAGTATGATCCCCGGCGTCGTCAGTTCCGGATACCGGATGCTGAGTAAGAGGCAGGAAATCGCGGCCACCTGCGAGATCATCTTGGTCTTACCCAGATCGCTGGCCTTGATGGTGTAGCCTTCGGCGGCCGCGATGGCGCGCAGCCCGGAAACCGCGAATTCGCGGCCCACGATCAGGATCACCATCCAGGCCGGAACCGCCCGCTCCTGCACCAGGGCGATCAGCGCCGAGGAAATCAGCAGCTTGTCGGCGATCGGATCGAGCAGCGTGCCGATGGTCGTAATCTGGCGCCAGCGCCGCGCCAGGTAGCCATCCAGCAGGTCGGTGCTCGCCGCGATGAGGAAGATGGCCAACGCCAGCCACACGTTGGTAATCACCGCACCGCGGACATGTAGCACCAGCTTTTCCTGCACCAGGGCGGCTACCAATAGCGGTACGAAGAAAATCCGCAGAATCGTCAGTAAGTTCGGGACATTCATCGTTCCTTCCCAAATATAATGCTTCCACAGTGAGCGCACAACTGCCGCCGGCAGATATAAGTACCCGCCGTGCTATTCTGAAAACAGTACATCTTCCGGAAAACACCTTTGAAAATCGGCTTTGTGAGTCTGGGCTGCCCCAAAAACCTGGTGGACAGCGAAGTCATGATGGGCCAACTTGTATCGCGCGGGCACGAGCTGACGCCCCATCCCGGCGAGGCTGACGTGTTAGTCGTCAACACCTGCAGCTTCATCGATCCCGCCAAGCAGGAATCCGTCGACACCATTCTGGAGATGGCCGAATACAAGAAAATCGGCCGAGCCCGCAAGCTCATCGTTGCCGGATGCCTGGTGGAACGTTATCGCGGCGATATCCGCAAGGACATTCCCGAGGTGGACGCGCTGGTGGGTACCAACGAACTGGACCGCATCGCCGGTCTGTGCGAAGGCTGGGCCGGCGACGCCGCCCCCACGGCTGCGCGCGATTACCTCTATCACGATCTGACGCCGCGCGTACTGGCTACGCCCGGCCATTATGCATATATCAAGATCGCCGAGGGTTGCGATCATCCTTGCACCTTCTGCGTGATCCCGCAGTATCGCGGCAAGTTCCGCAGCCGGCGATTCGAATCGGTGGTGGCCGAAGCCACGCGGCTGTTCCGCCAGGGCGTGCGCGAGATCAACCTGATCGGGCAAGACACCACCTGCTTCGGCGAGGATCTAGGCCTGCAGGACGGACTCGCCCATCTGCTCGCCCGGTTGGCTGAGATCGAGACGCCCCGCGAAAAGTGGATTCGCTTCCTCTACGCCTACCCGAACAAAGTGACCCAGCGGCTGCTCGACACCATCGCGAGCCATGACGCGCTGGTGAAGTACATCGACATGCCGCTGCAGCACGCGAGTGCCGGCGTGCTCAAACGGATGAAGCGCGGCGCTTCGGGCGATATTTTCCTCAAGCTGATCCAGCGCATCCGCCGCACCATCCCCGGTGTGGCGATCCGCACCAGCTTCATCGCCGGCTTCCCCGGCGAGACGGATGCGGATTTCGAGGAGCTGTGCGCCTTCGTGAGCGCCGCGCAGCTCGACCGCCTGGGCGTGTTTTCCTATTCCGACGAAGACACCAGCGGCAGCTTCGGGCTCGACGGCAAGGTGGAAGCCCGCACCATTTACAATCGCAAGCGCCACCTGATGGCCCTGCAGCGCAAAATCGCGCGCGCGCGCAATCGCAAGCTCGTCGGATCTGAGACATCGGTGCTGGTTTCAGGCCTCTCGCAGGAAACCGACCTGTTGTGGGAGGGCCGCATGCCGTCCCAGGCTCCGGAAATCGACGGGGTGACGCTGATCAACGACGTGGAGGGCAGCGCGCCGCAGCCCGGCCAGATCCGCCGCCTGCGCATCACCGAAGCGCACGACTACGATTTGGTCGGCACGCTGCTGGCGGCCACGGAAACGGTTGCGCCACCCTCCAGCCTTGTCCAAATCGGCGGGCTGACCGTTGAAAGATCCGCTAGACTGTAAGCAGGATGAGCATCGACGAACGCCTCGATCGCCTTGTGGAACGCCACGAGGCTCTGGCCGAAACCGTGCAAATCGTTGCCAGGATGCAACAGGCAGCAGAACGCAGGCAGCAGGAAGCAGAACGCCAGGCGCAAGAGGCGGATCGCCGGGCGCAGGGGCGCGACGCCATCTATACTGAGCGCTTTGCCGCCAATGAAGTTCGTCTGGCCCAACTCATGGACACGATGAACCGCCTGGGCCGCATCCTCGAGATCCATGATGCCGAAATCGATGACCACGGCCGCCGTCTGGAGAACCTTGAGCATTAAGCGCGGAGCCGGCGAGTCTTACGTCTGCCTCCCGAGAGATCCGCTAGACTGGAAGACAGTATGACCACCGACGAACGCCTGGAAAAACTCGCCGAGCGCCACGAAGCTCTGGCCGAGACCGTGCAAATCCTTGCCAGCATGCAGTTGGAAGCCGGGCGGCAGGCGCGCGAGCACGATGCCGAATACGCCCAGCGCTTCGCCGCCAACGAGACGCGTCTGGTCCAACTCATGGACACCATGAATCGCCTTGGCCGCATCCTCGAAGTCCACGATGCGGAGATCGATGATCAGGCCCGCGCCGAAAACCTCGAACGCTAACCGTTAGCATGAAGTGCCCCATCTGCAAGAAAGAAGTCCAGCCCGGCGATCCCGAAGCGCCCTTTTGTAGCGAGCGCTGCCGCACCATCGACCTCGGCAACTGGGCGTCTGAGAAATACGTCATCTCCACGCCCCTGCAGCCGGGAGAACACCTCGGCCGTGACGACGATGAGGACTAGTGTCCGCACCACGCACTAAGCTCGCCGGCCTGATGGCCACCTGGTTGGGCTGCGGATACTCCCCAAAAGCGCCCGGCACGGTGGGTTCAGCCGCGGCCATCGTCATCGCCATCCTGATCGAGCGCTTGGCCCAATGGCCACCCGTGGCCTTCGCCGCACTGGCCGCGCTGGTCTCCATCCCCGGCATCTGGGCGGCGGGCGAAACTGCGCGCGCGGCGAAACTGAAAGACCCGCAATACGTCGTAGTGGATGAAGTCGCCGGCCAGTGGCTGGCGCTCGCCGGCGCGCGCACGCTCAACTGGAAAACGTGGCTGGCGGCGTTCGTGCTGTTTCGCCTGTTCGATATCTGGAAGCCAGCGCCGGTGCGCCAATTGGAATCCCTGCCGGGCGGCGTGGGCATCGTGGCCGACGACCTGATGGCCGGCCTCTACGCCGCACTTGTCTTATTCCTGGCAGGATGGTTCAATCTTTATTAGTAATTATGCCAATTCGGAAATCGGCGGATGGCCGGCCGCAAATCTCCCAGGTGAAACCGGTGGCGGCCATAGCCGGCGGGGAGTTGCAGATTCAGGGCAAAGGCTTTGCCAAAGCGGACCGGCCGCGTGTGACGATCGGAGATGTAGCCGCCCCGGTCGTCATCGGTTCGGATTCGCTGGTGATCGCGCGCGTGCCCGAAGGCGCCGCCGCCGGGGAATTGGTCGTCGCCAGCGGCAACCAGTCGAGCGAAGCCTGGGCCTGCGATATCGGCATCCAGATCGCTGACGCTTTGCATCCGGTCGCCAACCCGGCCGTCGACACCTTTGGCAATATCTACACCACCTTCAGCGGATCGCGCGGGCAAAAGGTCGCCGTGGCGGTCTACAAGATCGATCTGAACTACAACATGAAGCCGTTCATCAACGAAATGATGAACGCCACCGGCTTGGCCTTCGACCGCCACGGCATGCTCTACGTTTCGAGCCGGCACGACGGCACCGTCTACCAGGTCACGCCCAACGGCAACGCCAGCACTTTCGTCGAGGGCATGGGCGTCGCCACCGGCCTCGCTTTCGACGACGAAGGCAGCCTCTACGTCGGCGACCGTCAGGGCACCATTTTCAAGATCAGCCCCAACCGCCAGATCTTCGTGTTCGCCACGCTCGAGCCGTCCATCGCCGCTTACCACTTCGCTTTCGGCCCCGATGGCTTCCTCTACGTGGCCGGCCCGACCACTTCCAGCTTCGATTGCGTGCATCGTGTCTCAAACAGCGGCGAAGTTGAGGTTTTCTACCGTGGGCTCGGACGGCCGCAGGGCCTGGCCTTCGACGACACCGGCCGCTTGTATGTTGCCGCGTCACTCGCCGGGCGCAAGGGCATTGTCCGCATCGACGCCAACCGCCAAGCGGAACTGTTCGTGTCCGGTCCCGGTATCGTAGGGCTTGCGTTCACGCCTTCACGGTCGCTCGTGGTGGCCACCACCAATGCGCTCTACCGCGCCGACGTCGGCATCAAGGGCCGTCCGCTCGTCTGAAACATGAACGCGGAGATCATCGCAGTCGGGTCGGAATTGCTGACTCCGGAACGCCTCGATACCAACTCGCTCTATCTCACCGATCAGCTTAATGGTCTGGGCGTCGAAGTCGTCACTAAATCGGTCATCGGCGATGATTTCGACCGCTTGGCCGATGCGGTGCGGCGCGCCGTCTCCCGCTCGGCCATCGTGGTGCTGTGCGGCGGACTCGGTCCCACCGAGGACGATCTCACGCGCGACGCCGTAGCCGCGGCCCTCGATCGCAAGCTGATCTATCATCCGGAAATCGCGGACGGGCTCGAGCAGCGCTTCGCCCAGATGAAGCGTAAGATGGCCGAGCGCAATAAGCGCCAGGCATTTATCATCGAAGGCGCCGAGATTCTGCCGAACGACCGCGGCACCGCGCCCGGACAATGGGTCGATGATTCCGGCGCGCACCTGATGCTGCTGCCCGGTCCGCCGCACGAGATGAAGGCCATGTTCGAGCGCCAGTGCCTGTCGCGTCTCGTGCGCGTCGTGCCCAAGCAGGCCATCCGCACGCTGGTCCTGCGCGTCACCGGAATGCCGGAATCGGACCTCGATCAACTGATCGCGCCGGTCTACAAGAAGTACAACAATCCGGCCACCACCATCCTGGCAGCCGCTGGCGATCTACAGGTCCACCTGCGCGCGCGCTGCGCCACCGACGAAGAAGCCGTCGCGCTCCTGGCAGAAGTCGGCGGGCCGATCGATCTGCTTTTAGGCGACCGCATCTACTCGCGCAACGGCCAGACGCTCGAAGAGGTAGTCGGCCAGATGCTGCGCGACCGCCACGCCACGCTGTCCGTCGCCGAGAGCGCCACCGGCGGCCTGCTGGGCGAGCGCATCACCGGCGTCCCCGGCAGCTCCGAATATTTCCTCGGCGGCTTCATCACTTATTCCAGCCGCATGAAGATCGAGTGGCTCGGCGTGCCCGAAGAGACGATCGCGCGTTGCGGCGCTGTGAGCAAGGAAACCGCTGAAGCCATGGCGCTGGGCGCGCGCCGGCGCTCCGGGTCAACTTACGCGCTCTCCATCACCGGCGTCGCCGGCCCCGATTCCGGAGGCGAAAACGCGCCCGTCGGCACCATGTACGTGGGTCTCGCCGACGCCAGCGGATGCCAGGTGCTGCACCGCCAGTTCATCGGCGATCGCACCCGCATCCGCCAGTTCGTCGCCCAAATGGCGCTCGACGTTCTCCGCCGCAAGCTGATGTAGCCCGTCGCCAACCACAACGCCGTGGTGTACCATATGCCTGGAGCGACCATGATCGTCGACAAACGCGCAGACCTCGCCGGACCGGGCATCGGTGACTACGAGGAACTGGAGAAGATCCTTCCCCAGGATTACATTTCCCTACTGGCTCCCAAGGAAACACAAAAGGCCATTTTCGCCGCCAAGAACTTCATCGAAGAAAACCTGTGCCAGGCGCTGAACCTGATGATGGTGACCGTGCCTCTGATCGTAGACGTGGAGAGCGGCGTCAACGACTACCTGGATCGCGATGGCTCGCGCACCCCCATCCAGTTCCACATCTCAAACGACCGCAACCTTCACCCCATCGATGCGCAGGTCGTGCAGGCGGCCACCAAGTGGAAGCGCGTCGCGCTACGCCGGTTCGGCATGCAGCCCGGCGAGGGCCTCTGCACCGACATGCGCGCCGTGCGCAAGGATTATTTCCTCGATCACGATCACAGCGCCTACGTCGACCAATGGGATTGGGAGCGCGCCATCACCGCCGGCGACCGCCATCTCGAATTCCTGAAGGACGTCGTCGGCCGCATCTGGAAAGTTCTCGTGGACACCGAGCGCTACGTGCAGGATCTGTTCCCGGCGCTGAAGACATCCAAGTATCCGAACCTGCCCGAGAAGCTGACCTTCCTCCACGCCGAGGACCTGCTCGACATGTACCCCGACCTGCCGCGCAAGCAGCGTGAAACAGCCATCCTGCAGGAGTGCCCGGCCGTCTTCATCATCGGCATCGGCTGGACGCTGAAGGACGGCTACCCGCACGAGATGCGCGCGGCAGACTACGACGACTGGGTCACCCCCACCGTCTCCGCCGATGGCCGCCACGTGCACGGGCTGAATGGCGACATCCTGGTGTGGAACCACGTCACCAAACGCCGCCACGAGCTAACTTCGATGGGAATTCGCGTGAACGACAAGACGCTGCGCGAGCAGCTCGAAATCACCGGCCAGCTCGATTTTCTGGACTATCCGTATCACCGCGCGATTCTGAATCACGAGCTGCCGCTCTCGATCGGTGGCGGCATCGGCCAATCCCGCACGTTGATGTTACTGCTGCGCAAAGCGCACTTAGGCGAGGTCAGCGTCACCGTCTGGCCGAAAGTGCTCAAGGAGATGTGCGCGCGCAAGAACATCTTCGTTCTGGAGTAACCGGCTCTCGCTCGCGATACACTCCCCGAAATGGCCCGCCCGCCGGATCGCCGGCCGCGTGCTGGAGGGCTCCGGCAAGACGACGCACCACATCACCATCCGCGATCGGGATGATCTCGACCGCCCTTACGTCCGCCGCTATTAACGCTCCGCCATTGAGCAGGCCGGCGGCCCGAAAGACTAACGAATTTTCCGCGCGTCCGCGCCGCCGTTTGCGGTAACATTCTTGTAAAAAATGGAATCGATTCTGGAACTGCGCGATCTGGTGAAACACTTCCCGAACCATCGCGCCGTCAACGGCATCTCGCTCCTGATTCCGCGCGGCGGATTCTTCTCGCTGCTGGGCCCCTCCGGCTGCGGCAAGACCACCACGCTGCGCCTCATCGCCGGCTTCGAACAGCCCACCTCCGGCGACGTGCTGCTCAACGGCGCGGTGGTCAACAACCAGAAGCCTTACGAGCGCAACGTCAGCACCGTGTTCCAGAGTTACGCCCTGTTCCCGCACCTCACCGCCGCGGAAAACGTGGCCTTCGGACTGCGCCGCAAGAATCAGCCGGATATCGCGCGCCGCGTGCGCGAAGCCCTCGATCTGGTGCGCCTCGGCGGCAAGGAATCCCGCCGCCCCGCCGAGCTTTCCGGCGGCGAGCGCCAGCGCGTCGCGCTCGCCCGCTCGCTGGTCCTGCAGCCCGACGTGCTGCTGCTCGACGAGCCCCTCGCCGCGCTCGATCCCAAGCTCCGCAAACAGATGCGCCTCGAGCTCAAAGAAATGCAGCGCCGCGTGGGCATCACCTTCCTGCTCGTCACGCACGACCAGGAAGAAGCCCTCTCCATGTCCGACCAGTTGGCGGTGATGAACGCCGGCGCGATCGAACAGGTGGGCACGCCGCAGGACGTTTACCTGCGCCCCAGCACGCGCTTCGTCGCCGGATTCCTCGGCGCCGTCAACTGGATCGGCGGCGTCGGACTGCGCCCCGAAGTCACGCGCATCTCCCGCACCCTGCCCGCGAACGGCGGGCGCTTCCGCCCCGCCACGGTCACCGGCTCCGTCTTCCTGGGCAACTGCGTCCACGTCCTCACGCGCCTCGAAACCGGCGAAGACGCCGTCGCCGAAGTCCCGCGCAACAACGGCGTCTACCAAACCGGCGAATCGATCCACGTCTGCTGGAATCCCTCCGACGAGATCATACTTCCGTGAAACCCGCTTCCGGTTGGGACCGCCTGCGCGCCTGGTTTCT
>DATKNQ010000038.1:0-4287 GCA_035541265.1 Bryobacteraceae bacterium
TCTTGTTCCCGGTCGCGACGCCCATCGAGCTGTGGTTGTGTGTCCGGGCGTAGAACACATGTCCCGTACCCGTGTTGGTGATGCGCACCAGCGGATAATTCGTAGCTGTCTGGAACTCATCGCCCACGGCGGCGGCCTGCGAGAGACCGTTGAACTGTTTGCCTGAGATCGTATAAGTGGTGCCGCGCGCGACAGTCGACGGATAGCTTGTGATGGCCGGGGCCCATGACGGCGAGTAAGTTCCCGTAGAGTTGTAGACCTGTATGCTTCCTCCGGTCAGAATTACTTGCCCTGTAGGAAGCACCATCAGGTATCCCGCGCGCGCCGGCCGCAGCGTCGCCGTCAGGTTGGTCCCGTCGAACTCGTAGAGCGTCCCCCTGACTCCCAGCACCAGCACATTACCATTGGTCAGCAGGGCGGCGCTCGAATCGCCGGCGGAGTCGCTATTGGGGAAGTCAGGTCCGACAGTCCAGGTGCCCTCCGAGGTAGAAGTCGGTCCCGGGTGATAAACGGCAGTATGAGCCGGCCCGCTATTGGATGCGCCTGTGGCGAAAACCGTGCCATCGGGACGCAGGATCGCGGGACCGATCTCGCCCGGCGGATCGTAGACCCCGCCGGGATATGAAATCGGGCCGGATGTCGAAGGCGCGGCCAGGTCTACGATCGTGCTTCCCTGGCTGGCCCAGCTCTGGGTCGACGGAGAATATCGTTCCGAATTCGGCTCGTTCAACACATCGGCGGTCAATATCGTGCCGTCCGGCATCAGGGTCCAACCTTCCTCGGCGAAGAAGTCACTCTTGCCCGTCGATCCCACCACTTTCCATGTGAGCGTGGCGGGATTCAGAAACGCCATGCTGGTAGTCAGTTTGTCTCCGATCAGGAAATAGCCGTTCGGCAGCACGACCGAAGGCGAGTCGCCGATGTTCGCCCAGCCGGAAGGATGGCCGAGTGCTGTCCAGCTATTCTGCACGGGATCGTAAATCGCGGCCTTATTCGTCAATACGAACGTGCCGTAATTATATTCGCCGCCCACCACCACTAACCTGCCGTCCGCCAGGACCGCCGAGGAAAACGCATCCGGATCGTATCCCGAAGGCAGGCTGGCGGCTTGCGTCCAAGTGCCGTTGACATAGTTGCCGGACTGGTCGGGAGTGAGAATGTACCAATCGTGATAGTTGTTGGCTTGGCACATGACTCTGCCGTCAGTTAATTGAAAGGCGAGTCCACAGCCAGCGGGCGGTTGGTTAACAAGTGTTGCGAGTGACTGCGCCGGGATCAGAGCTGGCACAGCGATAGCCAATGCAACCAAGGTGGCAAGTGAGCGCATAAGTTTGGATGTCCGAGTTACAGAGTTGAGTGCAAGCCCAACCAGTATATCGGATCTGGGGCGATCAGGATTTGCCGGCGCCGCGCTCTCTCGCCAAAAACCGGACGATGAAGTTAGTGTCCAGCTTGCCCGCCTGAAAATCGGGATCCGCCATGATGCGCTGATGCAGCGGAATCGAGGTGTGAATCCCCTCGACGACAAACATCTCGAGCGCGCGTTGCATGCGGTGGATCGCCTCCATGCGGTCGCCGCCGTACACGATGAGCTTAGCTACTAGCGAGTCGTAATACGGCGTGATCACACAGTCGGTGTGCGCCAGGCTGTCGACGCGCACCCCAATCCCGCCGGGGACGTGAAAGCCCGTGATGCGCCCGGGCGATGGCGTGAACGTCACCGGGTTCTCGGCGTTGATCCTGCACTCGATGGCGTGCCCCCGCAGCTCGATGGGCAGGCTGATGACTTCGTCGAGCGGCTCGCCGGAAGCGATGCGAATCTGGCTCTTCACCAGGTCGATGCCAGTGACAAATTCGGTAACCGGATGCTCCACCTGGATGCGCGCGTTCACCTCCATGAAGTACAAGTTACCGCCTTCATCCATCAGGAACTCCACGGTTCCGGCATTGGTGTAGCCGGCCGCGCCCAGCGCTTCCTTCAGCTTTGCGGCGATCGACCGGCGCAGCTCGGGAGTCATGGCCGGCGACGGCGACTCTTCGATCAGCTTCTGGTGCCGGCGCTGGATGCTGCACTCGCGCTCGCCCAGAATCTCCACACGCCCGCGCTCGTCTGCCAGCACCTGAAACTCGATGTGCCGCGGCGCGCGCACATATTTTTCGCAATAGACATCGGCGCAGGCGAACGCCGCTGCGGCTTCCTGCTGCGCGGAGTTGAACTGCGGCTCAATCTCCGACGCCTCGTTCACGACCCGCATACCGCGCCCGCCGCCGCCGGCCGAAGCTTTCAGAATTACCGGGTAGCCGATCCCCCCAGCCACTTCGGCGGCTTCCGCGGCGCTCTGCAGAATGCCGGGCGAGCCCGGCAAGATCGGCACACCCGCATCGCGCATGAAGGCGCGCGCGCGTTCCTTCACGCCCATCAACCGGATCACATCCGGCCGCGGCCCAATGAACTTCAGCCCGGACACTTCGCACACTTCCGCGAAGCCCGCATTCTCGCTCAGGAAACCGTAGCCGGGATGGATGGCGTCGGCGCCCGTGATCTCGGCCGCGCTCACGATCGACGGAATGTCCAGGTAGCTGCGCGCGCTCTTGGCCGGACCGATGCACACGGCTTCATCGGCAAACCGCACGTGCAGGCTGTGGCGATCCGGCTCCGAGTACACCGCCACCGTGCGGATGCCCATCTCCTTGCAGGCGCAAATCACCCGCAAAGCGATCTCGCCGCGGTTCGCAATTAGGATTTTCTTAATTGGAGCGGATGGCAAACAACGCCTCCCCGTACTCCACGGGCTGTCCGTTCATCACCAGCTTGCTTTCGACGATCCCGGAAATCTCGGCCTCGATCTCGTTCATCAGCTTCATGGATTCGATGATGCACAAGACCTTGCCGGGCTGCACGCGTTCGCCCACGCGCACGAACGGAGGCGACCCCGGGGCGGAGCCTTCGTAGAACGTGCCCACGATCGGCGACCGCACCAGGATCAGGTTGGGATCGGCGCCAGGCTCTTTGGACGGCGCAGCCTGGCTGGGAGCCGGGGGGGCAGAAGGCGGCTCGGCTCTGGCCGGGGCAACCGGCGGCGCAAACACTACTTCCTGGCGGCCGGCCACGGAGCGTGAGATGCGCACGCGATTCTCCCCACGCTGCACTTCCAGTTCGGCTATGCCGGTTTCAGTTGCGAGGTTGATCAGCTCGCGGATCTCGTCTACGGTCATGGCAACTGATTAGCTTAGCAAAGCGGGGAGCGCTTACGCCCGGGGGGCGATCGCGGCTATTCGCATCGGAGCGCTGCCATGGGGTCGATGCGGGCCGCGCGCCGCGCCGGCAGGTAACTGGCCCCGAGCGCCACCACCGCGAGCAACAGCGACACCGCGCCGATGACGGCGGGATCGAGCGGGCGCACCTCGTAAAGCAACCCGCCCAGCAACCGCGTCAGGCCGGCCGAGCCCGCGATGCCAGCCGCCAATCCGCCGAGCACCCAGATCATATTGCTGTTCACCATCAGCCGCAGCACGTCCACCGTGCCCGCGCCCAGCGCCATCCGAATGCCAATCTCATGCCTGCGCTGCGCCACCGAATGGCTCACCACGCCTACGATACCCACCGCCGCCAGCAACAGCGCGAGCACGGAAAACACGCTGAGAAGAAGCATGGGGAATCGCCGCGATCCGGTCGAGTCATGCACGATGCGTTCCATGGTTTCAACGTTCGACGCCGGCTGGTCTGGCAGGATTCCGGCGAGCGCCTTCTTGATGGGCGTGGCGAACGTGGCCGGCGCGTGCGCGGTACGCACCACAATGTTCATGATTGGCCATCCAGCCTGCGTGTACGGACGGAAGAATTGGTTGCGCACGGGCGCGTCCAGGCCCAGATGGTGTACATCACCCGCCACTCCCACCACGACTAGCCGCGGGCCGTCGCTTCCACCGAACCGGATGGCCTTGCCCACGGGGTTTTCCTTCGGCCAGAAGTGATGCGCCATCGTTTGGTTGATCACGATCACGCCCGGTGAACCCACGGTATCCTGCGCCGTGAACTCACGCCCGGCGACAATCGGAACCCCCATCGTGCGGAAGTAATTCGGGCAGGCGACGCTGTAGTCGGCGCCGGGCATGTCTCCGGGAGCCGCCGGCGGCCGCCCTTCGATCTGAAAACCGCGGCCGGCATTTCCCCGGAACGGCAGATGTCCGACGGCGCCGGCAGATAAAACGCCGGGAACCGCGCCCACCGACTCGTCCAGATCCTGGCAGAAGCGCGGCAGACCCGGCGGACCGACGTAGATCTCT
>DATKNQ010000039.1:0-23391 GCA_035541265.1 Bryobacteraceae bacterium
CCCGATTTCGTGCGCTGGGGCACGCGGCTCGGCTGCCTCGAGATGATGCTGACCGGCACGACCACGTTCACGGACATGTACTACTTCGAAGACGTGGTGGCCGAAGCAACTAAGGAAGCCGGAATGCGCGGCGTGCTGGGCGAGACGATCATCGGATTCCCGTCGCCCGATTCGAAGACGCCCGTGGACGCGCTGGCCTACACGGACCGCTTTCTCACGCGCTACCATGACGACCCGCTGATCGTGCCCGCGGTCGCGCCGCATGCGATTTACACCAATTCCGACGAGACGCTGAAAGCCTGCCGCGCGCTCGCCAACCGGCACGGCGCGCCGCTGCTGATTCATCTTTCCGAGACCAAGCACGAGAACGACGAATCGATGGCCAAGCGCCACATGTCGCCGACGCAGGCGCTCGATCGGCTCGGCTTCTTCAACGGACGCACTGTGGCGGCGCACGCGGTGTGGGTGGACGAAGCAGATCTGGCGATCCTGAAGGCGCGCGGCGTGGGGATCGCACATTGCCCGTCGAGCAACATGAAACTGGCGAGCGGCGTCGCGCCGGTGACGCGCATGCTGGCGCTTGATCTGCCGGTGGGACTGGGGCCGGACGGGCCGGCGGGCAGCAACAACGACTTCAACATGTTCGAAGAGATGGATCTCGCCGCCAAGCTGCAAAAAGTAATCACCGGCGACCCGCGCAATCTTCCGGCACCGGTGGCCGTCGAGATGGCCACCATCCGGGGCGCGCGCGCGTTGGGGATGGGGAGAGAGATCGGCTCGCTCGAACCGGGCAAGCTCGCGGACCTGATCTCGATCCGGCTCGACCGGCCTAACGCAGTGCCTCTGTACAACGTGTACTCGCAGATGGTTTACGCGCTCAAAGGCGAGGATGTGGAAGACGTGATGGTGAACGGCCGGCAGCTGGTGCGCGACGGGCAATCGCTGACGTTGAACGCGGCAGAGATCGAAGCCAAGGCGCGCGAGTACGGGGAGCAGGTGCGAAAGTCTCTGCGCTGAGGAGGTTTCTATGTCCCGCATGCTGGAAGAAATCCGCGAACAGCCCGCCGCGCTCGAGCGCACGCTCGCGTCTGAATTGCGTCGCATCGAGCGCTTCAAACAAATCGTGGCCAAACGGCCGCCGCGCCTGATCGTGTTAACCGCGCGGGGCACGTCCGACAATGCCGCGCTGTTCGGGCGCTATCTGCTCGAAGTCACCACGGGCATTCCGGTCTCCCTCGCGGCGCCGGCCATATACACGCTCTACAACGCCCGCGTGGACTATCGCGACGCGCTGGTGGTGGCCATTTCACAATCCGGCGAATCCACCGATACGAACCTGGTGCTCGAACGCGCGCGCGAGCAAGGCGCCCTCACCATCGGCATCACCAATGAAGCTTCCAGCACGCTGGCCAAATTGGCCGAGCACGTTTTTCAGGTGCACGCCGGCAAGGAGCGCAGCGTGGCCGCCACCAAGACGTACACGGGCCAGGTGCTGATGCTGTACCTGTTGGCGTACGCGCTGGGCGGGCGCATCCGCATCGACGATCTGCGGCGTCTGCCCGCGCGCGCGGAAAGCGCCTTGGCGCTCGAACCCCTCATCCAGGAACTCTCCGGCCGATACCGCTTCATGGATCACGCGGTGGTGGTCGGCCGCGGCCTGAATTATTCCAACGCCTTCGAATTCGCGCTCAAGATGATGGAGACCAGCTATGTAGTCGCCGAACGATTCTCCTCGGCCGACTTCCTGCACGGCCCCATCGCCATGGTGGAGCCCAACTTCCCGGTGTTCGTTTTCGCCCCGCCCGGCGCGACCTGGCGCTCAATCGAAGAAACCATGGACAAAGTGAAGGAGCTCAAGGCCGAAACCGTGGTGATCACCGATGCCGGCAATACGGAGGCGGCAGCGCGCGCCACGCGTGTGATCCGCCTGCCGCACAAAATGCCGGAGCTGTACACGCCGATTCCGTACATCGTACCAGCGCAGATTTTCGCCGCGTGCCTCGCTGAGCAGAAGGGCCTCGATCCGGACCGGCCGCGCACCATCAGCAAGGTGACTCTCACCATGTAAACGCGCTCCTGGCCAGCGCCATGGAGTAAACTGGTCTTATCCTGAGTCGATTTGCGTATTCGTTAATCTTGCTGGTGGCCCTGGCTGCGCGAGCCGCGCCCCCCGAACAGGGTCAACTCGACGCCAGTCCCTCGCTTTTCACCGTGATGGCGGCGATCAATGCGGCCGGCTACGACACCGAGGCCGCCTCCCCCAACAACGATCCGCTGCGCGATACCGTGCGCAAGCAACTGGCGTCCATGAACATCCCCTGCCTGGGCGCGCTCAGAGATTTTTACCGTCAGCACCACAAGGACGATCCGACCGCCGACTTCAACCAATACGTCTCGTTCGCCCTGGCCGTGGACGGTCCGCCGACGTTCGAATTGAAGGGTCGGGCCGTGGACGCTCCGCCGGACGTGGCCGCCCTGGAAGGCTTCAGTTCTTTGCTCGCCAAGTTCTATCGCGAGGCCAATATCGAAGAGCTTTGGAATAACTCCCAGCCTGCCTTCGACCGCGCGATCGAGCGCTATCACGAACCGGTATCCGCGGCGGTGTTGCAGGTGAACAGTTTTCTGCGCAACGAGACTTCCGGCGTCAGCGAGCGTTACTTCCAAATCTACATCGACCTGCTGGGCGCCCCCAACCAGATTCAGACTCGCAATTACGGCGCCGACTACTACGTCGTCGTGACGCCTTCCGCGGAGCCGCGCATCAACGACATCCGCCACGCGTACCTGCACTACCTGCTCGACCCCATGGCCTCACGCCACGAGGAACTGGTCATGCGCAAGCGCGGATTATCGGATCATGCGCAGCGCGCACCGGCGCTCGATCCGGTTTTCAAATCGGATTTCTTGCTGCTGGTCACCGAGTCGCTGATCAAGGCGGTTGAAGCGCGGCTCGACCGTAAACCCGCCGAGGTCGATCAGGCGATGGTGGAGGGCTACATCCTGACGGCTTGTTTTGCGGAGCAGCTACCGGCCTACCTGAAGCAGGAACAGTCCATGCGGTTTTATTATCCGGACCTGATTGCGGCAATCGACCTGAAGCGCGAGGACGCGCGTTTGTCGCAAGTGGAATTCGTGTCGCACGCTCCGGTGCGCCAGGCGAAGATGTCGCCAGCGCCGAGGCCGCCGGAACCCAAGGGCGTATATAAGACGCTCGCGCAGGCGGAACAGCTCTACAGAGAGCGCAGCCTGGAGCCGGCCCGCGAGCTTTATCTCAAGGTCCTGGAGCAAACCAGCGATAAAGCCGTGCATGCCACAGCGTATTACGGCCTGGCGCGCATCGCGGCTCTTGAAAGGAATCCGGAAATGGCCGAGCGCCTGTTTGAAAAAACGCTCGAGTACGACCCCGAGCCACAAGCCAAGGCGTGGACGCTGGTCTACTTGGGGCGGCTGGCCGACGCCGCCGGGGAGCGCGACGAGGCCGTCCGGCGCTATCGGCAGGCCTTGGCAGTGGATGGCGCCTCGCCTGCGGCGCGCGAAGCCGCCCAGCAGGGTGCGCAGCGGAGTTTTGAAAAGAAGTCAAACTAGAGGAGTTTTTATGAATCGAATGATGTTGAGCGGCGCGTTGGCGCTGACCTTGGCCGTACCTGGAATTTTCGCGCAGCCAAAGCCCAAATCGCAGGCGGAACTGGATGCGCTGAAGGTCATGTACGCCGCCCAAACGCCCGACGCCCGCATCGCGGCTTGCGAGAATGTGCTGGAGAAGTTCAAGGATACAGACTTCAAGGCTACCGCGCTCTATTTCGAGGCGTTGTCCTACGAGCAAAAAGGCGATTATGCCAACACCGTCGTGTTCGGGGAGCGTACCCTGGAAGCCGATCCGAAGCACTACGAAGCCATGCTGATGCTGGCCACCGACATTGCCCAGCACACCAAGGAGTTCGACCTGGATCGCGAACAGAAGCTGGCGCAGGTCGAAAAATATGCCACGACCGCGCTGGAGCTGTTAAAGGATGCCCCCAAGCCCAACACGCAGCTCACCGACGACCAATGGGCCGGGGCCAAGAAGGACTTCGCGACGCAGGCGCATGCGGCTATGGGCATGGGAGCCATGGCACGCAAGAAGTACGACGTGGCCGAGTCGGAGTTCAAGATTGCGATTGGCGGCACTGACAGGCCCGATCCCGGCATAATCGTGCGGCTGGGCCGGGTCTACAGCGACGAAGGCAAATACGATGATGCCATCGCGCAATACGACAAAGTGATGGCCATGCAGGATATCAGTCCGGCCTTCCGGCAGATCGCGCAGGCCGAACGGGTGCGCGCATTTCAGAAGAAAAACGCGGCCAATCCGGCGGCTCCGGCCGCGCCGGGAACGCCTGCGGCGCCAGCCAAGCCGGATGCTCCCAAATCGAACGGTCCGCAGCAGTAACACAATTCTATGCGCGCGGATCTGGAAGCCCTGGAGACCGCTGCGGGCCACCGGTTTGCAGACCGGGAACTCCTGTGCCGCGCGCTTACCCACAGTTCGCACGTACACGAGCAGGCGCTGTCCAGCGGAGAGGCCGTGGCGCGCGATAACGAGCAACTCGAGTTTCTGGGAGATTCCGTGCTCGGTTTCCTCATCAGCGAAGACCTGCTGAAGCGGCATCCGGAGGCCGCTGAAGGCCGCCTCTCCAAGCTCAAGGCCCGGCTGGTCAGTGCGGCCTGGCTGTACGAGGCCGCTCAACGCCTGGCACTGGGGGAATACCTGCAGCTCGGCCGCGGCGAGGAGATGAGCGGCGGGCGCGCCAAGAAGACCCTACTGGTGGATGCGCTCGAAGCGCTCATCGCCGCGATCTACCTGGATGGCGGCATGGATGCCGCGCGCCGGTTCGTCAACCGCTTCGTGGTGGCTCCGAGCATCGTTGAGGCCGGCCTCGCCGGCGAACAGATTCCGCCGACCCTGACGGATTACAAGAGCGCGCTGCAGGAGTTCGCCCAGGCGCGCCACCTGCCCCAGCCCCGCTACGTGATCGTGCGCGAGCGCGGTCCCGAACATTCGAAGGTATTCACCGTGGAAGCCCGCGTGGGCCGCGATTGGGTGGGCCAGGCTGAGGGCAATACCAAGAAGAGCGCCGCTCAACTAGCCGCGCGGGACGTCTACGAACAGCTCCAGGAGTCCACCCCCGGGCAGCCGATATAAGGATGGTTACAGGACCCGCGTGGCAGTGGCCGGAAGCCCAACCATGATATCGTGAAGTACGGTGTCTTCGCCTTTAAACGTCCACCTGGAACGCTATGACGGGCCGCTCGATCTGTTGCTGGACTTGATCCGCAAGCAGCAGATCGACATCAAGGATATCCCGATCGCCACCATCACCGCGCAGTACCTGGAGTATATGGAAAAGGCGCGGGAACTGGATGTCGACCTGGGCGCGGAATTCGTCTACATGGCCGCAACCTTGATTCACATCAAGTCGCGGATGCTGCTGCCGCGCGATCCCGAGCTGGCCAAAGTGAGTCCGGAAGACGACCCGCGCCAGGAACTGGTCGAGAAGTTGCTCGAACACGAGAAGTTCAAGAACGCGGCGGAGATGCTGCAGCAGAAGCGCCTGATCGAGGAGAATGTCTGGTCGAACCCGCAGATCGCCAAGTTCGCCGATGACGAAGATCCGGGCCTGGCGATCACGCTGTTCGACTTGGTGAAGGCCTTCGGCGAGTTGCTCGAGCGCGCCCAGAACCGGCCGATTTACGAGGTGGCCGAGGAAGAAGTCAGCGTCGGGCAGATGATCGGGCGCCTCAAGTCTTTGTTTGAAGAGGCGGGTGATCAGCCTGTCTACATCATGCGCGTGTTTGCTCAGCAGCGCACCCGGCGGGCCATGATCGCGATGTTTTTGGCCGTCCTGGAGACGGTCAGACGGCAGGCGGTCGTGGTGGCGCAGGAAGATTTGTTCGGCGAGATCGTGCTGCGGCGGCATCGCATGTTCGAAGAGGTTTTTGCCGGCGGCGAGCCGGCAATCGAGATTGAGAAGGAATACCGGTAGGGATGGAAGAGTTGGAGTTAGTGACTGACGGGGAACAGCCGGAAGCGAGTACCCCCACAAGCGAAAACGGCGAAACGGCCGAGACGATTGCCCCGGATGATCTGCTGGCCAGCGTGGAGGCCCCCAGCGCCGCTGCCACCGAAGACGCACAGTTGAAGGCGGTGCTCGAAGCGATCGTCTATGTGACCGATGAGCCGCTGTCGCTCGCGCAGATCGCGGCCGCGCTGGGCCAGCCGCGGGAGCGCGTCCAGAGCCTGCTTGACGAACTGGTGGCGGAGTACGACAAGCCTGAACACGGCGTGACCATGCGCGAGGTGGCCGGTGGTTACAAGATGACCACCAAGCCGGAACACCACGAAACGGTCCGCAATTTTGTCCGCAGCCTGAAGCCGCCGCTGAAGCTGTCGCTGCCAGCGCTCGAGACGCTGGCGGTGATCGCTTACAAGCAGCCTGTGACGGCGCCGGAGATCATGGAGATTCGCGGCGTGCAGGGCGCGGGCGTGCTGAAGACGCTGCTCGACCGCAAACTGATCGCGGGCGCGGGCCGCAAGAACGTGATCGGCAAGCCGATTCTCTACAAGACCACGAAAGAGTTTCTGGTGCAGTTCGGCTTGAAGGATCTGGCGGAACTGCCGTCGCTCAAAGAGTTCGAAGAGATTCGCCGCCTGGCGATCGACGGCGAAGCTCCCGAGGCGGCGCCGGCCGCGGTTCCCGATGCCGCCGCCGAACCGGAAGCGGCGCCCGAGCCGCCCGCGAATCAAGACTGATGGCCGAAGAGCGGCTCCAAAAAATCCTGTCGCGCGCGGGCGTCGCCTCGCGCCGCAAGGCCGAGCAGTTGATCCAGGAAGGCCGCGTCACGGTCAACGGCGCGGCCCTCACGGAACTCGGCAGCAAGGCCGATCTCGACCGCGACCACATCAAGGTCGATGGCAAGCTGCTGCATCCCCCGAAGCATCTGATCTGCATCGCCCTCAATAAACCCAACGGCGTGATGACCACGGTCTCCGACCCGGAGGGTCGCGCGACCGTGATGGATCTGCTGCAAGGCATCAAAGAGCGCGTGTATCCGGTCGGGCGTCTCGATTATCACAGCGAGGGTTTGCTGCTGCTGACCAACGACGGTGACCTGGCGAACGCCATCACCTCCGCCTCTACCCACATCCCGAAGACGTACCTGGTGAAGGTGACCGGTCTGCTGACCCCCGAACAGGAGCAGGCCTTTCGCGACGGTGTGCCGCTCAGCGGGCGCCGCACCGCGCCGGCCGGTCTCAAACTCACCCACCGCGCGCAGAACCCGTGGTACGAAGTGCGCCTGATCGAAGGCCGCAAGAATCAAATCAGGGAGATGTTCAAACACTTCGGGCGGCTGGTGGAAAAGCTGAAGCGCGTGAAGATCGGGTTCCTGGAGCTCGGTCCGCTGAAGCCCGGCGAGTTCCGTTATTTGACTGCCGAAGAAATCGCGCGCTTCCGCAAAGTGGCAGGCAAGGGAACGGGCGCATGAACATCGCGGAACTATTGAAGACCAGCCGCACGATCGCGGTAGTGGGCCTGTCCGGCAAGCGATTCCGGCCCAGCTACGGTGTAGCGGAGTACATGCAGCGCAACGGCTATCGCATCATCCCGGTGAATCCGTCGGAGAAGACCGTGCTCGGTGAAACCTGTTATCCGGATCTGGACAGCATTCCGGAACGCGTGGATATCGTCGATATCTTCCGCCGGCCGGAATTCGTGCCCGCAGTCGTCGAGGCGGCCATTCGCATCGGAGCGCGGACGGTCTGGATGCAGGAAGGCATCGTGCACGACGAGGCCGCCGCGCGCGCGCAAGGCGCGGGCCTGTTCGTCGTGATGGACCGCTGCATCTTGAAGGAGCATCGCCGCCTGGCGTTCGGCGCTTAAGCGATTTCCGGCCAGCCCATCAGGCGGGCTGCGTTGTTGCAGTAGACCTTCTTCAAGATTTCATCCGGCAGCCCGATGCCATAGATCTGCCAGCGGCCCTGCGGCGGCGTCTTGCTGGGCGCGTAATCGAAATACTCATCCAGGGTCTCGAGCCAGCGAAAATAAGCCTGGTACATGGCGGGCTTCACATCCTGCTGCGGCGTGCCGGCCTGTTTGGGACTCGCGTCCGTACCGAACATGATGCGGTCCTGATACTTTTCAAAGAACGCACGCGCGCGGCGCGGTTGGCGGCCGAGCTCCGCCAGGCGCGCGGCGGTTTCCACGTGCAGGTTGGGCAGATCGTCGAGCCACTGCGAGACCTCGTCGAGGTTCTCCGGATGATTGGCCACGTGCAATCCCACGAACGTGGTGCGGGAATGCCGCGCAACCACGCGATTCCGCGCGGCCAGTATCTCGGCTTTCGGCGGATAGTCCTTCCCGTAGAATGACCAGTCCGGATGGTTGCCCAGTTCCTCCCAGCGCTCATTGAAGCGGTCGACCGGCGTGAAGAACGCGTCCGGGTCGGACACGTGAATGAACACGGGCATCTTCAGTTGGCCGGCCACCTCCCACATCGGATCGAATCGCGGATCGTCAACTTTGACCAGTGGCCCGCTCGTAATGTTTTCGCGTAGAAACAGGCCGAGGGTCTTCAGCACTTTGATCCCGATCGCGCCGGCTTGCTTGCCGCGCGCGATTTCATCGGCCTGCCACCGCGCAAAGCCGGGCTCGCGGATGCGGTCGTAAGCCGGCTCCACGCAGGTGAAGAAGCGCCCTTTATAGTGCTCCTGCAGATCCTTGACGTTCTGTTTCAGGAGTTCGCCATAGCCGCCCGTGAGGTTGAACATGGTGCGGATATTCAACTGGTCCATCCAGGCCACGATAGCGTCCAGTTGGGCGAATGCTTTCGGCATCAAGGCGCCGGTGCGCTGCTTGGGAAAGACAGACGACACGTGCGTGTGCACGTCGACCACCGGGAACTTCGCACGATCCACCGGGTGCTCGGGCACCACCAGCATGCTCTTCGGCTCGAAGTCTTCCAAGGCCAGGCTGGCCGGTTTCATCTTGGCTCCTGGCTGTGCCGCAGCGGGCTGCCCGGCCAAGGCCGCGGCTCCCGCAGTGCCTCCCAGAAACATACGACGCGACGTCTTTTGGATTGCCATGATGCCGACATATAACACGGGATCATAGATGAGGCCAGCCGGGCACTTCGCCGATCAGCTGTGCGGCGTATTCGTGGAACGCAGGCAACACGTCGTTACCATCCGGATGAATCCAGTCGGCGGGCAGCAGGCGTTCGACTCGGGCCACGGTTTCAAGCGGCGTGAGGAATGTGCTTCCGTCGCGGCGCAGGGCAACCATCACCTCCGTACGCCCATCCGCCGCAGCGGTGGCTGCCGCGTGCCCGCAGGCGAAGGCGTCCGCGCGGTCGCGAGCCGTGGCGTACGGACCGCAGCAGCGACCCAACAGCCCCGGCTTCTCGGCGCGCGCGCGAATGCCGAGCTTTTCCGTGAGCAGCCGCGCCAAGGTGTGGCCCAAATTCGAAGCCAGCCGGTGGACGCTGCTCTCCGCGCGATCCACGTCGGCGCCGAACGGGCGGCCGCGATCGTCAAGCTGCCCTTCGCACACCGCGATCACCACGCGCCCCAGCCGCGCGTAGACGCGCTGGACGTCCGCCGCGATGCGATCGAGGCTGAGCCGCCGCTCGGGCAGATAGATCAGGTGCGGCGCGTCGTCTTCCACGTGGCGCGCCAGCGACGTCGCCGCCACGATCCATCCCGCGTTGCGGCCGAGCGTTTCGAGCACGCAGACCGGCGAGGGCAGCGAGCGATTGTCCTCGCCCACATCGCGCGCCGCGCAGGCGAAGAAGCGCGCGGTGGATGCATAGCCTGGCGTGCGATCGGTCACGCACAGGTCGTTGTCGATGGTCTTCGGAATGCCGATCACCTGCAGTTCGTAGCTTGCCTCGCGCGCGCGGCGGGAAACGCGCAGGGCCGTATCCATGGAGCCATTGCCGCCGGTGTAGAAGAATGTGTGAATCTCCGCGCGGCGCAAGACATCGAACAGGCGTTCGTAATCGGCATCGGCAAGGGGCAGGCGGCTGGACCCGAGCGCCGAACCGGGCGCCTCGCCGATTTGCCGGACCAAGCCGGCATCGAGCTCCAGCAGATCCACCAAGTCGCCGCGCAGCAGGCCGGCCAACCCGTAACGCGCGCCGAAGAGGCTCTCGCCGCGCTCGCGGCACGCTTCAATCACTCCCGCGAGGCTTGCATTGATTACGGCCGTAGGTCCGCCGCCGTGCGCCACGGCCGCTTTGGTATGCATGTTATAAATCAGGATACGTGAATCCGAACCTCGATGCCGGCGAACTCTCGGCGCAGCCCGTGGAGACGCAACAGCAGCGCGGATATTACCACACGCTGCGCGAAATTCTGCAACAGCCGGACACCTGGCTGGATACCTGCGAGCGCATGCTGGCCGCCGCGCCGGCGATCGAGCGGCTCGCCGAGGGTGTTGCCAGTATCGTGCTGACCGGCTCCGGCAGCTCGCTTTACGCGGGCGAATGTGTGGCGCCGACTCTGCGGCAGGATCTGGGCATCGCGGTGGAGGCGGTCGCGGCGGGCACGCTGCTGACCGACGGCGTGGCTGCGATGCCGCTCGCGCGGCCCGGGCTGCTGGTGTCTATCGCTCGCTCCGGCAATAGTCCGGAAAGCGTGGCTGCCGCGTCGGCCGCGCTGGCGGCCGATCCGCAGATGCGCCACCTGGTGATCACGTGCAACGCCGGCGGGCGGCTTGCCACGGAATACGCGCGCGACGCCATCGTGCTCGATGACCGCACCAACGATCGCAGCCTGGCGATGACCAGCAGCCTGACGAATATGTCGCTGGCGGCGCTCTACCTCGGCATGCGGCGCACGCCTGAACGATACCGTGATCTCTGCGCGAAACTGAGCCGCGCATGCCGGGCGCTGGTGATGCGCGTGCCCGCGCACGGTGGCTTTGGACGGGCGGTGTTCCTGGCGAGTGCCGCAGGCATCGGCGCGGCGCGCGAGTCTGCGCTCAAAATGCTCGAAATGACCGACGGCCGCGTTCCCACGCTGGCCGAAACTTATCTTGGCGTGCGGCACGGGCCGATGAGCTTCATCCATAAGGACACGCTGATTGTCTGCTATCTGTCGACCGATCCGCTGCTGCGCGCTTACGAAGCGGATCTGATCGCGGAACTCGATCGCAAGCATCTGGGGCAGGCGAAGATCCTGTTCGGCGAATCGATTCCGCCCGGCTTGCTGCGCGACGGCGATGCGGCGATCGAGTGCCCGGACCACGCGGTGCTCCACGTCGTGGCGGGCCAGTTACTGGCTCTTTACCGCTGCCTCGCCGAAGGGCTGCATCCCGATTCACCTTGTGCGAGCGGGGCCATCAACCGCGTCGTCGAAAGCTTTCCCATACACTCATGAGAGTCCTGGTTGCGGGCGAACTGAATCTCGATCTGATCCTACAGAACTACCTCTCGTTTCCGGTGTTGGGCCAGGAGACACTGGTGGAAGACATCACCCTGACGCTGGGCAGTTCCGGCGCAATCTGTGCCGCCGGCCTCGCGAAGCTGGGTAACGACGTGTCGTTCACCGGCAAGCTGGGCTGCGATTCGTGGGGCGATGCGTGCCTGGACTTTCTGGCGAAGCTGCACGTGGAAAGCTCGCGCGTGGTGCGCGATGCGGCGGTCAAGACCGGCATCACGGTCTCGATCAGCGGGCCGCGCGATCGCGCAATGGTGACGTATCTCGGCGCCATGGAAGCGATGCACGCCTCTGAAATCGCGGCGCCGGGCTGGGACGGTCTCAACCATCTGCACGTCTCGTCCATCTTTCTGCAGCGCGCGCTGCGTCCCGATTTGAAGCGTCTGCTCGCAGAAGCGCACGCGCACGGCTTGACAACCTCCATCGATCCCGGATTCGATCCGCAGGAGCAATGGGGACGCGACGTGATCGACACGCTGGCCGAAGCCGATGTATTCCTCCCGAACGAAGTGGAACTCGCCGGTATCACAGGCTTGAGCGATCCCGAGGAAGCCTTGCGCTCACTCGAAAATGAGCGCACGCTGACGGTAGCAAAACTGGGCCGCAATGGCTGCGCGACTCTCGATCGCGGCAAGCTGGCAACTGTCCCGGCGTTCGCGGTCAAACCAGTCGACACCACCGGCGCGGGCGACTCGTTCAACGCCGGCTTCCTACACGCCTGGTTGCGCAAATCGCCATTGATCGAAGCCCTGCGTTTCGGTGCCGCATGCGGCGCGATTTCGACGTTGGCCAGCGGCGGCACGACCGCGCAGGCAACCGAACAACAGGCTCGGGAGCTTTGTGACAGACCCTGACTCTTGCATCGAGTCATAGGGTCGAGAAACTACTCTAGCTACACCTGGAGGGCAAGTCAGGCGCCGGGCTAATGGTGCGGCGTTCCGCCACAGTCTGGGCGGCTGCGGCCAAAGGCATTCCCACCTTTCTCAGGGCCGCACCACCCGGAGCCTTCTGTTACAATACATACCAACATGAGTGATGAGAGGGAAATTGATATTTTCTATCCCTCCGATTCACGTTTTGATTATGCCGAAAGGCCTGCGGACCGGCGGGAGTGAGGGGCTGCGTAGCGTATGGATTTTGATCAACTACACACGTTCCTCGAGATCGTCAGGCTGAAGAGCTTTTCGAAAGCCGCGCAGACCTGCTATCGCACCCAGCCCGCCATCAGCGCACAAGTGCGGCAGCTTGAACAGGAGTTAAACACCGCGTTGTTCGAGCGCTTCGGCAGCCGCATTTCACTCACCACCGCGGGCAAGATCTTCGCCGATTATGCCGCGCAGATGCTCGATTTACGGCGCCAGGCGCAGGACAACATCAACGAACTGGAGCGCAACCCGCGCGGCGAACTGGTGATTGCAGCCAACGAGGCGACGTGCATTTACGTTCTGCCGCAGGTTTTTTCCGAATACAAACAACTTTTCCCGGCCGTGCAACTGCAAGTGGACCGCTCGTACGGCTCGCGTGTGATGGAAGCGGTGGCTGAGAACATCGCGGATTTCGGACTCACGCAACTGCCGGTCGAAGAGAAGCGCCTGCAGGTCGTGCACATCTACAAAGACGAGATCCGGTTGATCGTTCCGGCGCGTCATCCGCTGGCCGACCGCAAGACCGTCCACGCCCGCGACCTGCTGGAGTTCCAGTTGCTGCTTCCCAAGTCGGGGACCACCCGCGCGCGCTTGAACACGTGGTTTGAGCTGGTGGAAGACGATCTGCACGTTTCGATGGAGCTCGATTCCACGGAGATGATGAAGCGTTTTGTCATGGCCGGCCTGGGTGTCGCGTTTCTGGCGGCTTCGAATTGCCGCGAGGAAGTGGCGGCGGGTAAGCTGCGCGCGATCTCGCTGGCGCCCGAGCCGATGATCCGGCGGCTGGGACTGATCTATCGTAAAGACAAGGCACTTTCCAAGGCCGCGCTGGGCTTCATCCAGGTGGTGCTCGACAACCTGGGCGATCAGCAGGCGGCCCACGATAAACGGCCGAAAGTGATGGTGGGATGAAATGAATTGCCGGCGCTGCGGAAGAGATTTCAACGTCACGGAAAGCCCCATCTGCCCGCACTGCGGCGAGGCGGTGATCGCCACCAAATCAGGCGTCATGAAAAGCTCGACGATCCTGATTTCGGCCGGCGAGATGGAGGCGGTCTACCGCTCGGTGAAGGAAGTGCCGCCGCCGCTGCGCCGCAAGCTGCTGAAGTCCACCAATGGGCTGAACTCGGCGACCATCCTGATCGCCGACCGCCGTGGCCGCGAAGAGATTGCGCGCGCGATCCAGAATCTGCCAACCAGCCTGCAGCGGCGCTTCTTGCGACCGTTCCAACCCGAGCCGGAAGGCGTCCGGAAGTGGCTGGAACGGCCCGCCATCAAGACGGCCCTTACCTGGCTGCTGGGCGCGGGCAGCGTGCTGGTGGTCTGGTTCGTGTTCACGCATCGGTAGACGTAAGCGGCGCGCCAGTGGCCCGTCGCATGCACAAGCTCTAACCGTTGACTCCAGAAGATCACACTCCCGTCCGGCTGCACCTGCTTCTGCGCGCGCTCAGATCGCGCAACTACCGCCTGTTCTTCGAAGGCCAGCTTGTCTCGCTGATCGGTACTTGGATGACCCGGGTGGCCACTAGCTGGCTCGTCTACCGCCTCACCGGGTCGGCTTTTCTGCTGGGGTTCACGAGCTTCGCCGCACAGATACCGATTTTCTTTTTGACGCCTTTCGCGGGCGTTTGGGTGGACCGCTGGAACCGCCATCGCGTGCTGGTCGTGACGCAGACGCTCTCCATGCTGCAATCGTTCGCGCTGGCTGTACTCGCGCTGCGCCACGTGATCACGGTTTGGGAAGTGATCGCGCTGATGCTGTTCCAGGGCAGCGTGAACGCGTTCGACATGCCGACGCGGCAGGCCTTCGTGGTGCAGATGATCGAACGGCGCGAGGATCTGGGTAACGCCATCGCGTTGAACTCGTCGATGGTGAATGGCGCGCGGCTGGTGGGCCCCGCGATCGCGGGCCTGGTGATCGCCGCGGCCGGGGAAGGTTATTGCTTCCTGTTCGACGGCGTCAGCTACCTGGCGGTGATCGCGTCGCTGCTCGCCATGCGCGTGACGGCTGCTCCAGGCCGCCGTGCGCGCCAGCGGTTGACGGCGGAGTTGGTGGAAGGCTGGCGCTACGTGAAGGGGTCGGCGCCCATTCGTTCGGTTCTGTTGTTGCTCGCGCTGATGAGCCTGGTGGGAATGCCCTACACGATGCTGATGCCCATCTTCGCCAAGACGATTCTGCACGGCGGTCCCCACACGCTGGGATTCCTGATGGCGGCCGCGGGCTTGGGCGCGTTGACCGGCGCGATTGCGCTGGCGATGCGTCCGAGCGCGCTGGGGCTGGGAAAGGTCATCGTGTGGTCTGCCAGCCTGTTCGGCATCGGGCTGGCCGGCCTGGCGCTATCGCGCGTGTTATGGCTCTCGCTCGCGGCTGTCGCGGTCGCCGGATTTGGAATGATGCGGCAGATGGCGTCGAGCAACACCATCGTGCAAACCATCGTCGCGGAAGACAAGCGCGGCCGGGTGATGGCATACTATGCGATGGCCTTCCAGGGCCTCGCCCCGTTCGGCAGCCTGGCCGCGGGAGCGATCGCCGCCAGAGTGGGCGCGCCGTGGACCATCATCGGCGGCGGCGCCTTGTGCATTGCCGGAGCCACATGGTTCGCGCTTCGTCTGCGACTGCTGGCGTAGAATATCATGGTGGACCTTGGCCACCTGGAATTGCGCGTCATGGAAATCGTCTGGGCGCACGGCGAATGCTGCGTGCACGATGTCATGCGGCGGCTGGGCCGGCCGCTGGCTTACACGACCGTGATGACCACGCTCGACCGTCTCTTTAAGAAAGGGCTGCTCGAACGGCGCAAGTGGGATCGCGCGTTCTTATACGCGGCGCGTTGGACGCGGCAGGAATGGGAGCAGAAGCGCGCGGGCGATTTCGTGGCCGGTTTTCTGGCCTCTCCGCAGGCTTCGGGCGATTTGCTGATTTCTTCGCTCGTAGACGCGGTCGGTAAATACGACTCGGCGCTGCTCGATGAACTGGAAAATAAGATCCGCGCCAAGCGGAAAGAGATTGCCCAGCGGGAGAAGCGATGACGCTCGGTTATTGTTCGCGACTCATCTGCATCAGCCTGGCGAGTTACTTCCTGATTCACATCGTCATCGGCGCACTGGTGTCACTCGCCGCGGGACGCGCGGTGCGTTCGGCCGAACGCTGGCGTCCGGCGGTGGCTGCGCGCCGGCTGTTTACGCTGCGGCTGCTCCCGGCCATCGGCGGTGTGTTCGTTGTGGCGGGCGTGTGCCTTCCGAGTTACATCGCACTTGAGCCTTCCGGCTTTACCGAGCGCGCCGGATTCGGATGTATCGCCGCGGCGTGCTGCGGCGCTGTACTGTGGATGTGCTCGCTCGCGCGCGGCGTCCGCGCCGCGGTGGGTTCGGCGCTCTTCGTCAGGCGGGCCGATAACGGGCCTGTACTCGCGCTCAGCGGGATCGTGCATCCCCGCCTGGAGATCTCGCGCGATGCGCGGCGCGTGCTTTCGAGAGAAGAGTTGGAAGTGGCTCTGCGTCACGAGCGCGCGCACTGGAGCTCGCAGGACAACCTGAAGCACCTGTGCATGCTTCTGGCGCCCGCCGTGCTGCCGTTTGGCGGTACTACGGTGTCACTCGAACGGGGCTGGAAGAAGTTTGCCGAGTGGGCCGCGGACGATCGCGCCGTAGGCGGCGACCAGCGCCAGTCGGTGGCGCTGGCATCGGCTTTGGTGCGAGTCGCCCGCCTCACTCGCGGCATGCCGCAACCGGCGCTGGTCCGGCGGCTTTCGGGCGACGAGCGGGAACTCGCCGCACGCGTGCAGCGGCTGCTCAACCCGGAGCCTGCTCCGCGTCCCTCACATTGGACCGCGCTGCCTGCCGGCGCGGCGCTATTCGCCGCGGGCGCATTGGCCGCAATCATGCAACCCGCCGCGTTGCTCGCCGTGCATCGCGCCCTCGAGCGCCTGATCGAATAGCCAGAACGAATTACGACCTGTGGTAGTAACCATCCGCCGTAAATTAGCGTGGATGGGATGAGGTGGGTCTGTCTTCTCGTGGCATGTACCAGTTTGTCCCTGGCGCAGGATTTTCGCGGCAGCCTGCTCGGCACGGTCAATGATGCCAGCGGCGGCCGTGTCGCGCATGCGGCCATCTCACTGCGCGCGGCTGCGTCCGCGCAGGAACGCCATACCGCCAGCGACGCGCGCGGCGAGTTCCGCTTCGGCGACTTGTTACCTGGTTCCTACCAAGTGACAGTCAGCGCTCCGGGATTTGCGGAAGCCAGTTCCACGGTGAACGTGGTTGTCACCTCCACGCGCGAGATCACGGTCACGCTGCACCCGGCCGCCGTCACGGAGTCAGTGAACGTGCGCGGTGAGGCTTCCTCCCTTACCACGCAACCCATGGACACGACGAGCGCGGTGCACGGCGGTGCAGTTACGGCGCAGGACCTGGATAAGCTGCCGCTGGCGCATCGCAGCTTCGCCAACATTGCTTATCTTGTGCCCGGCACGGAACCGGTCGAGCCATCCGACCCGACTAAGGCCCGCATTACTGCCGTTTCATTCGGCGGCAGCTCGGGATTGAATGACGTACTGTCCGTCGATGGCGGCGATAATTCGGATGACTACATTGGCGGCTTCCTGCAGAATCTCTCGCCCGACGCGATTCAGGAATTTGCCGTGCGCACCTCGCAGGAGGACGCCGATACCGGACGCACGGTCGGCGGCTCGGTGGTGATTACGACCAAGCGCGGCACGAATGACTGGCACGGTACTCTGGCTTTCTACGAGCGTGCGGCGGCCATGGACGCGCGGTACCCGATCGAGAATCCTGCGCCGCTCCCCAAACAGCCGTTTTCACGACAGAATTACGTCGGGACGGTGGGCGGCCCGATCGTGAAAAACAAGCTGTGGTTCTTCGCGGCCTTCGAGGGCGTGCACGAGGATGCCAGCATCGCCTACAGCCCGGCGAGTTTGGCCCAGTTTCGGGCACTGGCTTCGCTGGCTTCTCAAGGCTTGATTCCGGGCGTCGAGTCGATAGCCGTCCCCAACAATGTCCCGGTACCGTTCCGCGATTTCCTGGGTAACGTGCGCTTCGACTGGTCGCAGTCCTCGCGCTCGCAGTGGTTCCTGCGCACGTCCATGGATACTTACGTTACAGACAATGCCTTCGTGCAACAGGCTACTCTGCCATCGACCGGCGCGGATTGGCATTCGAATTACTGGAATACCGTCATCGGTAACGAGTACATCTTCAGTCCGGCCTGGTTGGGCACTCTCACTTTGGATGCCAGCGAGCTACATCTTACCGAGGCACGGAACTCCGACTTAGGCTTCGCGCTGGCTTTTCCATTCAGCTCGACTTACCAGACCATCTCGGGATTCGAGACATTTGGCGATAACCAGTTTGTCACTCCGATTACCGCGTTTCCTGTTTTGCGTAACCAGGAGAAGTACCAGGCACGGTATGCGGTGACGCATTCCTCGGGAAGTCACTCGCCGAGCTTTGGCGTCGATTTCATCCATGAACCGGTGATGAGCGGCGCGCTGCCCGGTAATGCCGAAAACCTGACGGTGTTCGCGCAGAATCCGGCGGACTACCTGAGTGACCCGGCGCAGTTTGCCGTGGATCTGACTTGCACCCCCACGGCTACTTTGCAAGTCACTCCGGGAACGACTTGCACTTCTACACCAGCCGGCAACGGCAGCTTTTCGCAAAACGTGCAGCGGCTGGGCTTGTACGCCGAAGATTCCTGGCGAGTGACTCACCGCTTCACCCTGAATTACGGCCTGCGTTACGACACCACGTTCGGGCTGTTCACAGCTTCAGGCCGGTCACAATTGGATAACCCGGCGTTGCTGACTTTAGAAGCGCTGGAAATCCCGCTGTTCCAACATCCCGGCGCGCCTCACGATTATCGCCACGCTTTCGCGCCTCGCCTCGGCCTGGCTTATGCTTTCGGACAAAACAGCACCACAGTGCTGCGCGCGGGCTTCGGCTTGTTCTACAACGACCTGGCGCAGAATGGCTGGGTGACCGCATTTCAGGCCGTCAACGAGCCGCCGGCGGCCTGCGTTCATCCGGGCGATCCGGGATGTCTGCCTGGAGACGCGGATGGCGGCGCCGGTGCGCTGATCGATCCGGCTTACAAGACGCCTTACGCGTTACATGTGTCGGCGGGCGCGGAGCATGCGTTTAACTCCCGATGGATGGTCGCGGCGGACTGGACACACGAAGAAGGCGTGCACGGCTATCGCCGCTACGACTATCAGGCCGGCTACACATTGTTCTCGCCTCTCTTCGCCAGTGACACGGCGGCGCAGCAGGCGAGCGTTCCCGACATGACCGTCTTCCGGTCCGACAATCGCTCGCGTTATGACGGGCTCTCCGTTCACCTGCAAGGCAATTACTCGCGCTTCAGCCTGATCTTTAATTACACGCTATCGAGCGCCGAAACCTGGGGCTGCGTGCTGGGTGAGTTGTTCGATTACGTGAATGGCGTTTGCAATCCGCTCAACGCCTTTGCGAAGGGCGATTACGGACCGTCGGGCGAGGACGTGCTCCATCGCGCCGTGCTCGCCGGAACGTGGCATGCGCCGGGAGGCTTCGAAGTCTCGGCCCTGAGCCAAGCCGAGAGCGCGCGCCCATTCACGCTGACCACTCCCGTGGACGTGAACGGATTCGGCGATGCACTGGACGATCGCGCGGTGGTGGACGGCGTGCAGACCTCGCTCGATGAATTCCGCGGCAAGCCTTATCTACAAACCGACATGCGCATCAGCCGGCCGTTCCACTTAGGCGAGCGCTGGCACGTGATGCCCTTCATCGAGTTGTTCAATCTGTTCAACCGGAACAATCCCGGCGCGAATTACGTGACGAACGCAGCGGCATTCCCGTATCCGGTGAACAATCTGGCGAACATCACCGCGTTCTGCCTGAACGCGGATTGCAGCGCGACCCAGCCGATTACCAGTCTGAATCAATTGCGTGTGCCGGCGGGCGCACTCGGCGACTTCTTCGGCCCCGGCACGACGGTGGGGATCCCGTTCGCCGCGCAGATTGGCGTGCGTGTGACGTTCTGATGGCGATCGATCCAGGTCTTCGTGGACGAGTCGCCCTGGTTACGGGCGCGAACCAGGGCATCGGCGCGGCCGCGGCGCGTGCGCTGGCAGCTCAGGGTGCGGAAGTTTTCCTGACCTATCTGCGCGTGGAAAGAGCCGGGCACGGCGATCCGGCTTTGCCGCCGGCATACGACGCGGTGCGCGCGCGCACTGCCGACGCGGTGGTCGAAGCGATCCGCCAGGGGGGCGGCCGCGCGGAGGCAGGGGAAGCCGACTTGGCGGATCCCTCTGTCATCCCTGAGTTGTTCGACAGAGCCGAAGCCGCTTTTGGTCCGGTGGAAATCCTGGTCAATAACGCGGCCTACTGGCATGGCGATACATTTCTGCCCGATCGCGCGGAGCGTTTCGGATGGCGGCTGATGGCTGTCTCGATACAAACCTGCGATGCGCATTTCGCGGTGAACAGCCGGGCGCCGGCTCTGCTGATTGCGGAATTCGCGCGGCGTCACAGTGCGCGTGGCACGAATTGGGGCCGCATCATCTCGTTGACCACGGCCGGCGCGCCCGGCTTTCCGGGCGAGGTCTCCTACGGCGCGAGCAAGAACGCAGTAGAAAGCTACACGATGGCCGCTGCTGCTGAACTGGCGCCGCTCGGCATAACCGCGAACGTGCTCTCTCCGCCGCCGACGGACACCGGTTGGATCTCGCAAGAAGTGGCCGCGCAACTGGCGCAGGCAACACCGCCGCTCCGGATCGCGCAGCCCGAGGAAGTCGCCGAAGTGATTGTATTCCTGGCCTCGCAGCAGGCACGATCGATCACCGGACAGCGCATCCACATGCGCTAACTAACTTCTACGCCCCTTCGATCGCCGCCAGGCAACGCTTGCGCACCTGCTCGGCGGTTGCGTTATCGGCCGCGACCACCAGGATGGTATCGTCGCCCGCGATGGTGCCCACCACCTCCGGCCAATCCTCGGAATCGATGGCAACCGCAACGGAGTTGGCGTGGCCGGGCGCGGTCTTCAGCACCACCATGTTTTGCGCGATGCGGACGTCGTGGACGAACTCAGCGGCGAGGTTTTCGAATGACGGCCCCGATTCGTCGGGCGACATTTCGCTGTAGCCTTCGGGCGTCTTCACCAGGCGCAACTCGCGGATATCGCGCGAGAGCGTGACCTGCGTGGCGGGGATGCCGGCCTGCTGCAGTTCGCGCGCCAAGTCTTCCTGCGTGCGAATGTGCTTCGCGCGCACGAGCTTCAGGATCTGGCCGTGGCGATACGCTTTGCTCATTCGTTCATGCGCGCCAGGCGTGCGCGCGCTTCCACGAGCGCCTGGGCCACCGCCCGCGGACCCGTGCCACCCTTCACCTCACGCGACCGCATGCCTTCGCGCGGATCGAACAGACGCGCCATGTCGGGCGTGAACTCGGGGGCAAACCGCGCGAGATCTTCCACGTTCCAATCCGCGGGCTGCTTGTTGCTGCGCACGCTTTCGAGCACCAGTTTGCCGACCAGTTGATGTGCCTGGTGGAACGGTGTCCCGGCGCGCGCCAGCGCTTCTGCCAAGTCCGTGGCCACGACCCAGCTTTGCTGTGCGGCCGCTAGCGGACGCTCGGTGTTCAGCCGCGCCGAGTCGATGGTCGCCCGCGCCATTTCGAGCGAGCCGGCCACCTGGTTGGCGGCATCGAAAAGCGGCTCCTTGTCTTCCTGCATGTCCCGATTGTAGGTCAGCGGCAGGCCCTTCATAGTGACCATCAAGGCCTGCAGGCTGCCCAGCACGCGCCCGCTCTTTCCGCGAATCAGCTCGAGCGAATCGGGATTCTTCTTCTGCGGCATCAGGCTCGATCCGCTGGTGACTTCGTCGCCCAATTCGAGCCAGCCGAATTCCTCGCTCGAATAAAGGATCCAGTCTTCGGCGAGGCGGCTCAGGTGCAGCATGGCGACCGAGGCGGCGTACAGAAAATCGAGCGCGAAGTCGCGGTCGGCCGACACGTCCATGCTGTTGGCCGTGAGCGCGGCAAAGCCCATGTCGCGCGCCATGGCTTCGCGATCGAATGGAAATCCGCTGCCGGCGAGCGCGCCCGAGCCGAGCGGCATCACATCCGCGCTGCGCCGGGCCGAAGCGAAGCGCTCCATATCGCGCGCGAACATTTCGAAATACGCGAGCAGATAGTGCGGCCACAGCACGGCCTGCGCGCGGCGGGTGTGCGTGTAGCCGGGGATCACGGCCTCGGGATAGCGCGCCGCCAAGTCGAGCAGCGCCTGCATGACGCCAGCCAGCAGACCGCGCACGTGGTCGCACTCGCCGCGCAGCCACAGCCGCACGTCGAGCGAGACTTGCTCGTTGCGGCTGCGGCCGGTGTGGATCTTATCGGCCACCGCACCGGCGCGCTCCTTCAGCTTGCGGATGACCAGCGTGTGGACGTCTTCATCCGTCGCGCCATCGAAGAATTCCGGCTCGGCGGCTTCCTCGCGGATCTGGTCGAGCGCCTCGACGATGCGCACTCGCTCGTCCGCCGTCAGGATGCCGGCCTTTTCGAGAGCGCGCGCGAAAGCCTGCGAGCCGGTGATATCGGCACCGATCAAACGGCGGTCGAAGGCCAGCGATCCGGAGAATCGCTCGAAAACCTCCGACGGACCGGCCGCAAATCGACCGCCCCAGAGCTTCATGCGGTTTTCGCCGCAGCCAGCGCGGCGCGCACTTTGATCGGCAGTCCGGTCAGGTTGATGAAGCCCAGCGCGTCTTTTTGATCGTAAGAGGCGCCCATGGTGAAGCTGGCGATATCGAGCGAATAGAGCGAGTAGGGCGACTTGCGGCTGACCGGTTCGACGTTGCCCTTATACAGGCGCAGCTTGACCTCGCCCGTGACCGTCGCGCTCACCGAAGCGAAGAAGGCATCGAGGGCCTCGCGCAGCGGTGTGAACCACAGCCCGTTGTAGACCATCTCGGCGTATTCGAGCGCCAGCCGTTGTTTGTAGTGCAGCGTCTGCCGGTCGAGCGTGAGCGCTTCGAGCTCCCGATGCGCGGCGTAGATCAGCGTGCCGCCCGGCGTTTCGTAACAGCCGCGCGACTTCATCCCGACGAAGCGATTCTCCACCAGGTCGATGCGGCCGATGCCGTGCTCGCCGCCGATGCGGTTGAGCGTTTCGACCACGGCCACGCCGCTCAGGCGTTCGCCGTTCACCGAGACCGGCACGCCGCCTTCGAAGCCGATGGTGACTTCCGCGGGCGTATCGGGCGCCTGGCGCGGACTGCGGGTCAGCATCCAGATGTCATCCGGCGCGGCATTGGCCGGATCTTCGAGCGCGCCGCCTTCATGCGAGATGTGCCAGAGGTTGCGATCGCGACTGTAGATCTTGGTGGTGGATTGCGCGATGGGCACGTTGTGCGCCTGCGCGTAGGCGATGGCGTCCTCGCGCGAAACGATGGTCCACTCGCGCCACGGCGCGATCACGGTGAGGTGCGGCGCGAGCGCTTTGTAGGTGAGCTCGAAGCGCACCTGGTCATTTCCCTTCCCCGTGCAGCCGTGCGCCAGGCCGTCGCAACCGGTGCGCAGCGCGACTTCTACCTGCTTCTTCGCCAGCAGCGGCCGGGCGATGGACGTGCCCAACAGATACTTGTCTTCGTAAACGCCGCCCGCCCGCACCAGCTTCCACAGATACTGGGTGACGAATTCCTCGCGCATATCCTCGATGTGTACTTCCGAGGCGCCGGTGCGCAGGGCCTTGGCTTCCAGGCCCGTGAG
>DATKNQ010000040.1:0-15718 GCA_035541265.1 Bryobacteraceae bacterium
GCCTGGATCAAGTGTGCCTGCTTCTCGGAACTGCTGTTGTCTTCCCCGTCGGTGACCACCAGCAGCACCTTTTTGTCGCGGCTGGCATGCTGGCGCAGGTGTTCGATGCCTAACAGCAAGGCGTCGCGCATGGCCGTTTCACCCTGCGAGTCGAGATTCCGCAGCGTGTTCTCGAGTTCCTTCAGATTGTTGGTGAATTCTCTCGCCAGCACCACGGATTCGTTGAAGTTGATGATGAAAACCTCGTCATCCGGATTCGATGCCTTTACCATGGCCAGCGCGGCGGAAGCCACGCGGTCGCGCTTGTCGCGCATGCTGGCGCTGTTGTCAATGATCAGCCCAAGCGAGATGGGCACGTCTTCCTGCCGGAAACTGGTGACGGTCTGCTTCTCGTCATTCTCGTAAACCGTGAAGGCCTCTTTCGGCAGGTCTCTCACTACCTGGCCATGCTGGTCGAAGACGGAAACGTTCAGGACCACCAGCCGTGCGTCGCTGCGAAAGGTAAAGTCCTGCGCCAGCAAGGTCATTCCGGCGAGAGCGGAAAAAAATACACAGGCCAGACGCATCCACGGGATAGGATGCACGCCAAATGCCGGAAGTTCCCGCCGCGTTCATGCTAAAATTCCCCCGTGCCTGCCTCCGCGCCGAAGCACCAGTACGAGCGTGCCGAGGTTCGCCGGATGCTCCACGTCTCCGAGCGGCAGCTCAAGACGTGGGAGCGGTCGGGCCTGGCGCCGGCCACCGCCATTTACTCTTTTCGTGACCTGATCGCGCTGCGTGCGCTCGCCGCGCTGCGCGCCCACCGCATCCCGTTGCGGAATATCGGCCGCGCGCTCGACTCGCTGAAACAGCGCCTTTCCGGCGTGCAGGATCCGCTGGCCGAACTGAAGATCTTCTCAAACGGCCGCCGCATCACCGTGCGGGTCGCGGGTCAGAACATGGAAGCGCTCACCGGCCAGATCCTGCTCGATTTCGATACGGCCGAGGGCGGCACAGTGAAGCCTCTGTCCGCGCAACCGCCCGCGCCGGCGCGCGAACAGGAGTCGGAATCGTGGTTTCAGAAGGGACTCTTCCTCGAGGAGACCGGCGCGCCCGTGGAGGAAGCCGTGGAAGCGTACCGGCAGGCCATCGAGCTGAATCCGCACGCCGCCGGCGCGCTCGTGAATCTGGGCACGATTCAATACCGCCTGCGCGCATACAAAGAAGCCGAACGCTATTACACGCAGGCCTTGAAGGCCGATCCCAACTATCCTCTGGCGCATTTCAACATGGGCAATCTCTATGACGAGCGCGGCGACCTGGCGCGCGCCCAGCAGTGTTACGAGACGGCCCTGCGGATCAATCCCCGGTACGGCGACGCACACTTCAACCTGGCACTGTTGTGCGAGCGGCGCGGCGACGCTTTGCGCGCCATCCACCACTGGAAAGCTTATCTGAAGCTGGATAGCACCAGCGACTGGGCCGAGATCGCCCGCCGGCAATTCGAGAAGCTGCGCGTGGCGCTGTTGTCGTGATCGGGTCAGACCCGAGCAAGCGGCCGCGCATCTGCCCAATGTTATCCTAAGTACTTGGAGCACAACACTTGAGCCGTATTCTGTTAGCTTTCCGCGCGTTCTTTGCCATCCTGTTCGGCAATCCTCTGCCCAAGGAGCTCAAGCCTCAGGCGCCCGCCGCCAAGGCTCCGGCGAAGGCGGAGCCGCAGCCTCCCAACCCGGCTCACGCATTGCAACTGCTGGCCATCCTGCAGCGCGACTCCCGTCTGGTCGACTTCCTCATGGAAGACATCGCCGCGTATGAGGATGACCAGATCGGCGCGGCCGTGCGGAGCCTCCACGACCAGGCCCGCGATTCCCTCGCCCGCTACCTGAGCCTGCAGCCGGTGATCGATGGCGTCGAAGGCGCGTACACTCGCCCATCCACCAGCGATCCGGCGGCGGTGAAGTTCATCGGCAACGTGCCGGCCACCAAGCCGGAAGGGGGGACCCTGCGGCACAAAGGCTGGCGCGCCGCCAAGATGGATCTGCCCGCGCTCAACCCCAAGCAGGACGCGTCCATTATCGCGCCCGCCGAAATCGAGATCGAGTAGCGGCTCAATGGAACCCCGCTACATCATCGGCATCGATCTGGGCACCACTAACTCCGCGCTTTCCTACGCAGAAAACCGGCCGGATGCCGACGCGTTCGCCCTGCCCAACGTCGAGCTGCTGGGCATTCCACAGCTCGTCAATCCGTCGGAAGTGCGCGACGAAGACCTGCTGCCGTCGTTCCTCTATGTGCCGGGTGCGAGCGACTTCCCGGCCGGCTCGACTGCGCTGCCGTGGGATGGGAATCCGGAGACTGTCGTCGGACGGCTGGCGCAGAAGCGCGGTGTAGAGAACGCCGGCCGCCTCGTGTCGTCGGCGAAGTCGTGGCTCTCGCACGGTGGAGTGGATCGTACCGCGCCGCTGCTGCCTTTTCGCGCGCCCGAAGGCGTACCGAAGTTTTCGCCGGTCGAAGCCAGCCGCCGCTATCTGGATCATCTGCGCCGGGCTTGGGACAGCAAGATGCCCGATGCGCCGTTCGTCGAGCAGCAGGTGCTGGTGACCGTGCCCGCGTCGTTCGATGCCGTCGCCCGCGAGTTGACCATCAAAGCCGCCGAGCAGGCGGGCTACCAGGACATCACGCTGCTCGAGGAACCGCAGGCTGCGTTCTATGCCTGGATCGAGCGGCATCCGGACTGGCGCGAGCGCGTGGCCGTCGGCGACCTGATCCTGGTAGTCGATATCGGCGGCGGCACCACGGACTTCACCTTGATCGCGGTCACCGAACAGAAAGGGGGGCTTTCGCTCGACCGCGTGGCCGTCGGCGAGCATATCCTGCTGGGCGGCGATAACATCGACCTGGCGCTGGCCCGTCTGGTGGCCGATCAACTGGCGCAGCAAGGCACGCGGATCGACAACTTCCAACTCCAGGCGCTGTGGAACAATTGCCGCGCCGCGAAGGAAAAGCTGCTCGATCCGGCCAACAAGAAGGACGAAGCGCCGGTCACCATCCTCGGCAAGGGCACGGGGCTGGTTGGCGGCTCCATCAAGGCCAAGCTGCAGCGCGCCGATCTGGAGCGTATGTTGAGCGAAGGCTTTCTGCCTACTGTATCCAGCCAGGACATGCCCGCGCGCCAACGCCGCGCGGGTTTGCAGGAAATCGGACTGCCTTACGCCGCGGATGCCGCCATCACCCGCCATTTGGCGCGTTTTCTCCGCCAACAGGCGGCGGCGGCGGAACACGGCGGAGTACGGCGTGGGCCCAGCGGTCTGGCGTGTCCGACGCACTTGCTATTCAACGGCGGGGTTCTGAACGCGGCGCTGATCCGCGAGCGTCTGCTGGCGGTGCTGGATTCCTGGCTGGCCGAAGAAGGCTTGCCGCCCGTGAAGCCGTTGAGCGGCGAAGATCTGATGCATGCCGTCTCGCGCGGCGCGGCTTACTACGGGCTGGCGCGGCGCGGCCGGGGCGTGCGCATCCGTGGTGGCGTGCCGCGTACTTACTACGTTGCGATCGAAAGCGCGCTGCCTTCGATACCCGGATTCCCGGCGCCGTTCAAAGCACTAACCGTAGTTCCGTTCGGCATGGAAGAAGGCACTGACCTGCGGATTCCCAACCGCGAGTTCGGCCTCGTGGTCGGCGAGCCGGCCGAGTTTCGTTTCTTCACCTCGGCGGTGCGCAAGAACGACCAGGCCGGCGATCTCATCGAAGACTTCGGCGACGATCTTGAAGAGCTCGCCCCTATCGAAGTCAATCTCCCGGCCGATGAGAACGCCGCGGGAGTGGTGCCCGTGTCGTTCGAAACCGTAGTCACCGAGACCGGCATGCTGCAGCTCTGGTGCGCCGCGCGCGACGGCCGCCGCTGGAAACTCGAATTCAACGTCCGCGAGCGCGTGACGGCATCGTAATCACAACCGCGCGTCTTAGGCGGTTCCGTGCACACGAAGATAGCGCGCAATCCCCCTCTGCTTGCCATAGAAGGCCCAGCCGAGCGGCGTGCCGCCGTAAACCGTGTCCTTCATATCCAGCCTTGCCCCGCGCTCGACTAACAATCGCACCACGGCTTCGTGGCCGGCCAGAACGGCTTGATGCAACGGAGTCGAGTGCGCATGATTGCCAGCGGGGTTATAGCGGTTGGGATCTTCCCCCGCGTCGAGCAGCAGCCGGACCACGTCGGCATGCCCGTGCAGCGCGGCCAGCGCCAGGGCGCGATGGCGCTGCTCCGCATCGGCTGAGGGCAGCATCCGCGCCGCATCGTCCAAATGTCCCAGGCCCGCGGCCGCCGGAAGAGAATCGGTGCGCGCGCCGCGCCGGGCCAGCGTCCGGGCGGCATCGAGATAGCCAAACGAAAGCGCCGTCATCAGTGCCCCTTCGATGGCCGCGCCCGCATCGAGCAGCGTCTCAACCAGCGCTGACTGCAGGCCTGCCTGCGCCGGATGGAAGCTCGACACCAGCATCGCCATGGTGGTTGCAGGCGCGCCGTACATCTCGGCCGTCGCATCGGGCTCGGCGCCCGCTTCGAGCAGCATTCTCGCGATTTCAACCGCGTTCGGCGGCGTTTTCTGGCGTTCGTCCTCCACGCCGTTCGCCGCGGTGTAGTGCAGGAGCGTAGCATGGTGTGGGCGCGCCGATCGCGCGCGCACCAGTTCCGGATTCTTCCGCAGCAGCGACTTCAGCGTGGCTGCGTCGCCCGCGACCACCGCGTCCACAGCGGCTTCGAATGGCATAATTCCCCCTCCGCTACTCGCTCTCCGAGCCCAGCGCGAAACGATAGCCGACCCACGGCTCCGTCAGAATGTACTGCGGCTTGGCCGGATTGGGCTCGATCTTCTTGCGCAGTTGATTGATGAACACGCGCAGGTACTCGGGCTCATCGCCGTAATCCGGGCCCCATACCGCCTGCAACAGCTCGCGATGCGGCACCGGCTTGCCGGCCTGCGAAACGAGGTAACGCAGCAGGTCGAATTCTTTCGGCGTCAAGCGCTGTTCCTTGCCCTTCAGCGATACGCGCCGGGTGTCGAAGTCGATCTGCAAGTCGCGCGTGGAGACCGAGTGAGGGCCGCTTTCGGGCGATGTCGGCGCGCGCCGTAAGGCGGCCCGGATGCGCGCGAGCAACTCCTCCATGCCGAACGGTTTGGTGATGTAATCGTCCGCGCCCGCATCGAGCGCCGCCACTTTGTCCTTTTCGGTGTTGCGCACGGAAAGGATGATGATCGGCACATCCGAACCTGTCCGCAGATGCTGGCACGTTTCGAGGCCCCCCATGCCCGGCATGTTCATATCCAGCAGCACCAGGTCGGGCATTTTGGCGGAAGTCTTCGCCAGGGCTTCTTCGCCGCTGCGGGCTTCCATCACTTCGTACTTGTGCCCGACCAGCGTGGCGCGCATCACCCGGCGGATTTGCGGGTCGTCGTCCACCACGAGAATCTTTCCGGCGCTCACCGAACTATTTCACCACGGTACACGGGCAGCGAGAAACTGAAGACCGAGCCTTGTCCCGGCTCGCTGGTCACCCAGATCTTGCCGCCGTGCGCTTCCACGATGCCCTTGGCGATCGCCAGCCCCATGCCGCTGCCCGGCACGCGGAAGCGATGCTCGCGCGCGCGGTAGAACTTGTCGAACACGCGCAACTGCTCCTCTTCGTCGATGCCGCTGCCGCGATCGGCCACGCTGATGACGATGCGGCCCTCGCCCGCGCGCGCGGAAATCGTCAACGGCGATTCGGGCGGCGAGTATTTGAGTGCGTTGTCGATCAACTGCTTCAACACCTGCTGGATGAACTCGAAATCCACGTCCGCTTCCGGCAGCGCGTTCTGCAGGCGTACCTCCACGGGCCGCCCGTGCAGCGCGGGTTTCATCTCCGCCAGCGTCGTATGGATGATTTCGCCGGCATCGTGCGGCCGCTTTTCCGGATGCAGCTTGCCTGCCTCGATGCGCACCATCTCGAGCACCTCGGCCACCAGCCGGTTCAGCCGGTCGGCCTCCTCGTTGATGATGGTCATCAGCTCGCGCTCTTCTTCCGGCCGCGGCTGGCCCAGCAGGCTGGTCACGGCCGCTTTGATCGAAGTCAGGGGCGTGCGGAAATCGTGTGCCAGCGCGTCGAGCAGCGCGGACTTCAGCACTTCGCTTTGGCGCACCGCCTCGCTGCGGCTAGCTTCTTCGAGCGCGCGCGCCCGCTCGATGGCGATGGCCACCAGGTAAGCCACGGCGCTGAGCACTTCTTCGGAAGGCAGCGGACCGGCCAGACCCAAATTGCCCAGCGCAAGTCCGCCCAGCCGGACTGGAATAATGGCGAAGCCGCGCTGCGCATCGATCAGCGGCTCCTCGCGCTCGGCCTGCAGTTGTTCGTCGGAAATCTGCGGATCGTCGGGCCCCCAGCGAAATGTTTCGTGGCTGAGCTTGGCGTGGAAGGCCGCTGTGCGCACGCCCAGAATCTTCACCACGCGGCTGACCAGGTCCCGGCTGGCCGTGCGCGCGCTGCCGCTCAGCAGCAGGCTCTGGCTCAGCGCGTACAGGCCTTCCACTTCCCGGCGCCGCGCGACCGCCTCCCGCGTGCGGCGCTTGGCGCGCTCGGAAAGCTGGCTGGCCGTGACCGCGGTGATCAGAAACGCGATCAGCGCGACCCAATTTTGCGGATCTTCCACCACGAACGTGCCGACCGGCGGCAGGAAGTAGTAGTTGAATCCCATCACCGCCACGAGCGAAGCGATGGTGGCCTCCAGCAGCCCCCACCAGGCCGAGATCCCCAAAATCGCCAGCAGCAGCGTGAGCGCCACGGTCGTGTTATTGACCGTCACCAGGCGCACGTAGAACGCCACGATCAGCACCACGATGGCAGGCGCCGCCACGAGTTGCAGCGCGCGGCGGACACGGGAATCAGCCAATCAGACTCCAAAGATGCGATTGAAAAACTCGCGCGTCTTGTGGCGGATCTCGGCCAGCTTCAGGTCGAGGCGCTGATCGTGCAAACCCGGCGGCGTCCAACGCCGCACCAGCTCCGCCAGCATCTCGGATTGCGAAGGCGAAGTGGGCAAGTGGCCGCCCGCGTATCCGCTCGCCACGCGCAGACCGTGGTCGATGGCGCGGAAGAACACGGCGGCGTCCCGCAGGAAGTCGGCATCCTCGCGTTCCAGATGGCCCATTTGTTCGATCACATCAATGCGCGCCGGAGTATTCAGCACCTTATAGAATATCCCGGCCCCGCGCAGCCGCAGATACATCAGGGCGAAGTCGATATCGTAGAATCCGCCGGCGGCGGCCTTCAACGGATTGCGCGCGCCCTGCTCCTTTTCCAGGCGCCCGCGCATTTGCGCCAGTTCCTTGCGCGACCGGCCGCTCTGCCCATAGCGCCGCCAGTCGAGCTCCTGCAGCTTGTGCAGGAACTCCGTGGCGCGTTCCAGATTGCCGGCCACGCCGCGTGACTTCATATACGCGATGCCCTCCCAGGTTTCGGCGTGCCGGGCGAAATATTCGCAATAGGCGCCTTCGGCCTGCACCAGCGCGCCCTCGCGGCCGTTCGGACGCAGCCGCGTATCCACCGTGAACATCACGCCGTCGCCCGTGTACGCGCTGATCACCTGGATCATGCGCTCGGCCACGGCGGTCCAGAACGGCAGCTCGCCGGCGTCCTCGTCCGGAACCACGAAGAGCAAATCAGCGTCCGAAGCCAGGTCGAACTCGCGCATGCCCAGCCGGCCGAGCGAGATCACCATCATCTGGCGCGCCGGAACGTAATGCGCACTAGCCGGGCCCGGCGCCTCCCGCAGCGCGATCCGGTAGGCGGCCGCGATCACGGCATCCGCCAGGTCCGAGGTGCGCTCGAGCGTTTCGAAGATCGGCGCGGGCCCCAGCAGGCTGTCGCTCTGGATGCGAAACATCCGCCGGCGGAAGAACGCCCGCAGCGACGCGCTATCCTTGATGGCGTCTTCCTCGATAGCGTCCTGTTCCGGCGTTTCGCCGCTGCGCCTGAGTTCCGCCAGCATCTCCGGACAGCGCAAGAGCTGATCGCCGAAATACTGGCTGTGCTCAAAAATGTCCACTACCTGCACCGCCAGTTTCGGATCGGCATCCAGACTTGCCAGCCACTCCGCATTCGACGTCAGATTCTCCAGAAAATGTTCCAGTCGCTCCCGGCCGCGCTTCAACGGCAGGCGCGCGAGCGTGGCCGCGAGCTGCGGCGCGTGGCTATCCAGGTAGAGCGAGAGATTCGTGGGGGCGGCCGGCGGCAGTTCGAGGTCCGGCTCCCAGCGTTCCGCGGTGCGCTCCTCGGCCAGCGTGTAATACATCGGCTTGCGCGCCTCGATCACCCGCTCGTACATTTCGCGCACATTGCTCAGGTGCGTGTCGAGCCATACCTCGAGCGATGCCGCCGTGAGCGGCTCGCCGCCTTGCGAGGGCATTTTGCGCGCCAGCACTTCCAGTTCGTCCGGATGGGTCGGCAGCGCGTGGGTCTGCTGATCGTCGTAGAACTGCAGGCGATGTTCCAGGTGCCGCAGGAATTCGTAAGCCGATGCCAGGCGCCCGTACTCGCTGGCCGAAAGCAGATTCTTGTCGTGCACGCGCGATAGCGCGAACAGGGTGCCGCCGTGCCGCAGCCACAGCTCGCGGCCGCCATGCAGACGCTGCAGGCATTGCACCAGAAACTCGATGTCCCGGATGCCGCCGGGCGTCAGCTTCACATCCACGCCCGCCCGCGCGCGTTTGGCCGCGAGTTTTTCACTAATGCGCTCGCGCGCCTCGGAGACTGCTTCCACGGCGCGGAAATCGAGCGTGCTCGCGTAGATCAGCGGCTCCACAAACTCCAGCAGCTCGCGGCCCAGCGCCGCATCGCCCGCGCACACGCGCGCCTTGATCAGCATCTGCTTTTCCCAGTCGCGCGCGCGTTCCTCGTAATAGCGCTTGGCCCCCTCGAGCGAACTGCAAACCTCGCCCAGGCGCCCGTCCGGACGCAGCCGCAGATCCACGCGATAGCACGAACCATCCGCGGTGTAAGTCGAAAGCAGCTCGGTGTACTCGTTGGCGACCTTCTTGAAAAACTCTTTGTTGGTGATGGGCTGGGGCCCGTCAGTCTGGCCGTTGTCCGAATAGACGAACATCAGGTCGATATCCGAGCTGTAATTCAGCTCCTGCCCGCCCAGTTTCCCCAGCGCGATCACCGCAAATCCACACGCGCGCCGCAGCCCGTCCGGGCCCTCGCACACCGGCTCGCCGTGCCGTTCCACCAGCCGCGCGCGAATGCGCCGGTAAGCCAGATCCAGGATCGCGTCCGCCAGGTTCGAGAGTTCGCCGGTGATATCCGGCAGCGCGGCTAGCCCGAGCACATCGCGCAGCAGGATGCGCAGCACTTGCCGCCGCCGGAATCGCGCGAGCAGCACGGGAGAAGGCAGATCCGGACCTTCCGACTCGCGGAACTGCCGCAAGCGCTCCGCGAACTCTTCGGCCGATAGCATGCGGTGCAGCATCGCCGGGTCGGCCGCTTGCAGCAGCCACTCCGGATGCCGCAGCACGGCCTCCGACAGAAACCGGCTGTAGGAGAAAGTTGCCATCAGGCAGCGTAACAACGCCGTCACACTGCTGATGCGATTGAAAGCCGCCGGATTTTCCTGGCGCAATCGTTCCAGGAAATGCAAGGCCTCGTCTGGATCGGGCGCCGCCGCCAGCAGCGCCTGGATGCGTGCCGCGATGCGCTCCGGAATGCCGCGCCCCAAACGCGCGATATCCTCGCGCGCGCGGGTGGGATTTCGAAACTCAACCGCTTCAAGCAGGTGCTGCATGCAATCGGGCGGACGTGGCCTCTCTGATTATATCGTTGGCCGCGCGGATTGCGTGTTAGCAATTGATTAACAACGGTTACTCATATCTAAGCGCTACCACTGGATCCACCCGCAAGACGCGCCGCGCTGGCAGGTAACTCGCCAGCAGCGCCACGCCGGTGAACAGGATCGTCACACTGGCGAACACCACCGGATCGGTGGGCTTCACCCGGAACAGCAGGGTGGCCATCAGACGCGTCAACCCATATGCCGTGCCCAGCCCCACGACGATCCCGATGCCCGCCAGCAGCATCGCCTGCCGCACGATCATGTTGCGCAGCATCGCCGCATCCGCGCCCAGTGCCAGGCGGATGCCGAACTCGAGCGTGCGCTGCTGCACCGCATAAGCCATCAGCCCGTACAGCCCGATCGACGCCAGCAGGATCGCCACACCCGCGAAGATGCCCAACACCCAGGTGTTGAACTGATCGCGCGCCGTCGATCCGATCACGATCTGATCCATGCTGCGGATGTGTGCCACCGGCAGGTCCGCCGCGTCCTGAAACGCTTTCTGGATGGGCGCCGAAACGGAGAACGGCGCGACCTTCGTGCGCACCACCCAACTCAGCGGCATGAAGCGGTTATTCAGCACCATGTATGCGTCGCCGACCTGGGCCAGAGGCACGAAAGTCTCCGGCTCCGGGTCGCTGTTCAGCCCGCCATCCCGTGCGTCTCCTACGATGCCGATGATCTCGCGCGGCGGCTGCTGGAAATCGGGCCCCATGCCGCCGCCGATGATCAGGCGATGGCCGATCGGGTCGGCGCCGTCTTTCCAATACCGCTTCGCCAGGGCTTCATTGATCACCACCACGGGCGGCGCGGAGGCGTCGTCGCGCTCCGTGAAAACACGCCCGCGCAAGACGGGCAGGCGGAACACATCGAAGAATCGCGCGGTGACATAGTTCCAACCCGCGCCTCCATGCTCTTCGCCATTGGTCTGCGGCCGGCCTTCGATCACGAAGCCGAGCCCCAAGCCGCCTTCGAGCGGCAGATAGGACGTCGCGGCGGCGGCCTCTACTCCAGGGATGGCATGGATGCGATCCAGCGCCTCGCGGGTCATAGTAGCGATGGCGGCGGTGCGATCGAAGTGCGTCCCGGTGAGCGACGTGTCCATCGTCAGAACATCGTGCGGGTCGAAGCCCGGCGCGACTGTGTGCAGCGCGGAAAACGTGCGGATCAGCAGGCCGGCGCCCACCAGCAGCACGATCGCCAGCGCCATCTCGAGGACGACCAGCAGCCCGCGCGCCTTATTCTGCCGCAGGCCCGATCCCGTGCGCGAACCAGCTTCCTTGAGCGTGAGGTTCAGATCGGTGCGGGAAGCCTGGATCGCGGGGACGAGCCCGAACAGAACGCCGGTGACGAGCGCCAACAGCACCGTAAACGCCAGCACGCGCCAATCGAGCGTCACGGCGGCGCCTTCCGGTCCGATGCGCGGAATGTTGCCTGGATTCACGGCCAGCAGCGCACGCACGCCCAATAAGCCGATTAACAGCCCCAGAACGCCGCCGATTGCTGCGAGGAGCACGCTTTCCGTGAGCAGTTGCCGGATGATGCGGCCGCGGGCCGCGCCGATCGCGGCACGGATGGCGATCTCACGCGCGCGGCCAGTGGCGCGCGCCAGCAGCAGGCTGGCTACATTCGCGCAGGCGATGAGCAGCACGCAGCCCACCGCGCCCAGCAGGATATACAGCGCGGTTCGCACATTGCGCACCAGCAGATCCTGCATGGGTTCCACGCTGAAGCTCATGTTCGGGCCGAGCGCGCCGGGAAAGCGGCGCTTGAACTCCTCGCCCGCGAGTTTCATCGAGGCTTGCGCCGTGCTTAGCGAGATGCCCGGCTTCAGGCGCGCGGATGCGCGGAAATAGTGGCCCTGATTGGCGCTGTTAGGGTCGGCCTGGAAAGGCAGATAAACGTCGGGCGCCGGATCGAAGGTGAATCCGGGTTCGAGCACGCCAATCACGGTAAAGGGCTCGCCGCCGAGCGTGAGCGCCTTGCCCACGATTCTGGGGTCCGCCCCGAATCGCCGCCGCCATAGACCGTTCGAAAGCACGGCCACGTTGCCGCCGTGCGGGCGGTCCTCCGCCGCGGCAAAGGTGCGGCCAAGGGCCGGCTGAGCTCCGAACAAGTGGAAGAATTCGTACGAAACGTGGATGCCCTTGAGCTGTTCGGGGCGATCGCCGCCCGTGAGGTTGAGGCCCGGCCCGCCCGTGTCGTAGGCGCTGACGTCTTCGAGAACCTGCGTCTGGCTGCGCCAGTTGTTGTATTTCGGCACGGAAGCGGCGGGGAAGCTGCCTTGGGGCGAGCTGTTCATCAGGGTGACGATGCGCTCGGGATCGGGAAAGGCCAACGGCTTCAGCAGGACCGTGTTCACCACCGAGAAGATGGCCGTGTTCGCGCCGATACCCAAGGCCAGCGCGGAGATAGCCGTCGCCGTGAAGCCCGGACTCTGCCGCAGCAGGCGCAAGGCATGCTTCAGGTCTTTCCAGAACGTTTCCATATGCCTCATTAGACGGCGCTCGCGCCTGGAAGTGCCGGGAGGCAGGCTATAGTGCGGCAACGGTCAATTTCGACGCTGTACTAGAGTATATTAGCGGCGCGAAGAGCCGGTCTTGATGTGCTTCGAATGTTAGTATTCAAGAACGTATTGTGGAGGGGGAAGAGCGGTGGCAAACGTTTGGCATGGTTTCGGGCGTGGTATTGGCTGTTGCTCACACGTTCCGGGAGGAGATTGATGACGAAGTGATTCGCCTGATATCGGTCCGAAAGGCAATCCCGAGCGAAAGGCGTGCATATGCGAAGAACCAAGAACGCTCGAACAGATGAAATTCGTGTTCTCAAACAAATGAAGTCCGCGGAAATCGACACCACCGATATTCCGCCGGCGTTCGACTGGAGAAGGGCGGTCACTGGGAAGTTCTACCGTCCGGAGCAGAAGCTGGTCCCTATCCAACTGGACTCGGATGTTCTCGCGTGGCTCAAGGGACAAGGCGCGGACTATCAGACCCGGATCAACGCTCTTTTGCGGGAATCGATGGAGCGGACCAAACCCTCGAAATCCGTAATTAGGATCAGTGACTATGGAGAATTTGCAGCCTGAGAACACCGCATCGTTCTCGTCTGTTGATCCCGCTGGGATGCCGACCCAGCGCACCGTTTGGGCGGAGCGGCGTGTCGAAGAGTTCCTGTCTCTTCCATTTGTTTCTGAGTTTGTATTTCGAAGCGTGCGAACGACCATCCGCCAACGCCAGGAGGGGGTAGCTGATTTCTCGAATCCTTCACAGAGGAGCTAGTCTCCTCATTGAACAGAAATGCCAAGAGAATCCAACCGAGCGCTCCACACAAAGGTCGGAACTGTGGGCGCTGAAGAAGGCTAAAGAGGGTTGGTCGCAGTTGCGACGGGCCTTCACCCGTCCGAAGGGGTTTGCTGTATGGTGCGACCATCCGCGCCGTGGGCACGTGGAGTTCAAGGATGGACTATCGCCGATTAGCCATGGAGTTGTCGCAGTCGAAGTGTTTCAGCCAGTGGACCTGCAGCCGGATGCGGACAAACTTCCGCTCGAATACCACGGCGTTCCGATTACCTATCTATCGGTCAACGATTTCTTGAATTTGACGGTTTTGCTGAGAAGCATGCCAGAGTTGATGGAGTATCTGGCTGAGAGGCGTACATTTCCTCCGGCAGATCTTAGGTTGATTGGCGACGAGGAAACGCTGTTTTCCTTCTATCTACTCAACGACGGTTCGTTCGCGGGTTGTGCTGGCCGCGCGGATGCTCGCAACGCGGTCGCGGCCCAGCAGGATCGGCTGAAGGCATCGCTCAAGCGCAAGTTTGAAGCAGATCGGTATGCATTCCTGTTGGAGCATGTTGCCGACGAGCTTGCCGAGCGAAATCCCCACTACGCCGACGATCTACCCCCGCACATTTTGGCCGCATACGCGGCTGCAGATGCCAGAAGAAACTACATAGAGATGCAGGCCGCGCTCGCCGATCTCCGGCTCCGAGAACGCGCGGAACTGGGTCGTGCGCTTCATGGCGCCGAGGGGCGCGTCGAGGATAAGGGCAGCGGATTCACGTTTAGAACGGCTCGATTTGACTCGATGCCTGAGTGGGTCTATGTCGTGGGCGCGGCCAGAGGTGTTGACCGAACGGAGCTGTTCTCACGGATGTTCGTGTTGATGAGGGGCGCTATGGCCTTTTATGATAAGCCGAAGTGCCTCGTCGTCGTAGATCGCGAGCAGAGCTACGAGGTTGCTTTGTCACGCCCGCACCCTGAGCTGTCGCCGGCGGATCTGGAGGCAGGTAAGCGCCTTTTCGGAGAGTTGCGGGTGATTAGCAGGCCCCTTCATTTTTCCTATTGAGCCGCGCCCGGAAGTGCCGGTCTCAACGTCGCCAAGCCATAGTAGAATCGCTAGAGCTGCAAGTCGAATCCATTCAGAGGAGACAACAATTATGCCCCTGACCACCGAACCGAAACTGCTGTCCCTGAGCCATGACGTCATCGAAGCCTTCGATAAGGCGAACGGTGGTGTTCACCGAGGTTTCAGACCTGCTCACGCGAAAGGCGTCCTGCTGACAGGCGTCTTTCAGCGTTCGCCGGAGGCAGGCTCGCTCACCCGCGCACCGCACGTTCAACGGGATTCCGTACCCGTAACGGTGCGCTTCTCGGACTTCGCCGGAATTCCCGCGGTTCCCGACAACAGTCAGAATGCGAGCCCTCGCGGCTGCGCCATCCGTTTCCACCTTTCCGAGCATGTCCACACGGACATCGTCGCCCATTCGGTCGACGCCTTCCCTGTGCGCACCGTCGAGGAATTCCTTGCCTTCCTCAACGCGCTGATCGCCACCGATCCGGCAGGGCCGCATCCCAACGCCATCGAACAATTCCTGGGGGCGCATCCCGCGGCTTTGGCGTTTGTGCAAACTCCCAAGCCCATCCCGGCGAGCTTTGCGAAGGAGTCGTTCTTCGCGGTCTCGGCATTCAAATTTACAAATGCGAACGGCGTGAGCCGGTACGGGCGCTACCGGATGCTGCCGGTGGCAGGCAATGAATATTTGAGCGAGGCAGCGGCGGCCGCTCAGACGCCAGACTTCCTGTTCGACGAGATCAGGGAGCGGGCCGGCCAGGAGGCCGTCCGATTTCGCATCGTGGTTCAATTGGCTGACGACAGCGATAGCGTGGATGATGCCACGATCCGCTGGCCGAAAACTCGTCAGCAGCTCACCCTCGGCGAGATCAGTCTGACCCAGATCGCTCCGAATAATGAGAGCGAACAACAGCACATCATCTTCGACCCGATTCCGCGAGTAGATGGCATCGAGGCTTCGGGCGATCCTCTTTTTCAGCCGCGAGCGAATATTTACCTGATGTCAGGCAGACGACGCAGAGCAGGCGAAACAGTCACAGGCGTGTCAGCATAGGTCCTGGGGGCCTGCTTGCGGCTGTAGGGCGGAGCTTTCGCTCAAGTACCGCGAGATGTCGCCCACAATTGCCATTCGCAATCGGCGAGGCAGCGGCAATGACGTCCACTGCATCGCGGTCGCCGTCGGACGCGCCATCAGTCGCGCCGGCATCCTGTGCTCTAATGCAACTTATGTACCTACGCATGGTCGCCACTCTGGCCCTGGCCGCGGCGCTCTGTCCAGCCGCCGCCAAACGCCAGATCACCGAAACCGATCTCTACGCCTTCCGCTGGATTGCCTCGCCGCAGATCTCGCCCGACGGCGCGAAGATCGTCTACACCTTGGTCACCGTCGACGCGAAGCACGATAACTACGAAACGTCGCTATGGATCATCCCGTCAAGCGGCGGGGCGGCGCGCCAGATCACTGCCGGCCCGCACGATTCCGCGGCGCACTGGTCGCCCGACGGCCAAACGCTCGCCTTCCT